>DDFD01000024.1 GCA_002337005.1 Flavobacteriales bacterium UBA1937 | reverse complement strand
CTACAGAACACGCAGAAGCGAAGCCTCTTTCTGAGAAAGAAAAGATTGCTGAAGAGAATAAAGAATTTATTCAGCATCACTTGCTAGATGCGCATGATTTTACTATTATGGTAGATAAAGATGGTCATCACATCGGTTTTCCGCTTCCTATAATTATTTATGATGGAGGTTTTCATTTTTTCATGAGTAATAAAAATAATTTCTCTCATGTAAATATGGAAGGTAAAAGTGCTGAAAATTTGGTAGAAAGCAACGGGAATTACTACAGACTTTTCCATGAGAAAATATACAAAACAGATGCAACAGGTGACTTAAAACTAGATGAACATCATCATCCAACGGTAGAAAAAGTTGCATTAGATCTTTCTATCACTAAATCTGTTTTGATGATTATTTTAGTTTCTGTATTGATGTTGGTGATTTTCGGGGGAATGGCTAAGTCTTACAAAAAGTCTTTAGTGCCATCTGGTGTTGCAAAATTATTTGAACCATTAATTATCTTCATTAGAGATGATATAGCTATTCCAAACATAGGGCATAAGTACAGAAGATTTATGGGGTATTTATTAACCGTATTTTTCTTTATTCTGTTTTTGAATGTTATCGGTTTAATGCCTTTTGGAGTAAATGTAACGGGTAATATTACAATTACCTTTTTCTTAGCAATTTTTACTTATCTTATTACCAATATTTCAGCAAACAAAGATTATTGGAAACATATTTTCTGGATGCCAGGCGTTCCTTTTCCTATGCAATTGATTTTATTGCCAATAGAATTGTTAGGGACTTTAACTAAGCCATTTGCATTGATGATTCGTCTTTTCGCAAATATGTCTGCTGGTCACATTGTGGTAATGAGTTTGATAGGGTTAATCTACTTCTTTAAAAACGTAGTAGCTGGAGTAGCATTTCCTGCACTTACTTTGGTTATTTATTTATTAGAAGTATTGGTAGCGTTTTTACAAGCTTATATCTTTACTATGCTATCTGCATTGTTTATTGGTATGGCTGTTCAGGAACACGAGCACGAACATGCTCACTAAAAAGAAACAATTTTTTTAAAATTATATATTATGAACATTCCTAGAATCGTTGGTGCTGGTTTAATAGTTATCGGAGCTGGTATCGGTATCGGTAAAATTGGTGCTTCTGCTTTAGAAGCTATCGCAAGACAACCAGAGCAATCAGGTAAATTACAAACTGCAATGCTTATTGCTGCAGCTCTTATCGAAGGGGTTGCATTTGCTGCATTGTTCGCTGTAAGCGAAAACTAAAAAACATCATTGACTGTAGGGGTTGCTTACAGTCAGTGATTTTTTAAACAAAATTTTAAAAAACATTAATCTACATATGGAATTAATTAGTCAATTTTCATCAGGATTGTTTATCATCCAATCTATTATCTTTATAGGGCTTTTGCTTTTATTAGGAAAGTTCGCTTGGAAACCGATTCTTAACTCTATCAATGAGAGAGAAACGAATATTATCGACGCTCTCAACCAAGCACAGTTAGCAAAAGAAGAGATGGCACAGCTAAAATCTGATAACGAAAGAATCATCAGAGAAGCTAAGGCAGAAAGAGATGCTATCCTAAAAGAAGCTAGAGAAATTAAAGAAAAAATAGTTTCTGATGCTAAAGATATTGCTAAAGTAGAAGGTGATAAAATGATAGCACAAGCAAGACAGTCTATCGTTGCTGAGAAAAGCGCTGCTGTAGCTGAAATCAAAAACCAAATTGGTTCTCTTTCAGTACAAATTGCAGAATCTATCTTAAAGAAAAAACTAGATACTACAGATGCTCACAATCAGTTGGTAGAAAATATCCTTAAACAACCTAATCAGAACTAACAATGCTTACATCTAAAGTAGCAAAAAGATACGCACAAGGTTTACTTGATTTCACTCAGGAGTCGGGTAATACTGCAACAGTATTTGCAGAGATGAAAGATGTGGTAAAGATTATGAAAGATTCTAAGGAATTGAAGAATTTTTTTGCTTCACCTATCATAGATGCAAAGAAGAAAATTGCGGTGGCAACACAAGTTTTCGTTAATTTTTCTCCTGTAGCTCAGAACTTGATAATCCTAGTTATCAAGCAAGGTAGAGAAAGTCATCTGCAAGGTATTGCCCAAGAATACATCAATAAGGTAGAAGATTTACAAGGAGTACAGAGAATTACTCTTACGTTAGCTACTGAACTTTCTAAGGAAAATACTGACGAAATCATAAAATCTACTACACTTATAGACCATAGCAGAAACTATGACCTAAAAGTAGTGGTAAATCCAGAAATTATTGGGGGTTACATCCTAAGAGTAGGAGACCAGCAGGTAGATGCTTCTGTAAGAACTAAGCTAAGCCTTGTTAAAAAAGAATTTCAACTAAATTAAGATTAAAACAACCATAAAATGGCAGAAATAAATCCGGCTGAAGTTTCAGCAATTTTAAAACAACAATTGGCCAATTTTGATACGCAATCAAACGTAGAAGAAGTAGGTACAGTATTACAAATCGGAGACGGTATTGCGCTTGTTTACGGTTTAGAAAATGTACAATACGGAGAATTGGTAAAATTTCAAGGGGGTATTGAAGGTATTGTATTGAATCTTGCAGAAGACAACGTAGGTGTTGCACTTCTAGGAGAATCTAAAAAAGTAAAAGAAGGAGATACCGTAAAAAGGACTCAAAGAATCTCTTCTATCAGAGTAGGAGAAGGAATGCTAGGTAGAGTAGTAGATACTCTTGGTAATCCTATTGATGGTAAAGGACCTATCTCTGGTGAACTTTACGAAATGCCACTAGAAAGAAAAGCTCCAGGTGTAATTTTCCGTCAACCGGTAAATGAACCACTACAAACAGGTATTGTTGCAATTGACTCTATGATTCCTATCGGAAGAGGACAAAGAGAGCTTATCATTGGTGACAGACAAACAGGTAAAACTACTGTTGCTATTGATACGATTCTTAACCAAAAAGAATTTTTCGATGCTGGTGAACCTGTTTTTTGTATTTATGTAGCAGTAGGCCAAAAAGGCTCTACGGTAGCACAAATTGTAAAAACGTTAGAAGATAAAGGAGCTATGGCATATACTGTAGTAGTAGCTGCTAACGCTTCAGATCCTTCTCCAATGCAGGTATATGCTCCTATGGCAGGTGCTGCAATTGGTGAATATTTCAGAGATATAGGTAGACCTGCTTTAATCATTTATGATGATTTGTCTAAACAAGCAGTTGCTTACCGTGAGCTTTCTCTATTATTAAGAAGACCACCAGGTCGTGAAGCATATCCTGGAGACGTTTTTTATCTTCACTCTAGATTATTAGAAAGAGCTGCTAAGGTAATTAAAGATGATACCATTGCTGCACAAATGAACGATTTACCAGATGCCTTAAAACCAATGGTAAAAGGTGGTGGATCTCTTACCGCATTGCCAATTATCGAAACTCAAGCTGGTGACGTATCTGCATATATCCCAACTAACGTAATCTCTATTACAGATGGGCAGATTTTCCTAGAATCAGATTTATTCAACTCTGGGGTAAGACCAGCGATTAACGTAGGTATCTCTGTATCTAGAGTTGGTGGTAACGCACAAATTAAATCAATGAAAAAAGTATCTGGTACTCTTAAACTAGACCAGGCACAGTATAAAGAATTAGAAGCATTTGCTAAATTTGGTTCAGACTTAGACGCAGCTACTCTTGCAGTAATTTCTAAAGGAGAAAGAAACGTAGAAATATTGAAACAACCTGTGAACTCTCCGCTACCAGTAGAAGCACAAGTAGCAATGATCTATTCTGGAACAGAAAACTTATTAAGAAACGTTCCTATCAGAAAGGTAAAAGAATTCCAAATAGAGTATGTTGATTTCTTAAGAAACAAACATCCAGAAGTGATGGCTGCTCTTAAAGCGGGTAAAATAGACGACCAATTAACAGGAGTTCTAAAACAAGTAGCTACAGATTTAGCTGCGAAGTACAACTAATATTAGTTGATGGTTTTTGGTTGGTAGTTGACAGAAAATTCTAAAACTAACAACCAACAACCGACAACCAACAACTAAACAAATTATGGCAAATTTAAAAGAAATTAGAGGTAGAATTACATCGATATCATCTACGATGCAGATTACAAGTGCTATGAAAATGGTTTCGGCAGCGAAACTAAAGAAAGCACAAGATGCTATTGTGATGCTAAGACCTTACTCCGAAAAACTTCAAGAAATTATTCAGAATGTAAGTGCAAGCTCAGATTCTGAAAATGTTTCGGTTTTTGCTCAGAAAAGAGAAGTAAAAAAAGTATTAATTATTGCGGTAACTTCTAACAGAGGTTTAGCTGGTGCTTTCAACTCTTCTATCGTAAAAGAGCTTAATCATAAAATCTCTGCAACACCTGTAGAAGTAGAAGTTTTAACCATCGGTAAAAAAGTTTTTGATGCTGTTAAAAAAAGCAGAACGGTATATGATAATCAAAGTGCCATCTTTGATCATATGAGTTTTGAAGCAGTATCTAAAGTTTCTTCTAAAGTAATGAAAGCTTTTAAAGAAGGTCAATTTGATGAAGTATATCTAATTTATAACAAATTTATCAACGCTGCTACACAAGAAGTAAAAACTGAACAACTATTGCCTATTGAAATGCCGGAAAACACAGGTATTGTTGCTAATAGTGATTACATCTTCGAACCGAGTAGAAAAGAAATTATCGAAAGTTTAATTCCTAAGTCTATTAAAACACAGGTTTATAAAGCAGTTTTGGATTCTATTGCTTCTGAGCATGGTGCCAGAATGACGGCTATGCATAAGGCTACAGATAATGCGCAAGCTCTTAAAAATGAATTGGTAATTTTCTATAATAAAGCTAGACAAGCTGCTATTACCAATGAAATTCTTGAAATTGTATCTGGAGCAGAAGCACTAAAGAATAGTTAATAATAGTTATTTTGTTACGATATTAAAAGCATCAACCTAGGTTGGTGCTTTTTTTATTCTATTTACTTGTTTTAATAAAATTATTTATGTTAAATTTAATACAGTTAATTAATCTGTATTTTTGCAGAACTAATATGCTATGATATTTTCAAACAATACTTTTTTTAGATATAAGATTTTCATCGCTATGGTGTCATTAAACTTAGTTTTTGTGACCTCTATGGCTTTGTTCAATTTCTATAAAGATACACTTAAGGTAAGACATAATAAACAACAAGATTTAGTAGAAACCGAAACCAAAATCCAAGATACATTCCGTTATTTGGTAGATAAAAATAAGAATCTAACCACTGATGATGAAAAACTTCAGTTGCTAAATGATAGAATCTTTGAAATTGCTAATGTAAATAATACCACCATTTCTATCTATGATTTAAAAGGCAATATTTTCAATAGCAGTAGAAATGTAAAAACAAATCTAGATGCTTTGGTATTAGAACCTCTTCTCAATAATAAAAAAAGAGTTATCACGGAATCTATTGATGAAAAAAATAACCTGTCTATCTATCACGTCTATCATTTCTTGTTTTCAGAAAAACAGCCAATTGCCATAATAGAGGTAAGCAATATCAGCAATCATGCTTCTCTTTTTTTACATCTAAAAATGTTGGCAAAACAATATTTTTTGGCGATTATCATTTTATTGATTTTAAGTGGCTATGCAGCTTGGTTTATTTCTAAAAACTTAACCAAAAAAATTGAAGCTATTTCTAGAAAACTCACTAAAACTAATGTAGAATATCTAGATACTCCGATAGACTACCCCGAAAATGATGAGATAAAACCTTTGGTAGAATCTTATAATTCTATGCTTGGCAAATTGCAAGAACAGACCAATCAATTGGCAAAAACCGAAAGAGAAGAAGCTTGGAAAGAAATGGCAAGGCAAGTAGCCCATGAAATTAATAATCCACTTACACCACTTAAATTATCTGTGCAAAATTTTCAGAGAAAATATAATCCTGATGATCCCGAAAATGAGGAAAAAATAAGAAACCTTACCCAAGTAGTGGTACATCAGATAGATATTATTTACTCTATTGCCAAGTCTTTTTCTGATTTTGCTAAAATGCCTACCAGTAATGATACTTTGATAGATGTAGTAAAGACTATTAAATATTCTGTAGATATTTTCCCGGATCATATTATAGAATTTTATACCAATGTAGATGAATTGTATTATAAAATAGATGGTATTTATCTCACCAGAATTATTACCAATATTGTGAAAAACGGGATACAATCTATCACTCATAATAATAAAAAAGTAAGAGTAGAAATAAAAAATAAAACAGATCGTTTTATCATCAGCATAGAAGATAATGGTAGTGGAATTTCAGAGGAAAATAGAGATAGAGTGTTTGAACAAAAATTTACTACTAAATCTACAGGTATGGGATTAGGATTATCTATGGTGAAAAAAATTGTGGAAGATTATAATGGTAAAATTTGGTTTGATACAGAAATAGACGAAGGAACCATTTTTTATATTGAATTTTTAAAATAAAATTTATGAAAACGAAAGTCATTGTATTACTATCATTATGCGTTTTGGGATTGTCGGGGTACATGCTTTATGATAGCCTAAATACAGAAATGAGCGAAACTGAGGTCAAGACCCAATTTACAGATTTAAAATCTGAATATCAATACATCCAAAAAGATTTAGAACTCGCGGTAAATGATATTCATTTTAATAGTAAAGAGATTGTTGCTCAAAAACAAAAGATAGAAAAACTTATCAATAAAAATAATGTGACCCAAGAAGAATTGATGGAAGCCAAAAAAATAATGGGTACACTTTCTAAAACCATTCTTAAAAATTATAAAGAAAAAGTGATTGTCTTAGAAGATGAAAAACTTAAACTACTGAGCGAAAAAGATAAAATCGTGATAGAAGTGACCAAATTACAAGACAAAGTGAGTGATTTGGATGAAAAAATTGTAAAAGAAAAGAAAATTTCTGAAAGAAAGGACCAATTACTAAACTATGCTTCTAAGCTGTCACTTTCTAATTTTAAACTGAATAGTTTTAAAGTAAGAAGTAGTGGAAAAGAAATACAAACAGATAAAGCGTATAGAATAGACAGGATAAAAGTTAATTTTGATATCAATGAAAATATACTAGCTCCGTCTGGTCAAAAGACACTTTTTATGATCATCAAAAATCCTAAAGGCGAAACGGTTACTTTTTCTAATAGACCATCAGGAGTTTTCTTTGTTAATAATAAAAAAATTATTTTTTCTGATAAAGTAGAAATTAATTATGTAAACGGAGAAGAAAAAACCCTAGAATTTGTTTGGGATAACGAAGATTTTTCTAGAGGTGATTATGTAATGGAGGTTTACGAAAAAACAAGGCAAAATGCATCTTTAATTGGTAAGGTTACTAAAACATTAGAGTAATTTAACATAAAATACGTATTTTAACGTATTGATTATAAGTGGTTAATAGTATAATTTTGAAATGTCAATTAGAAACTCCAATCAATAAATAAACTACACAAAGGTGTAATTGATTTGAATAAGTATTCTGTTTTAAATTTGTTTTTAATTATTAATAACTACGAAAACATAAATGACGCCAAATTTCTACTACGGATTGTTAATACATTTGTTAATTTTTAGTTATTTTCTGTAGTAGAATTTTTTTTGAAGTAGTAATTTTCTTCATATTTCGATTTTTAGACCCAAAAGGATGCACGTTTCTAGTGTATCCTTTATTGTTTATACTGCGTTTTTAATTATTTTTATATCTTTGCATTAATTGTTTAAAAAATTTAAATGGATCCTGATAGTTTTATCAAACTTATTATAGCATTATTACTCGTATTATTAAACGGTTTTTTCGTAGCCGCAGAATTCTCCATCGTTAAAGTCCGCTACTCACAAATTCAAATAAAAGCTGCCGAAGGAAACAAAATGGCAAAGCAAGCAGAGCTAATCATCAAAAATCTAGATGCATATTTATCTGCTACACAACTCGGGATTACTCTAGCTTCTCTAGCATTAGGTTGGGTAGGAGAGAGCGCTCTAGAACACGTATTTCATAATATGTTTGCTTATTTTAATCTAGATATTCCGGCTACTTATATCACTACTTTTTCAGTAATAGTAAGTTTCTCTATCATTACCGTAATGCATATCGTATTTGGCGAATTGGTGCCTAAATCTATTGCAATTAGAAAATCTGAAGCAACTACATTATTCATATCATCACCTCTTAGGTTTTTCTATTTTATTTTTAAACCTGTTATTTGGTTAATGAATGTGATTTCTAATGCTTTTCTTCGCTTGATAGGAATACACCCTGCATCTGACCAAGAAATACATTCTACTGAAGAATTACAACTTCTTGTAAAACAATCTGCAGATAGCGGAGAGATAGAAGAAGAAAACTACGAAATCATAAAAAATGCTTTTGATTTTACCGATCACAATGCAAAGCAGGTAATGGTTCCTCGTCAGAATATTTTTTCAATAGATATAGAAGACCCGAAAGAAGAAATTCTAGAAAAAATAATGGAAAGCGGATACTCTAGAATCCCAGTATATGAAGATTCTATTGATAATATTATAGGAATTTTTTATACCAAAGAAATCATCAGAGAATATATTAAAAACTTAAATGATTTAAAAAGTTTTGACCTTCGTGATTATCTTAGAGAGGCTTTCTTTGTGGTAGGAAGTAAAAAAGTTTCGGATTTATTGAAGGTTTTCCAGCTTAAGAAACAGCATTTGGCAATCGTAATAGATGAATTTGGAGGTACAGAAGGTATCATTACCCTTGAAGATATTTTAGAAGAATTGGTAGGCGAAATACAAGACGAAGAAGACGAAGAAGAAAAAATTGTAGATAAAGTAGGCGAAAATGTATTTTGGGTACAAGCTACACAACCGCTAGAAGAAATAAACGAACATTTACCAAAATCTTTACCAGAAGATGGAGAATATAATACCTTGGCAGGTTTTATCCTCCACGAATTGGAAGAAATACCAGAAGAAAATCAAGAGTTTAAATTAAATAATTATGAATTTAAAATCTTGAAAATGAACAATAAAAGCGTAGAATTGGTTCAGCTGACCTATCAAGAACCAGATTTGGTAGATGATATTATTGAAGAATTGGATTAATTTTATGTGAGAAAAAGGGAATGGAATTTTTTTTTGACATCCCTACCTCGTTTTGCTAACTCTCTGAAAGAGGGAAACCTCAAACTTAAACCTTGAATTTTTTATATGATAAGATTTTACGATAAACCACAGCGTGAATATGAAGAAGAAGTAGCCTTGCTAGAGAATGAAGACGAGGTTTATAAGCTAGTTCTTCATAATGATGATGTAAATACCTTTGATTTTGTAATAGAATGTCTGATAGAGATTTGCAAACATACGCTAGAACAAGCAGAACAATGCACCATTTTGGTTCATTATAAAGGTAAATGCACGGTAAAAACAGGTAGTATGGAACTTCTAAAACCGATGCACGAAAAATTAATTTCCAGAGGTCTTACTTCTGAGATTGTATAAAAAAACTCGCTAATCAGCGAGTTTTTTGTTTTATATTCTTTCCCATTGAGTTTTTATTTTGCTCATTTTCATTAAATATGGGATGAGAAACAACAGTTCTAATCGGAAAGAAAAACTGTGGTTATAAAATGGTAAAATGAACATAGAAATTGTACAAATGAATATTCCTAAAACTGCATCAATTTGTGCTATGTTTACTCCCCATTTTTTTTCGAACCATAATCCATAAGATACAGTACCTTTTAAAATAAATAGTAAGATTACAACAATACCTATTAAAGATTTAGGATTATTAGTTGTTAGACCATATAAAGATAAATCTATTTTGTCTGTAAATGGAGTAATCAGAAGTAATATAACTCCTAGTGCTCCAAATAAAAAGAAAATCCAAATAAAAACTTTAATCCAGATTGGTAATAATTTTTTTCTTTGGTTTTTAACATTTACATTATCGAATTCTTCAAAATTTGATATTTCATCCATGATTATTAATTTTTTATTAAAACTTTACCTTAAACATTTTCTTTTCGCCGTTTCTAATCACAATAACGTCTCTTTCGTCGCCAGCGTTTAGTTTGGCAAGGCATTCCATATAAGAATAGACTTCAGTGATTTTACATTCTCCTATTTGTATTAAAATATCTCCAGAAACAATTCCAGCTACTGCAGCAGGTCTTCCGTCTGTTACACCATCTATATGCAGCCCGTCTTTGGTATCAGCATAACTTGGCATAATTCCTAGCGTTACTTTGTATTTAGGGGCAGATTTGGTGGCAGTAGTTTTAGTTTTGGTAAACGGAATGTCTGCTTTTTGGCTCAATTCATTGGCAATCCCAAAAACATAATGGGTAATGGTTTTTACACCTTCGAAATTAATCTTTTCGGTATCATCACTTGGTTTATGATAATCTTCGTGCGTTCCGGTAAAGAAAAATAGTACAGGGATATCCTTCAAATAAAAACTCGTGTGGTCACTTGGTCCGGTACCAGATTCATCTAATGCCAAATTATAACCAGCAGGTTTATATTTTTCTATCAATTCTTTAAAAACAGGGCTGCTGCCAATTCCGCCTACATTCAAGACTTTGTCTTGGTTTAGTCTGCCTACCATATCCAGATTAATCATTGCTATTACATTTGGGAATTTGGCTTTTACATCTTCGGCTAGTTTTTTCGAACCAATAAGACCATCTTCTTCGGCAGAGAAAAGAGCAAAAACATAGTTTACTTTTTCTTGGGTTTTATTTTGAGAGAACATTCTAGCCAGCTCCATTACGGCAGTTACACCCGAAGCATTATCATCTGCACCGTTATGTATTTGTCCGTCAGAATTCATTAAAGTAGAGTGGTGATGTTCATTTAATCCTAGATGGTCATAATGCGCACCAATGATAATGGTTTTCGGAGCTTTATTGTCTAGATAACCAATGACGTTAGTCCCTTTACTTGGTGTAGAAGAATTTTCATCATGAGGATTAAGTTTCACCGAATATTCAAACGGTTGAAACTCTGTCTTTAATCCTAATTTTTTGAAATTATTATTGATGTATTCGGCTGCTTTTTTCTCGCCTTCGCTTCCTGCTAATCTTCCCTTCAAATCATCTGAGGCCAAAAATGAAAGATTAGATTTTAAATTGTCTTCACTTACATTTTCTGCGGGTTCATCATCTACCCAATCTGCTATAAATACATTGGTTTCTCTAGGTTTAGATTGATTTCTATTGCTGCTAAAAACCAATTTTTTGCCATCTTTAGAAAACATCGGGAAGGCATTGAATTCGCTGGTGTAAGTAATTTGTTTTAAATTTTTACCATCTAAATCTATGGTATATAATTGGAAATCATATCCTCTGGTTGAATGATGGTTGCTAGAAAAAATAATTTTTTTATCATTTGGAGTAAAATAAGGTGCCCAATTTGCTTTGCCAAGATGTGTAATTTGTTTTAAATCTGTACCATCTGCATTGATGGTGTAAATTTCCATATTGGTAGGAGCTACTAAATTCTGAGCGAGATAATCTTTGTATTCTTTAATTTCGGCATCGGTTTTTGGTCTAGAAGCACGGAATACAATTTTTTTGGAATCGTGAGAGAAAAATGCACCGCCATCATAACCTAAACCTGAAGTTAGTTGCTTCAGATTTTTACCATCAATGTCCATTGTCCAAAGTTCTAGGTCACCACTTCTGGTAGAGGTAAATACGATTTTTTTACCATCTGGCGAAACTACAGCTTCAGCATCATAACCTGGCGAATTGGTGAGTTTTTTGGTGATTTTTCCATTCAAATCTGCTACATAAATATCAAAATCTGAATAAATTGCCCAAAGGTATTTGCCATCTTTAGGAACTGGCGGAGGTGGACACGCCACAGAACCTTCGTGAGTAGAAGCATACAAAACGTGTTTATTATCTGGCATAAAAAAAGAGCAAGTAGTTCTACCTTTTCCAGTGGAGACCAGTTTTAGATTAGCAGATTTTTTAGAAAGATCTTTTGATAAATCATAGAGAAATATTTGGTCACATTCTACACCTAAATCTTTATTGGTGACTTGCATCGTCAGAAATTTACCATCTGGCGAAAAGTAAGCTTCCGCATTATCACCACCATCAGTAAGCATAGTGATGTTTTTGAGATTTTTTTCTTGAGAAAACACAGTAGCACTTGCCAGAAGTGCAAAAATGATATATTTGTTTTTCATATGTAGATTTTATTGTTTTTTTATGGTCAAATGCAATCGCTCAATCTTCGTTGGCGTTTTCAAATCATGACGATTTCATAAAAATTTGATTAAAAAGGATAACCAATAGAAAAATTAAAGGTTGGTTTCAGTGGTTGTATTTTATCTATTACCCATCTTTCACCTTTTGCATTATTAGGATCGTGCAGTTTATAAGCTAAATCTAGTCTCACTGTAATGTAGGCTACGTGAATTCTTAATCCAAGGCCACTACCTAATCCCATTTGAGAAATAAATTTTTTAAATTTGAATTCATCTCCAATTCCTGTATCTTTAAGACTCCAAATATTCCCAGCATCTGTAAATACTGCACCTTCGAACATATTATTGATAGGAAATCTGTATTCTATATTGGTGGTAAGTTTTACGTTGCCCATCATATATGCTCTTACTCTTTTATCTACATCAGAATCTGCAGGTCCTAAACCACCAAATGCAATCCAAGCTCTTACATCATTGCTACCTCCACTAAAATATGACCTTACGAATGGCATATTTGAAGAATTTCCGTACGGAATTCCTACACCTGCTACTTGTCTTATGATAAATTGATGCTTGTTAGAAAAGGTAAAATATTTTCTAATATCTACATCAAATTTCACAAACTGAGAAATAGGAATCCCAAAAATCTGTCTGCTGTTGACACTTAAATTATTAGAAGTTATATTTTTTTTACTTAATAAACTTAATAGATTGCCTGCTAATTCTATCTTTCCGTCAAAGAAAAATGGATTTTTGTAGTCTTTTTTGCCAATTTCGTTGTAAGTGAAATTATAGAATAATGAGTTGATTAATACATTTTGAGTAATTCTTTCTTTTTTGTAAAGAACTTGTAAATAATTAAGAAAAATTTGTTGTTCTTCTTCAGTAGCTAATGAATTAATATAGTTATTATCAGCTAAAATAATATTAGTAACATCATCTTTGCTTAAGGTTCCATTTCCATTATCATATTGTGACCCTACACTTGGATTATAGACAAAGTATTTATCAGAAACTTGTTTCCATAATTCATAATCCGCAGGAAAATAATCATAATAGGCGCTTTTATTTCTAGTAATGCTGAGCTGTGTATTAAAAAGAGATAATTTATGGGTTACTCTATCACCTATGTTTACAAAATAATTAAAACCAGCATTGAAGATTCTTCTGTCCATCCCAATATTATTTTGAGCAGAAACTCCTAAACTAATTGTGGATACTGGTGAATATTTGTTTGGAACAAAATTTTCTGTATTAAAAGGAAGTAAGAGTCTAGGGAAATTAAGTCCAAATTGCAAAGAAAATTCTGAAGCATTAAGAAATGCATTAGGATTTTTTTGGGTATATACCGTTCCGAAAGTTCCAGAAATACTTGTGGTAAGGTTTTCTGCGCCACCAAAAATATTTCGCGCTGTTAACTCTGCTGATGGTGAAAAACCAAAATTCAAAATTTGAGAATAATGTACATCAAAAGCTGTTTTGAAATTATATTTTGGCAAAGGAATAAGCCTATATTTTACATTAATTACCGTATCATTCGGATTGATGGTTTCTCTGTAATCAGCAATGCTAAAGTTGTTCATTGCGATAATATTTCTTTTGGTAAGGTCTAGATTTTTTTGGAAATAGATTTCCCCTTTTTTTAACGTGATTGGTCTCCAAAGGGTTTTTACTTTGTATTGTTCGTCTATTCTTTTAATGTTTATTCCTCTGTAAAGAGTGTCTTTGGTTGTTTTGTCGGTTATTTTGCTTACATATTCTACATCTACATCTCCTATGGTATATTTTTTATAGGGAGAATTGATGGAGTCTTTTTGAATTTGTATAGTAAGTGGTACTTGTTTTCTAGAAGTTAGTGTATCTGCCGTAAAAAAGATTTCTCCACCATCTTTATTGAAAGTATAGTAACCATTTTCTTGCATCTGTTCGGTAATTCTTTTTACCTCATTTTCTAGATTGGTTTGGTTTAAGATTTTGCCAGATTTTACATAACTGTCTTTTAGATTACCTTCATACAAAGTTCTAATATTATCATAAGGAATTTTATAAGTATAATCTTTGATAAAAGTAGGGTCTTTATAAGTGATTTTATAAATGTTTTGTGCTTTTTTAGTAGCGGAATCTTTTTTGGTAGCGTAATCTACACCAGCATCCCAATACCCTTTGAATACCAAAAATTGTCTCATTTTTTCTGCGCTGCTTGCAGTTTTACCTTCATCTAGAATAACGGGTGGTTTTCCTAGCGTGTGAAACAATTTACTCCAGAAAATACTTTTGCCTACAAATTCTGGATGCTTGTATTTAATGAAAAGAGAATCTCTAAGTTTTTGAGTTCTCATCGTGCTAGGAAAAGTCATGTATTCTGAAACAATACTATCATATTTCGGGTTGGCAAGATTATAGATAAGTAATCTGGTTGGGATAATGAGCAAGTCTTTTTTATTGGGCTTTTGTGCCGCAAAATTAGGAATTTCGTCTTTGTATTCATGATCATCTTTGTACTCAAAATGATTTTTGGTTAGCAGATATTGCCCTTTTGGAACCTTCTTGGTGGTGCTGCACGCATACAAAACCATTAGCAAAATTGCGAAAGAAAAAAATATGTGGTATTTTTGAAAATATTTCGGAAAATGCTTACTGCTCATAAAATAAAAGTTTTTCAGTCTTTAGACAAAAAGAAATTCAGACAAAAATACAATTTGTTTTTGGTTGAAGGTAATAAAATCATCTCAGAACTCAAAAATTCTTCGTATAAAATTAAAGAAATTTATAGTACTCAACCTTCTGAGTTATCATTTCTTAATGCTGAATCTCATCTTATTACAGAACGTGATTTAAAAAAAATTAGTTTTCTGCAAACTCCGAAGGATTCTGTAGCGGTAGTAGAAATGCCAAAAACAGAGCTTTTGTCTCAACAAAACATCCAAATTATCTTAGACGGAATACAAGATCCGGGCAATCTAGGTACTATTATTAGGCTTTGCGATTGGTTTGGGATAGAACAAGTTATTTGCAGCCAAGACACTGTTGACCTCTACAATCCGAAAGTGATACAATCTACCAAAGGTTCTTTTGCTAGAGTAAATGTAATTTATACAGATTTAGAAGAATTTTTGAACCAAGATAAAGCAGTAAATATTGGTACAGATATGATAGGCGAAAATATCTATCAATTTGATTTTCCCGAAAAATTTAATCTAATTCTAGGAAATGAGGGTAATGGAATGCGCCCAAATGTAGAAAAATTGGTTTCCAAAAATATCACCATTCCTCGTTTTGGTAAAAATAAATCTACGGAAAGTCTCAATGTTTCTATGGCTACAGGCATTATTCTAGGACAAATTTTCTCTAAAATGTAAAGTAGTAGGTAGTTATTTTTGATTAAACTAAAATTATTATCTTTAATTTTTTGTAAAAATTAAGAAAATAGAATCTCAAAAATCATTTTAATCACAGCTTACATTTCGATGCAGAAAATCGCCTTTTTTATTAATCCAAAAATTAGAAATTTCAGAAATATAGAAATAGAACTGCAACATCAGTTTATTGATTTAGACTATCAATTTTTTATTTCAGAATATCATGGTCATTTTCTTACATTGCCTCAAAAAGCCATTTCGGAAGGATTTAATTATTTGATTGCTGTAGGCGGAGATGGCACTTTAAACGAAATGATTAATGGAGTAATCAATAGTTTTAAGACTGAAAATTCTTATGATTGGCAAAAAATTTCTGAAATTAAAATAGGTATTTATCCAGCAGGTAGTGGTAATGATTTTGCAAGGAATATAGAAGATTCTAGCCTTAAAAAGCTAAAACAAAATATCATAAACCATCAATCTGAAATGGTAGATGTAGGCTTTGCTAGGTTTTTTGACGAAAAAGAAGAATCTACAGAAAGATTTTTTATCAATATTACCGATGTAGGAATTGGTGGCGAAGTGGTGATTAAGAAAGAAAAAATGCCAAGATATTTCTCCCCGAAATTTAATTATATGGCATCTATTCTTTATGTGATGGCTACTTTTAAGAAAAATAAAGTGCAGATTACTATAGACAAAGCTTTCTATCAAGGTAAAATTCTAAATTTTGTAATTGCCAACGGAAAATATTTTGGGAATGCCATAGGAATTGCTCCGCATGCAGTAATAGATGATGGTCAATTTTCTATTACCAATATAGGGAATGTAAGTTTGCTTGATTACTTTCTGAATATAGGTACTGCTAAAAAATGTTTAAAAATTAAACATCCGCAAGTTTCTTATACCGAAGCAAAAAAAGTTTTTATAGAAAGTGCAGACCATAGAAAAATGACCATAGATATGGATGGAGAATTTGTAGGATTTGCACCAATAGAACTAGAATGTTTGGCGAAAAAAATCAGTTTTTTGAAATAAATCTGCTTTTTTATACGAAATTAAGTTGTAGCAGGCGGAATGGTAATATTATTTGATTTTATATAGACCAAAACTTTTCTTAGAATTTCCGACCTTAATCCACCACCAGGTGCGGTAACATCTGTGGTTTTAAACCAATAAGAACATCTTATTTTCACTTTGTTGTCCTCGAAATCTGCGATGGTAATGGATGCCTTGGGTGATTTTTCTACCTCTTCGAAAGTATTTACAATTTTCAAAACATCTACCATAATTTTTTCTACATCATCTTCTATTTTCAGAGTCAATAGAAATTCGCTTCTTAGCAATTGATGATAAGTGTAGTTTTCTAAAGGGTTTTTAAGAATAATAGAATTTGGGATAAAAACGTCTTTTCCGTCTAGTGTCTGTATGTTGGTTTCTCTCAAAGAGAGTTCTTTTACCTTTCCTCTTATTTTCTGTACTTCTATTAAATCTCCTATTTTAAAAGGTCTTCTAAATGCCATTAAAATTCCTGCAAGAAAATTTTCGCCAATATCTTTTAATGCAAATCCCACAATAAAAGTGGTGATGGCAGTACCTGCCAAGATTTTATCGGTAATATTGCCAAAACCTAGAATTCCTAAACTGATGGACGCCAAAAACAAAGTAAGAACTATAGAAATAATATTAACCAAAAATGTAGTAACAATAGAATCTTTTGCCTTTTCGTGAATGGTTTTTCTGGCGTATCCAGAGGTGAATTTAATCACGAAAATTCCAATTGCCATTACTAATAATGCGACAATAATGGCTGGGATTTTGTGTAAAAAACTTATCCAAATGTGTTCTAATTGATTGCTGAAAATTATAAATTCTTGCTTCATTTTTTAAATAACTTTATTCAGACTTTTCAAGGTTTCCTGTTTTTGATAATCATCTAGTTTTTCTCTGGCATATTTTAGGACATATGGTGCTAGATAAATTAACCCAATTCCTATTGCTTTTTTCTTCCAGTCAGAATGATACAGATTTTTTTTAGCATAATTGGTCACTATGGTAGCTACACCTAGTTTTATGGCATTTTCTGCTACACTGCCTATCACATTTTGGGTATTAATGCCTAATTTTTGTTCACCAAATTCATTAATCTTGGTTTTTACAAAATTATCAGAAGCACCGCCCGTTACAAAACTTAGAATTTCACCAGTTTTTAAGGATAATTGATGGTTTCCTTCTTCGTCTATTTTATCTGCCAAAAACTGGTCTGTAATACCATTGGTTATGGCACTCAAACTTTCTTTAGGATTATCAAAAGACAGTTTGTCTTCTATGTCTGCTATATTTTGTTTTAGCAATTCTTTTCTTTTTTTTAGGTCTGATAGATTTTTCATTTCAAAGGATTTTAATCATTAAAAAAAGCTTCAATTGCCTTGTCTGTAATAGCATCTTTAATATTATTTCTAAAGAAATAAGCCAATATCATTAGAAGAAGATAAAACCCTGAAAGGATAAAAAAACCTAGCGCATAGCTGTCTATCCATTTTCCAATCATAAGAGCTAAACCTATGTTTAACAAAATGATGAAAAAGCTGCCCATAATGGTCATCATCAAAAGTGGAACAGAAACCCCAATTATTTTTAAGGTTTTCTCCGTAGCATCCAATCTTAGGAGTTCTACGTGGTTTTCTATGTAATCTTTCAGTATTTTAACCATTGCCTATTTTAATTTGATTTAAAATTACAAAAAAAGGAACTTACTACTAAGTTCCTTTATAGGATTTTTTGAAAATTTTATTTATTTCAAAGCATCAAGCTCAGTTTCTACTTCGTGTGCTACATCAGAAGCTTTGCTAGCTGCTGTAGATTTATACTTTTCGAAGTTTTCTTTTACGCTAGAAACTACTTTTTCTATATTTTCTTTAGCTTTTTCAGAAAGAGTACCATATTCTGATTTTACTTTTTCTGATACTTTTTCGTATTCATCTAATGCTTGATCTTTTAGGTCATTAGCTTTAGATTTTAATTTTTTTCTGGTTTCTTTACCTTCTTCCGGAGCGAAAAGTACTCCTAGAACTAGACCTGCAGCTGCTCCAGCTAAAATTCCTGCTAATACGGCTGCTGTATTTTTTTCTTTTGCCATTTTGTTTAGATTTAAGTGTTAATATGAATGATTAGTTATGACAATACAGCTGTCACAAGTTTTGTACCAAATTTAAACAAAAAATCACAAATTTTTGTTAAATATACTATAAGCCTGTTTAAATTTTATCGAAAAAAAAAGTTTATGACTCTTAAAAATTATCTTTACATTATTTTTTTGCTCTTTTAAGCCTATTTTTCACTTTTTATTTTTGATTTATCCCGATAAATCTGCAATTAAAAAGCAAAAAATCCTTCTTAAAATAGTTATAAAAAATAATTGTAATAAAATTTAAACAGGCTCTATGAATTAAATCTATCGATTATTTTTCAATGTATGATAATATCAGTGCTATAGTTTCTTCTTTATTTAGAAAGGTATTATCTATTAAAATAGCATCATCTGCCTGCTTCAGTGGAGCTACGTCTCTTTCGCTGTCTATTTTGTCTCTTGTAATTAAGTTTTGGAATACCTCTTCATAAGATGCTTCTGTACCGGCATTTTGCAGTTCTAGATGTCTTCTTCTGGCTCTTTCTTCTGGGCTGGCGGTTACAAAAAATTTAAAATCTGCATTGGGTAGAATCACCGTTCCTATGTCTCTTCCGTCCATAATTACACCACCTTTGGCAGCTAAATTTCTTTGAAAATCCAATAAAAAATCTCTTATTTCTGGTTGTTTTGCTACGATGCTTACATTGTTAGAAACCCTTAGTTCGCGGATTTCTTTATTGATGTTTTTACCATTGAGGTATAATTCTAAAATTTGATGATTAGGTCTAAATTCTAGATGAATTTCATTTAATTTGGAAAAAAGTGACTTTATGTCAATTTCTTGTTGGTCATTTAGGCAGTTTTCTAGAGCAAAGAAAGTAATCCCACGGTAGAGCGCACCAGTATCTATATGTATAAGGTCTAATTTTTTGGCTATTTTTTTAGAAATAGAACTTTTTCCGGTGGATGAAAATCCGTCAATCGCAATTACAGGTTTCTTTTTCATTGGACAAATTTCGCCAAATTATTTTGATTTTGAAAATTTTTGGAAAAGTAAGTTAGTAAGTCTTATCTTCTATAACCAGCCAGCTCTACCAAATCTAGCATTAAACCAATTTGATTTACATTAGATGCATTATGATAACGAACGTGCGAATAATCAAATCTAAAAGAAGATATTTTGATGCCAAAACCGAAACTTAATCCTGCAAAACTTCTTTGGTCTAGTACAGCCAATTCGTTTCCTCGTTTTACATTATATCCCATTCTTAGGTTAAAGGCTTGCTCTGGGAAAAGCTCTACACCACCAGAAAGATGATCTAAAAATTTTCTCCCAAAACCTACTTCTTGTCCGTTTACATTATACGTTTGCGAAATATTAAACTGTTGTAAATCGTGATAGGTCACCGTAAAAGCCAAAGGAAATTCTGGTAAAATTCTGGTATAACCTAGGTCTGCTCTGAAAGGTAAATTTTCTCTAAGTCCATTATAAGTTTGAAATTGATATCCAAAATTTCTGAAAACCAACGCAAGTGTTTCTTTGGTTCGCTCATTATGATATGTAACACCAGCACTTGCTGAAATAGCCGCAGAACTGAAATTGTCTATTTTAGAGGTGATATAGTTTACATTGGCTCCGATGGTGAAATTATCCTCGAACTGATAAGCGTAGCCTAATCCTACAGAAGCATCCATCGCAGAAAATTCTCCGTTTACTTGTCCGCTTTCATCTGTTCTTGGTATTTTACCAAAATCCATTACTCTGGCATTTACAGAAAGAAAATGACCAGACTCCAAATCTTTTACATAATTAATGCTTCCTAATTTAGAATCTGCTAAATAAGATGAGTAGTTAATTGCTATTCTATTGTCCATATCCAGGTTCATAAGAGCAGGATTGATGGCGGAAAAATTGACATCATAATCTCTTACAGAAACAGCATCACCACCCAAAACTGCTTGCCTAGCAGAAATAGGAACGTTTAGAAACTGATAAACGTTTGTGCCAGTTTGTGCATTGGCAAAAAACGAAAAACAAAATAGAGATATGGCAAAAAGCTTCTTCAAATTCTTTAGATTTCGGTACAAAAATAGATATTTTAATCTTTTATAAAAATTAAATACTCTTAATCAATTCTTTTTAACGTAATTCTTCACGATTCATTATATTTGCACAAATAAAATTTTGAATAAATATAGTGATTCAAGATTTAACAACCGAAATAATATTTTTATAATGAAATACAAACGAGTTCTTCTGAAATTAAGCGGCGAAGCTTTAATGGGAAACAGACAATATGGTATTGATAATGATAGACTGGTAGAATATGCCAAAGAAATTAAAAAAGTAGTAGATGGTGGTTGTGAACTGGCCATTGTAATAGGTGGAGGAAATATTTTTAGAGGTTTAGCCGGTGCTGCTAAAGGGATGGATAGAGTGCAAGGAGATTACATGGGAATGCTGGCAACAGTAATTAACGGAATGGCACTACAAGGTGCTTTAGAAGACCAAGGTATTAAAACCAGACTTCAGTCTGCGATTGAAATGGACAAAGTAGCAGAGCCATTTATCAAAAGAAGAGCTGTAAGACATTTAGAAAAAGGAAGAGTAGTGATTTTCGGGGCTGGTACTGGTAATCCGTACTTTACTACAGATACTGCAGCTACGCTTAGAGCAATAGAAATAGGTGCAGATGTAATTCTAAAAGGAACTAGAGTAGATGGTATCTATGATAGTGATCCAGAAAAAAATGAAGATGCAGTGAAATTTAATTCGCTTTCTTTTGATGAGGTAATGGATAAAAACCTGAAAGTAATGGATATGACTGCTTTTACCTTGAGTAAAGAAAATAATTTGCCAATTATTGTGTTTGATATGAACAAAGATGGTAATTTATTAAAAGTAGTTCTAGGCGAAAATATAGGAACATTAGTTAATCTATAATAGATAAATGATGATTCATTTAGATGATAAAATTTATCTATTATCAATCATCAACTAAGAAAAATAATGAATGTGTAATTTATCAAATTTTCAATATATAATGGAAGAAATTAGTATGATTTTGGATATGGTGAAACAAGAGATGGATGCAGCAATGAAACATCTTGATCACGCTTTCCAAAAAATTAGAGCAGGTAGAGCTTCTACTTCTATGGTACAAGACGTAATGGTGGAATACTACGGAGCTTTAACTCCGATTAACCAAGTAGCAAATGTTTCTGTACCAGATGCTATGACCATTTCTATTCAGCCTTGGGATAGAACTGCTATTAATGCCATAGAAAAAGCGATCATTAATTCTAACCTTGGATTTGCACCTTCTAACAATGGAGAATACATTATTCTAAATGTACCACCATTAACCGAAGAAAGACGTAGAGATTTAGCTAAACAAGCAAAATCAGAAACCGAACAAACCAAAGTTACCGTAAGAAATGCCAGACAAGATGGTATGAAAGAACTTAAAAAACTAGATGGTGTATCTGAAGACTTGATTAAAGATGCAGAAGAAAAAATCCAACAATTGACGGATAAATATGTGAAACTTTCTGATGAACACCTAAAAACAAAAGAAGCAGATATTTTCAAAATATAATATCTTGGAAATATGTT
The DNA here is from genome assembly GCA_002337005.1 of Flavobacteriales bacterium UBA1937. GTDB lineage: Bacteria > Bacteroidota > Bacteroidia > Flavobacteriales > Weeksellaceae > Cloacibacterium. Next base: position 62,146 of record DDFD01000024.1, on the reverse strand, counting down.
TATCAAAAAAACTTCAGATAATTCTGAAGTTTTTTTTCGTTTGAAATGGTTAGGTTTAATCCTTTAAATTTCCAAAAAATAAAAGATGATTGTTTTCTTTTAATTTTGAATTCCAGTCTGGATTGTATATTTTGTTATTACAGAGAATTACTGAAAAATTAGGAGCATTAGAAATGCCTAATTGGTAAGTTTTACCTACTTTATATTTTGTTTCCATACAAGTAGTTGCCAAATATATTTTTTGGTCAGCATATTTTCCACTTAAGATTTTAACCAAGCTTACAGAACCGAAAGCAGAAGTTCCACAGAGACTAGGTTTGGTAGAACAAGTTTCTATAACAACAACTTTCGGTGATTCGTTTCTTAGTTCATTTTCTATTTGAAAAGTGTTGCTTATTAATAAGTCTGTTGAAATTTTTTTAGATTCTTGTGAAAAATAAAATAAAGAAAACAAACAAAAAAACAAAATATTCCGTTTTTTCATATTTAAGTTTTTAACTTACACAATTACTGATATCTTTCGTGTTCTCTTTGTTTAATGAACTTACTCCAAATAGGTTTGGTAAGTGCCTTATATTTTTCTACATCAAAAACTTGCGAATCTGTAAGCGCTTTATACGCAAGCCAAACACCAAAAGGGAATAGAACCATATTGGGTAACCAAGCCGCAATGTAAGGATTCATTTTTCCTTTCCAAGCCACATTTTCTACGGATAGATTCATTACATAAAAAATAATGAAAATAATAATTGCAATAACCACAGGCAATCCTACACCTCCTTTTCTGATGATAGAACCTAGACTAGCACCAATCAAAAAGAAAATAATACAAGTTACAGAATATGCTATAATTCTCTGTTGATACATAATAACTTTATTATAGTATTTAATCATATCATAGAGCTGTCCATCTCTGTTTTTTTTGTCGTCTTGTATCATTTGTATTTTGTTGTATGCATCATACAAGACTTTCAATTTTTTATCTTCCTTTACTTTCTCTAGTTTAAAAGGCTCTACTGGTTTTGTTTTTTTAGTATCCTTTATCTTATCAATATACGTTACATAACTATTGGTTTGAGACACCATTTCACTGTTTAAATTATTAAAAGTTACATCGTTGTCCTTTTTTACTTTGTCTATGGTTTTATAGATTTGTCGGTACGTTTGGAACTGATAATCATCTGTTATTTTTTCGTCTTCAATAGCTTTGTTGATGATTTCGCTGATATCAAAATGCTGAATTAAAGTGTCAAATTTTACCGATTGCCCAGGCTGTCGAAGCCTTTCCATATAGTTTTTATCTTGAATATTGTCTTCAAAGATATAACCACTTTTGAGTACTAATTTTAAATAATTTTTATTTTCGGCAGGTACAAATTTTCCTTTTTTTGCAATAATGGTTCTTTGGTCTTCATAAGAATTGGCAATTTTATGAATGAAAACACCTTCTAGAAATTCGCTTTTTTCGCCATAGATTTTATCAAACTTAATAGTAGCTCCAGGAAATTCATTGAACTGTCCTGGTGTAAATTTAAGGGCAGGTTTACTAGAAGCAATATTGTAGAGCATATTTTTGGCTTTCCTCTGAAAATCAGGAATAATGTTATTCGAGAAAAAATAAAGCATAATAGACATTAAGCCTACAATCCCGAAAAGTGGTAACATTACTCTGGTGAGAGAAATTCCGGCAGATTTCATAGCCGCTAGTTCATAGCGTTCTCCGAAATCTCCAAAAGTCATAATTGATGCTAAAAGTATGGTAAGCGGAAGCACCATTTTTATCACATTTACACTCATATAAAAGAGAAATTTTAAAATTTCCCAAGTGGTAAGACCTTTCCCAGTGAATTGTGATAATTGAATCCAAATGATGTTCACCATAAATATAAAGAACAGCACACTGAAGATAAAAAAGAAAGGCCCAAAAAAGGTTTTTATAATATATTGATCGAGTTTCTTAAGCATTTGCCAAAATTATGAAAAAGTCACAAAAGGTAATGCTTCTGTGACTTTAATTTTAACTTATTTTATAATTAAATGTTCTAGAACTGTTCTAAATTTAATTTACAGCTCCGTAATTAAATAATCTTTGTATTTATTTTTATCAAAACTAAAAGCAGAACTGCTTAGATTTTGATTTTCTTTGTATTGTACAATGGTAATTACAGCTACATCATCACCAGCAGAAGTTTGCACAATTTTAGAAATTTGTTTTTTCGAGGTATTGATGTATAGAATTACATTTTTAATGCCTTCATCTTTTACAGGGACTAATTTTATCATATCCAGAGCGCCACTTTTACCAGCATAGGTTACCGAATATCCTTTTCTATATTCATCAATATAATTGGTAGGAGACAGCGTTTTTTCCGTTCCGTTTGGTTTGGCTACGGTTACTTCTTGGTCTTCTTTAGAAATGTTATAGACTTTTTTACCGTCGAAAATCTGTTCATTTCCCATAATATTCATTTTGTATTGGGTAGGAGTAGAGTAGAAGATGCCGGTTTCAGTTTTAGAAACACTTCCTTTTCCTGTTCCATAAGAGAATTTGAAATACATATTTTTCTTCGCTTTATAATTAGCCGAAACAGCATCTAAAATGGTTTTAGCCTTAGCATCTACTTTCTGTGCAAAAGAAAAGGTGAAAGTTGTTACAACTAAACTTCCTAAAAGTATTTTGTTTATCAATTTCATTTTTTTTGATTTTTGTTATTGGTTTCAAAAAGTGAGCCAAGTTTATAGGTTTAGATATTCTTTCGCTGAAAAGACAGGAATTAAATTATTTTTAAAATCCTTTTTATTTCTTGTAATTATGGCTTTCAAACCACTTTCTAATGCTGTATAAAATTGTATAGTATCTTCAAAGTATTTAAAATCAGAAGCTAAAGCCAATTCTATGATTTTGTCTGTAGTTGGCAAAACTTCTACTAAAACTTTAAATTTTGAAAGTATTTTTTTGGCTTCATCAGAAGAATAAAACCTTGACAAAATATAATACGTATTGGCAAATGTAAGTGCAGAAATGTAAAGTCTTACTTTTTTTCTATCGGCAAGTGTAAATAATTCTTGAGCTTCTTTATAAAATTCATCTCTTTTTTGTAATAAATCTATTACAATATTGGTATCTACAAAAACATTTTCCATTAAGAATATTTTTTGTTGAGAAAATCTTGATACTCTTTTTTGTAATTTGTATTTTCATAAGGTATTACACCAGTTAAACTTTCTACAAGAGGGCTTACATCATCAATAGAATTCTCTTTTTTGGTAATAGAGTTTAGGTAATTTTCAATCAATTTAGAAAGGCTCATTTTATGGTTTTTCGCATAATCTTTAGCACTTTCTATAATGGTTTTATTAAGATTTAAGGTGAGTTTGGTATTCATTTTTGAAATTATTTACGTACAAAAATAAAAATTTATCACGTATAAACAAAATTATCTAACAAATTTTTTCAAATTTCCATCTTCCGTCTTCCATCAAATCTACTTCCTCAATTCCTCCAAGAAACTTTCCAAAGCATTGAGATCAGAAATCTGTACTTCTCTGGCTTTTGCACCATTGAAACCACCTACAATTCCTGCGGCTTCTAATTGATCCATAATTCTTCCAGCTCTGTTGTACCCCAATTTTAATTGTCTTTGAAGCATTGATGTAGAACCTTGTTGAGTAGAAACAATAATTCTGGCAGCTTCTTCGAAAAGTTGGTCTTTTTCATTCGGATCAAAAGCAGCAACTGTAGATGTTGCGTCTTCACCAGAATATTCTGGCAACATAAATGCAGTAGCATAACCTTTTTGTTCCCCAATAAATTCTGCAATTTTCTCTACTTCTGGTGTGTCAACAAAAGCACATTGCAATCTCAAAATTTCGTTTCCGTTGAAATACAACATATCCCCTTTACCAATTAATTGATCAGCTCCCGGAGAATCTAAAATTGTTCTAGAATCTACACTAGAAATTACTCTAAATGCGGCTCTTGCAGGGAAATTCGCTTTAATCATCCCTGTAATTACGTTTACAGAAGGTCTTTGTGTGGCTACAATTAAGTGAATACCAACAGCTCTTGCCAATTGTGCCAATCTCGCAATTGGGAGTTCTACTTCTTTTCCTGCGGTCATAATCAGGTCAGCAAATTCATCTACAACCAGCACAATATAAGGCATATAACGATGTCCGTTTTCTGGATTCAATTTACGTTCTGTGAATTTTTTGTTGTATTCTTTCAGGTTTTTACAAAAAGCATTTTTCAACAAATCGTAACGAGTATCCATCTCAATACAAAGAGAATTCAGCGTGTTGATAACTTTATGAGTATCAGTAATAATGGCATCTTCGCCATCAGGAAGTTTTGCCAAGTAATGTCTTTCAATTTTAGAATATAGTGATAGTTCTACTTTTTTAGGATCTACCATCACAAATTTTAATTCTGATGGATGTTTTTTATAAAGTAGGGAAGTTAAAATAGCGTTAATTCCCACAGATTTTCCTTGTCCAGTTGCACCTGCCATTAATAAGTGTGGCATTTTGGCTAAATCTGCCACAAAAACTTCATTAGAAATGGTTTTCCCGAAAACTACAGGCAAATCCATATCGGAATTTTGAAATTTCGGCGAAGCAATTACGCTTCGCATAGAAACCATCGAAGGATTTTTACGAGGAACTTCGATGCCAATTGTTCCTTTACCAGGCATTGGTGCGATAATTCTAATTCCTAGAGCTGAAAGATTTAAAGCAATGTCATCTTGTAATTTTTTGATGGCAGCCACTCTAATTCCCGCTTCTGGAACAATTTCGTAGAGTGTGACAGTTGGACCAATTGTTGCTTTAATTTCTGCAATTCCTACATTGAAATTTTTGAGCAAGCCTACAATTTTATTTTTATTATCCTCAAGTTCGTCTTTGTTAATAGCGATTTCTTCGTTGCCATATTCTCTTAAAAGTTCAATTGGTGGCATTTGAAAGTTTGCCAAATCTAGTTTGTGGTCATAAACTCCGTGTTTATCAACTAAATCTTTTGCTTTTTTATCAAAATCGTCTAATTCTTCTTTTTGTTCTTCTATACTGAAAGCGATTTCTTCGGCTGATTTTGTAGCAATTTCCTCTTTCTGAAAGTTAAAACCAACGGGTTCTAAATCTTTTTCTAGAGGAATACTTACTGGTGTAGCAACTACAGGTTTTGGAGTTTCAAAACCTGTTTGATTAGGGGTTTTGATGGTTTCAAAAGTCTCTGTTTTGGGTGTTTCAACAGCAGAGGTTACTTTTAAATTTTCAAATGGTGTTTCTTCTTTCAATTCTTTGTCTGCTTCGAAATCTTCATCTGCATCATAATCTGTAGTAGAAAATTTGTCTTTGATGGCATCGTATTTTTCTTGTATAGAGCTAGGTCTTAAATTAAATTCAAGGATAAAATACAATGCAATGGCAGAAATTAGAGTTACCCAAAGTCCGAAATTTCCGATGATAGAAGCTAAGTAATCTTGTATTTCATTACCAAAAACACCGCTTAAAGTTCCGTCTCCTTTGGTAATTGCACCCATAAAAATAGGCAGCCAACAGATAAAGAAAAGAGAATGCGAAACAGTTTTCCAGATTTTGAAATATGGTTTTTTTAGAATTTGAAATCCAAAGACCAAAAACAGGAAACCTACAATAAAAGCGGCAATCCCAATACTATCAAAAATGAAAATATTGCCTAGCCAATCTCCTAACTTTCCAAAAAGATTAGAAGATTTTATTTCTCTATCTAGCATTGCACCAGCTTGGCTCTGATTGGCCTTCCAGTTCATTAAATATGATGCAAATGAAACGGTGAGCAATACTGATAAAAATATAAATAAAAGCCCGAAAAAAATTCTGGGTTTAGAAAGCGTTTTGCTTTTTTCTACCTCTTGTCTATTGTTAGATGCTATTTGTGCCATAATCGTGTAAACACGCAAAGGTAATATTTTAAATGAAAAAGTAAAAGTGAAAAACCAATTTTAAAAAGGTTTTTTAATTATGTTAATAGATTAGGTTTTCTAAAACATACTTTAGTTTTAGAATGAAATTTTTTCAGAAATATTAATGTTTCTAAACTCTCTAAATAATTGAATTTACTTGAATTGAAGACCTATTTTACCTCTGGTGTCATCTAATAGCTTGATGAGGTCTAGGCTATTTTGATGTGTCCATAATTCGCTCTCTGTTTTGTTTTCTTGTAGGCACTTTACACATTCTTGGATTTCGTGTGTGTAACCTATTCCTCTTTTTATCGGATTGTATTTTTTCTTTTCTTCATTATTACCAATGATGGTGTAAGAATTTGCCATATGCCAAATTGAGTGAATAATGATCCTGCCTTCTGTACCACAAATGGTAGCTTCCATATTAGAATGATAGCCTAATCCAGAGTGTAGTATAGATTGTGCGTTTTTATAATTGAGTATAATAGAAGTTTGGATATCTACATCTGTCTCACTGAAATGAGAAGAAGCAATAATTTCTGCGGGTAATCCTAAAATTGCGTAACTTAAAAATAGGGGATAGATGCCAATGTCCATAAGAGAACCACCACCTAGTGAACGGTCTGATAGTCTGTTTTTCTCTTTCATATTTGCAGGAAAGGCAAAGTCTGCGTGAATGTATTTTACTTCTCCTATGTCTCCGTTTTGTATTTTTTTATAAACTTCTAAAAAAGTAGGATTAAATCTCGTCCAAAAAGCTTCCATTAAGAATTTTTTCTTCTTTTTGGCAAGTTCTATCATTTTTAAGACCTCATCATAATCTAATCCAAATGGTTTTTCGCAGAGTACATTTTTATTTTTTTCTAAGGCTTTTAGCGTAATTTCAGCATGCGAATTATGTGGTGTAGCTACATAAATAATGTCTATATTTTCGTCTTCTAAGATTTCATCATAAGAGCCATAATAATGGCTACATTGGTATTGTGCGGCAAATTCTTTTGCTTTATCTAAATTTCTAGAGGCTACAGCATATACCTCTTCTTTTTCTAATAATAATTCGCTTGCAAACTTATGCGCTATAGAGCCTAGACCTATAATTCCCCATTTCATATCAAACTTTTTTTGATTGATTAAACTTAGATTTTCTTTTTATTATGATTTCTTTTTTTTGAGTAGTTGTATTTTATGACTTTTGTATTGTCTCATTTTAATCAAATAACAAAATAACAATTTTTAAAAATGAAAACAAAACATTAAGAGGTAATTTAGACCCTATTTAAATTTTAGAATTTAAAATTTTGTATATTCTAGTTTATTCAATTTCAAAACATTTTTTTCTCAAAATATCTGATATTTTTTGCGAATTCTACTATTTCGACAGATTTAGAAAGTCAAAAAAACGGTTTTGTTAGCGAGATAGATGTCTTTAATTTCATTAAACCCAAATTACGCAATAGAAAGAAAAAGTCCCGAAGGGACGATTTGATAAAGGATAGGACGAAAGTCCTATCAATAAAATACAGCGCATAAAGGCTAATGCATAATTTAGGTTAAATAAACTTCTAAAATCTTCAAAAGAGTAATTTTGATTAAATTTTAATGGTGTTTCTCTTTGGTTAAGTTTGTGGCGAAGGAAGTCGCTTTAAGTTTTAATTTTTAAACATTGTAAGAATAAATTCAATAGATAAAATTAACGAAAATTATGATGAGATTTAATTTCTAGAACTTATTTTTGCAAATCAAAATTTTATGTTAAAATAAAGAAGTATTGGCTTCAAAATCTATAAAATATCTATGAACAAATTACTTAATTTCTTAGTATCTACCAGAACAATGGCAGTTCTGCTATTGGTGTATGCTTTTGCGATGGCCTATGCCACATTTGTAGAAAACGACTACGGAACACCTACCGCTAAAGCTCTAATTTACGAAGCGCTTTGGTTCGAAGTGGTAATGTTTCTTTTGATTGTTAATTTTATTGGGAATATTGGCAGATATAGACTTTGGAAGCGAGAAAAGTGGCCACTTTTGGTATTTCACTTGGCATTTGTGTTAATTTTTATAGGAGGTGCTATTACCAGATATATAAGCTACGAAGGGCAAATGCATATAAGAGAAGGACAAACTTCTAATGAAGTAGTTACTGATAAAAATTTCTTTAAAATCCAAATAGAAAACGGCGGAGATAGATTGAGCTACAAAGAAATTCCGTATATGATGTCTTCTCAAAAACCTTTGATTGCTAAAATAATGAATCATAGATTTGAGGCAAAATATGATTTCCACGGACAATTGGTACAGGTGAAGCAGTTAGATTACGTCCAAAGAAAAAAAGACAGTTTGCAGACAGATAATTCTGGCAAAGATTATTTGCACTTGGTTTCTACTAATGATTCTGGTAGAGAAGATATTTTTTTAGCTTCGGGAGATGTAAAAAATATCAACGGTTTTTTAATTTCTTTTGATAGACCTATAGATGGTGCAGTAGAATTTAAAAACGAAAACGGAAATATACTTATTAAAACTCCTGAAGAAGCCAATTATATGACGATGGCAACTCAGGCTACTGGTGTTACTAAAAAGAATGAATATCAACCATTGGTATATAGAAGTCTCTACACCATCAAAGATTTAAAAATTGTAGTTCCTGAAATGTTGAAAAAAGGAAAAATTGTTTCTTATTCTGGTGACAAAAAGAAAGACCAAAATGTACCAGACATGCTTTTGGTAGAGCTGAAAGGGCCAAAAACTACCCAAAATGTAGAACTTTCTGTAGAAAAAGGAAATCCTAATGTATATAAACAAGTAACCTTAGACGGTCTTAATATCATTCTAGGTTTCGGGCCGAAAGTATATCAAACTCCATTTGCGCTTAAATTAGATGATTTTGTGATGGAGACTTATCCTGGTAGTAATTCTCCTTCAGCCTATGAATCTCATATTCAAATTATAGATGAAGGCAAACAAACGCCGTATAAAATATTTATGAATCACGTGCTTAATCATAAAGGTTACAGATTTTTCCAAGCAAGTTTTGATCCAGATAGACAAGGAACGGTACTTTCTGTAAATCACGATTTTTGGGGAACTCTCATTACTTATATTGGTTATACTTTATTGTTTTTAGGATTATTTGTTACCTTGTTTTGGCGAGGAACTCATTTCTGGAAACTCAACCAATCTCTTAGAGACATTGCTACCAAAAAAGTAACCATTTTATTATTGTTACTCTCTTTTTTAGGATTTAATGCTCAAGAACATAACCAAAAACACGATGCAGCAGCTCCAAATGCTACGGCTACACAAGTATCAGCGCAACCGGCAGCACATCTAGGAATAAGCAAAGAACATGCAGATAAATTTGGGTATCTTTTGGTTCAAGGTTTTGATGGAAGAATAGAGCCAATGAATAGCCAAGCGCTAGATGTTTTAAGAAAAATGGCAAAAAAAGAAAAATGGGGAGACCTAGATGCTAACCAATGGTTTTTGTCTATTAATCTAAATCCTATGGCTTGGATGAATGACCCAATCATAAAAATTGGTTCTAGCGGAGGAGAAGAATTATTAAAGAAAGCCAAAGCAAATGAAGATGGTTATACCTCTATGATGAATCTTTTTGTTTCTGACGGACAAGGGATGCCGCGTTTTATCTTGGAAGATGATTTCAATACCGCTTTTAGAAAAAAACCAGCAGAACAAAGTAAATATGATTTAGAAGTAATTGCCATCAATGAAAGAGTACAGATTTTCTACGGAATTCTTTCTGGGCAGTATTTCAGAATTATTCCTATTCAGAATGACCCTAATCATACGTGGAATTCTTGGCTAGACCAAGAGCAAAAAGCAGATGCACAAGCTCAAAATGTAATTGCACCTTATTTCTTAAGTGTAATAGATGCTTCTAAAAATAACAATTGGACAAAAGCAGATGCGGAGCTAGCCAAAGTACAACAATACCAAAAAACTTGGGGTAAAACCGTTATTCCAGACGAATCAAAAATAAATATAGAAGTTTTACTGAATACATTAAACCTTAATTTCTATTTATTGATTTTCTATACATTAATTGGAGGTTTGTTAATTGTTTTAGGTTTTATAGAATTATTTAAACCTAATAAAATTCTTCATAAAATCATAAAAATCATTATTTATATAGGAGTTGTAGGCTACGTTTTACATTTTTTAGGATTAATAGGAAGATGGTATATCTCTGGTCATGCACCTTGGAGTAATGGTTACGAAGCGATTGTATTTATTTCTTGGGTCGGAATTTCTGCGGGATTGATGTTGTATAGAAACTCCAATGCTTTAATTCCTGCAGCAGGATTTATGGTTGCTGTTATTATGATGGGATTTGCTCACGGAACTTCTCAGCTAGACCCTCAAATTACGCCGCTTGTTCCAGTGCTTAAATCATATTGGTTGATTGTTCACGTAGCTATTATTGTGAGTAGTTATGGATTCTTTGCTTTATCTATGATTATTGCTGTAATTTGTTTGTTATTCTATATTATTGCAGATAAAAAATCATACGAAGATCATAATAGTGTTTCTTTAAAGGAATTGACCATTGTTTCTGAAATGTCTCTTACAATAGGTCTTTTTGCATTGGTAGTAGGTGTTTTCTTGGGCGGAGTTTGGGCTAATGAATCTTGGGGAAGATACTGGAGCTGGGATCCAAAAGAAACTTGGGCTTTTATTTCTACCATTATCTATGCTTTTGTTCTGCATATGAGATTGGTACCAGGTTTACGCGGAAGATGGGCTTTCCATGTAGCTGCAATGTTTTCATTTTGCAGTATGGTGATGACCTATTTTGGTGTAAACTACTACCTTTCTGGTCTGCATTCTTATGCAGCAGGAGATCCTGTACCTGTACCAGCTTGGGTGTATATAAGTGTAAGTTTTATGATTTTACTATCTGTAGGTTCATATATAAAATATAAAGCTTTGACTAAAAAATAATAAAAAAGGCTGTCTTCAATACTTTTGAGACAGCCTTTTTTTATTCATATTTATCAATTATTCTATTTCTAACCAAAGAACCGTATAACTACCTATGAAATTTTGGTACTGAATGGTAAATGTTTCGTCTGTTAATAAGTTTCTTACATTTTTATTAATGCCAATAAACCAACTTGCAAAAACGGTTTCGTAAGGAGAGAAATTGGCTATTATCCATATATTTTTGCCTGTTTTATCTGTTTTTTTATACACCAAAAGATGGCTATTACCACTGTCTATCCATTCTAAATCATTACGGTCTTCAAAAGCAGGGGTGTTTTTTCTCACTTCAATCATTTTTTTGAGTGAATTGAAAACTGTTTTCTGGATAGGATGATTGTCTAAATTTTGGGCAATTTCCCAATTCATCATTGGGCGATGTAACCACCTGTTGTCATGTTTTTTATCTTCCTCATTCAAATAATCATAGTAATTGAAAGTAGCAATCTCATCTCCACTATAAATCATGGGGATGCCTCCTAGGGAAAGTATAATAGCGTGTTGTAAATTAATTTTTTTAATGGCCAAATCAATTTGGTATTCATCATTAAGCTCTATCGCTTTTTCTAAACCGCATAAACTTGCCATAGAACCACTCAACCTAGCATTACCATTTGGTTCTTGCATAAAACGAAAACCTTTTCCAAAGTTCTCTTGTCCATCGCAATAATACTTTAGCATATACAAACGATGTTGCAGAGGATTTTTTCCTAATTCATGAATTAAATAATCTTCAAACCCTAGACCAATATCATCGTGGCAACGTGCATAGTTGATCCAAGTGGTATTTGTGGGCTTTTTGGGAACCACATTCATAGATTTTCTTAATAAATCTGTGTTTTGTGAAGCTATAGCTTCCCAACTGAGTGCCATAAATGTAGCATTGTAAGCAACATCACATTCGTTTCCTGCAGCGTCTCCTTCTCCGAAATATTTGATGATTTCATTCGGGGCTACAATTGCTTCTGCAATGTAAGCAATTCCTGGAGCAACGATTTGTCCAGACATTTTAAAAATTTGAAGTAAAAAATGTACTTCAGGAAGATTTTGATTAAATCTGCCAATATTTTTCCACATATATGCTACTGCATCTAGTCTGAAAACATCTACACCTTTATTTGCTAAAAAAAGTAGTGTATCTATCATCTCTACCAAAACATTAGGATTTTTGTAATTCAAGTCCCATTGATAATTGTGGAAGAGCGTCATTACCCATTCTTTTTGTTCTTCTAGCCAAGTGAAATTTCCTGGCGCAGTATCCGGAAAAATTTCTAGCATTGTCTTTTCGTATTCATCGGGCAAGGTTCTGTCTTTGAAAAAATAAAAATAATCTTTGTATTTTTCCTCTCCATTTTTTGCTTTTATAGCCCATTCGTGAGAGTCTGCACAATGATTTAACACAAAATCCATTACCACATTCATCTCATTAAGATGCAATTCTTTGGCTAAGTTTTCAAAGTCTTGCATGGTACCGAGTTTAGGGTTGGTTTCTCGGTAATTTTTCACGGCGTATCCTCCATCATTTTCTGGTTCTGGAACTTCTAAAAAAGGCATCAAATGAAGAGTGTTAATTCCTAAATTTTTAAAGTATGGAATTTTATTTTGTATTCCTTTGAAATTTTCATTAAATCTATCAGTATAGAGCATCATTCCTACTATTTTTTCGGAAGAAAACCAATTAGGGTTTTGTACTCTTTCTAAATCTAATTTTTTAAGAGAAAGATCTCTTTTGTCAAAATTTTCGAGGAGAATTTCTAGTAATTTCTTTAGCGCTTCTTCTTTTTTAAGATGATGGAGATATAACTTTTCAAACAAATCCGAAATCTTCGGGAAATAGTATTCTAATCTCGATTTAAAATGGAGGTCTGTGATATTTTTTTCTTCCAAAATTTGATAGATTGTAGAAAGTTGATAAGCTGACTGCATTGTGATATATTTAGATAAATTGAGATATTTTTTCTGTAGTAGGAAGAGCTTCTATAGCGCCAAAATCTGTAGTAGAAATGGCAGCAACTTTATTGGCGAAGCTCACATAATTTTTAATTTCAATAGAATTTTCTGGTGATTTATCGGCAATTTGTTTTAAAAAAGCACCTACAAAAGCATCACCAGCACCTGTAGTATCTATAGCATTTACTACAATACTTGGTACAATTTCAAATGAATTTTGATGGTAGAGTAGTGTACCATTTTTCCCAAGAGTCACACAAATAATCGCTTCTTGTTTTAGGCGGAAACTTTCAATTGCTTCTTGTAAATCTTCCTTGCCAGAAATCAGTTTAGCTTCGTCATCAGATAATTTGATGAAGTCTGCTTTAGAAATAAAATCTTGAGAATATTGTATAAAATCTTGACTATTTTCTTGCCAAAGAGCATCTCTGAAATTAGGGTCAAAACTAATGAAAAAACCTTTTTTTAAGGCGTATTCTAAAGTTTCTAAATAGGTTTTGGTAAGCTCTTTCCCTAGAAATCCTGTAGCAGAACCAAAGTGGAAAACAGCATTTTCTGAGGGCAGGTTTATTTCTTCTTTTCTTAATAGAGCATCTGCACCGCGCATAAAAATAAAGTCTCTTTCGCCGCCCTTTTTGATGCTTACATAGGCAAAAGTAGTGTATTCATCTGCCAAAATCAGATTGGTGGTATCTACATTTTCTCGGTCTAGAGTTTCTTTTAGAAATAATCCAAAAGCATCTTTACCTACTTTCCCTGCAAAACTGGCTTTTCCGCCCAATCTAGAGGCAGCTATGGTTACGTTTGCTGGCGCACCTCCTGCTTTTTTGATGAAATTTACAGATTCTACCAAAGAAGAATTAATGTCTGTAGAAATCCAATCGATTAAAAGCTCGCCAATGCAAAATATTGTTTTCATATTTTTAGTTTAAATTTTGAAATATAAAGACCAAAAGTCAATTTACTAAATTTTTTTTAAAAATTCACTAATTTACCTTCCTTACTTTCATAAAAGTAACAGATATACTTGTCATTACAAAAAGAATTCCTGCCAATAAAATAGCGTTTACAGGATTATTATGTAGTAAATTTTTATAAATCCAACCAAATGAAATTGTTTGCAACAGCATAGGAATTACAATCATCATATTGATGATGCCCATATAAACGCCGCGTTTTTCTGAAGGTATATCTGGTGAAACCATAGAATAGGGAAGCCCCATTATAGCAGCCCAACCAATTCCGAAAAGAATCATAGGCAGTAAAATTAAATATTCATTATGAATAAAAGGTAAGGCTAACAAAGCTAAAGCCGTACCTAGCAAAGCTACAACATGTACTTTTTTAGTAGAATACTTAATGGCAAAGGGAACTAATAATAGTGCGGTAATCATCGTAAAAATATTATACGTTCCGTTCATAAGACCAGTTTGTCCTACTGCAACTTCTACATAGTGCGAAATTTGTTTTGCCCAGTTTAAATCTGTTGTGCTTACTTGCGCTCCTTTTTTTGCTATTTCTAGAATTTTAGAAGCTTTTAGTTCATCTGTTTCAGAAACTTTATAAATAGTTTGCTTGATAAGAGGGGTAGCAAATTGCCAATAGATGAAAAGAGCATACCATTGAAACAAATAAACCAACGCTAATTGCCAAAGGATTTTCGGCATATCTTTGATGGCTTCGAAAATTTCGATGAATGGACTGAATAGATTTCTATTTTGATTTTCTTCTTTTAATTTTTGTAATTCTTCTTCTGTAGGAGGAATTTCGGGAGTTTTATAAACAGACCATCCTACCGAAGCGATGGAGCAGACAGAACCCAAGAAAAATGAATAATATACCCAAGCTGGTATTCCTGTGGAATTAAAACTTCCGCCAAAATATTTTTGAAATATAAATAAAGAAAGATTGGCTAAGGTAATTCCAGCACCTACAAAAAGACTTTGCATTTGGAAACCATAAGTTTGTTGGTTCTCTGGTAGTTTATCTCCTATAAAAGCTCTGTATGGTTCCATAGCGGTGTTATTAGCTGCATCTAAAACCCACAATAGACCAGCCGCCATCCAAATAGAAGAACTAAAAGGAAATAAAAATAAAGCAACACTGCATAAAATAGCACCAATTAAGAAAAATGGTTTTCTGCGTCCCCATTTTGGTGACCAAGTTTTATCACTTATTGCACCAATTAGTGGTTGGATGAGTAATCCTGTGATGGGGCCTGCTAAATTGAGAATAGGCAATTGCTCTGCATGCGCTCCTAAAAATGAATAAAGAGGATTAACAGCAGTCTGCTGAAGCCCAAAACTGTATTGGATTCCGAAAAAGCCAACATTCATATTCCAGATTTGCCAAAAACTGAGCTGGGGAATTTTATTTTTCATTGGATTGCAAAGTTGTACATTTTTATTTTGATTGTATTGTTGATTTTAAATGTACTTCAAAATCATTATTTAAGACTGTATATTACAGCTTCATAAGGTCTAAGATTAATGGTGTTTTCTTTGATATTATCTTTAGAAATGGTTTCATAATTACAGAGTATTGCTTTTTGAATTTTATTTTTCAATTGTAAGTTTGTATTTTTAGTTTCTTTAGAAAAATTCAATAAAACGAGCATCTTTTTACCATTAGATTCTCTAGTGTATGCAAAAACATCTGGATTATCTTTGTCTAAAATTGTATAAGTTCCATATACCCAAATGTCTTTATTGTTATTTCTAAGAGTTGTTAATTTCTTAAAATAATTAAGACAACTGTTGTTATTTTTTTCTTCGGCAGATACATTAATGCTTTGATAGTTGGAGGTCACTTTAAGCCAAGTATTATCAGTACTGAAGCCAGCGTTTTTAGTATCATCCCATTGCATAGGCGTTCTGCCATTGTCTCTATTGTTGTCTATTGTATATTCTAAAAGTTTTTGTAAATCACCACCATTTTGTTCTACATATTTGAATTCATTTAATGCAGCTACATCATTGAAATCTTCTTTTTTCTTAAAATCACCATTGGTCATACCTATTTCGTCTCCGTTGTAGTAATAAGGGGTACCGCGTAGTGTCATAATTAAAGTACTAAGCATTTTAGAAGAAACTACTCTGTATTTTGGGCTGTCATTACCATATCTGCTTACCATTCTTGCTACATCGTGGTTTGCCAAGAAAATAGAAAGCCATCCTTTTTTAGCGAAAGCACTGTCCCATTTTGTAAATGTTTTTTTTAGTTTTAACAAACTATACCCCTTTTTTTTACCAATATCTACAGCATCAAAAGCATACGCCATGTTAAGCTCTTTTCTATCAGCATCTACCAGATTGTGAGCGTCTTCAAAGTTTCTACCAGCACCTTCTGCTACGCTCATTACATCATATTTACTAAAGACCTCTTCGTTCATTTCTTTTAGGTAAGTATGTATAGGATCTTGCATTGCATAATATTGTATGAAATTTTTTTCCCAACCTTTTGGAAATTCAGGATACGTAGGATCTTTAGCAACAAATTGAAATGCATCTAGTCTAAAGCCATCTACGCCTTTTTTTGCCCAAAAATTCATAATTTCAAAAACTTCTTTTCTCAATTCAGGATTTTCCCAGTTGAGGTCTGGTTGTTTTCTAGAAAAATAATGTAAATAGTAAGAATTGGTTTTTTCATCATACATCCATGCATCGTGATTTACGTCAAATAGACTATATCTGTATGGTGGTTTTCCTTTTTCTGCAGGCCACCAGTGGTAATAGTTTCTATATTTATTATCTCTAGAGCTTCGACTTTGTTTAAACCACTCATGTTCATCACTACTATGATTTAATACCATATCCATAATTAATTTTATACCTCTCTGGTGCATACCTTGTAGTAATTCATCGAATTCTTGCATGGTACCAAACTCCTTCATAATGTTTTTGTAATCACTTACATCATATCCATTATCATCATTAGGTGAGGTATAAATAGGATTGAGCCAAATAGCGGTTACACCTAAACTTTTTATATAATCAAGTTTTGAAATTATTCCTCTAAGATCACCTACGCCATCTCCATCAGAATCTTTGAAACTTCTGGGATATATTTGGTAAACGATAGATTCTTTCCACCATTCTTTTTGTTGATTTTCTGTAGAAACTTTTGTTTGAGAAAATAATAAAGAAAAGTTTAAAAATATCAATATAAAAATGCTTCTTTTCATTTTGTATTTTTTTTGGTGTGATAGTAAAATATAAATTTTGGTAACTAATCTCTTTAGTAGTTGCTGGGATATTAATATCAATTATGAATACAGAAAAGATACGTTTTTTCTGTTAATAATAGAGATATTAACTTGTAGAGTGTTATTAATATTGTTTTTAAAAGAAGGGTAGAGTAAAAAATCTCTACCCTTCTGAAAAACACTTTATTGTTAATTTGATTAGTACCCAGGATTTTGATGCATTGTAGGTGCAGCAGTAAGTGCAGCTACAGGAATAGGAAACACCATTACATGTCTATCAGAAGTTGTACTTCTTCCTTGGCACGGCTGAAGGAATGTTCCAAATCTAATTTGGTCTGTTCTTCTGTGTCCTTGCCAATATAGTTCTCTTGCTCTTTCGTCTAGAATATCCTGTAAACTACTTACGGTAATAGAAGCAGCACCTCTTGCAGTTCTTAAATTTCCTACGAGAGTGTTTGCGGTGGTGAAATTACCTTTTCTAGCGTATGCTTCGGCTTTCATTAACAAACAATCAGATAAACTTAAGAAAATGAAGTCGTTGTTTGCATTTGAGTTTACTTTTCCAACTGCTGAAAAATCTGGAAGGTATTTTATAACTCTAATCCCTTGAGCTTCATTAGACGAAGATAAATCAAAGTCTGTTGTAAATATTAATGGAGCCCCAGTTCTGGTTTTTAGAGCAACGCCATTATAATCATATTGTTGACCTAATAGCAATCCTGCTTTTATTCCACTATTTGTAGTAAGATAAGAAAGAGAAGTAGAAAGTCTAGGGTCATTAGGATCTTTACTGATAAACTTGTTATATAAGTCTGTAGTGGTAACAGGTCCATTATATCCATCAGGAATTTGTTTATAGTGAGTGGTCATGAATGAGAACTGAAACATTGCAGATCCAATACTATTGGTGTTTTGTTTTGAAAAAATTATTTCGGTAGATTTTTCACCATTATCAGGTGCAAAATTTTGGAAATAGTTTTGTCCGGCATTGTTTCCTGCAATATTGGTAAAGCTAGTTCCTGCCATAGCCTTATCTGTATATTCTATGACTTTATCCATGTCTGCAGATTGAAACATCGCAGGAGTAACTACTTGTGGTTTACCGTCTGCATCTGTCGCTTTATATACCGCTTTATTTAAGTACAATTTTGCTAATAATGCATAACCAGCATTTTTACTTGCTTTAAAAGCCGAAGAAGGGCTGTATGCAGGTAGATCATTAATTACTGCTTCCAGCATTGTAATTTCTTTGTCAATAGCTTCTGATCTCGTCCAATAAATAGATGGTACAGATGAAACTTCTTTTGGTTCTCTTAAAATAGTTTGACCAAAATGATCAGTCAATAGCCAAAGAAAATAAGTTTGTAAAAAGGTAGCTTCAGCTTTTTCTTGTTTAGTAGCATTAGAAAAGCCTAAAACTTGTGTAGCATATGCAATTCCTTTATTAATATCATTGTAGCTATTAACAACTTGTGGATTAGATGATGTCCAAGTATGTAAATGCATCTGTTGCCACTTACCTCCATCATACCAATCTGATCCTCTAGTTGGTTTTGCTTCTTCATCAGAAGAATCTTCATTTAGTGTCCATATAGACCAAGGACTACCAGGTCCTTCTAGTAAAGTATAGGTGTAAGCTAATGATTGTGATGCAGTTGATAGTGTTTCTGCTTTTGGATCTTTTTCAGATATAGAATCATTTAGTCTTTCGTCTATGTTGCAACTTAATAAACTAAAAAGTACTGCACCTAGCGCAATTATGGTTGTATTTCTTTTTTTCATAATTTAAAATTTTTAAAAATTAACATTAATACCAGCGGAGAAAATTCTAGCTTTCGGGTAAGAAGCATAATCAATACCGTAAGAAGGTACGCCATTGATGGCTTTATTGGTATTAACTTCAGGGTCAAATCCTTTATATCCGGTTATAATAAATAAATTCTGCCCTGTAACATTAAATCTAATAGATTTTACATAATCAAAAATTCCGCTTTGTCCTTTTAAAGTATAACCAATACTCAAATTCGCTAATCTAAAAAAGTCTGAAGAATGCAGAAAACGTGTAGAAGCAGCATTAGCATTTCCTGTTGTAGCTTCACCATTATTAATGATATCTCGTGTTACATTAGTACCTTGAGACAGAGCAGCTGAATAGAAAAGAGCATTTGCAGTATTGTCATATATTAAACCACCATACTGCCCGTAACCGTTAGCCGCAAAATCCCAATCTTTATAGCTTCCTTTGATGTATAAACCAACATTGTAGTTAGGAAGTGCAGAACCAGAATGCATTTTTACTGCTTTACCTATATCACTGGTAGTGCCACCATCTGCTGTTCTGTATAATGATAGACCATTGCTATCAAATCCTAAAAATTGTAACAAATTATAGGTGTATAATTCAGAGCCTTCAAAGTGTCCTTGTGCAAACTCATCTGTTAGCCCTTGTCCGTTTAGAGTACCAGTTCTAATTCCTTCAGAACCAGTAAAACCATCGGCTTTTATACCTGTAGTTTTTGTAATGTTATAAGAAATATTTCCGCCTACATCTAGATTGAAATCTTGAGATTTTACAACTTTATAGTTTAATGTAAATTCTACACCTTTAGAAGTAAGTTTGGTGTTTTTTAAGTTTTTCCAACTAAAAGGAACATCTGTTGGTCTCTGGATTTCTGGAGTGTACCATAAAATATCTTTGCTGGTTTTATTATAAAAATCTAAAGTACCAGTTAATTTATTGTTTACGATTCCAAAATCAATCCCTGCATTGTACTGTTCGGTTTGTTCCCATCTTAAATCTGGATTTCCATAATTTACGGTTCTCCAAACTCCGTTTATTGGTCTAAGATAAGTTTTGGAAGCACCGGCCGGAAAATCTTGATTACCAGTGATTCCCCATCCTCCTCTTAATTTTAATGAATTAAAAACACTCGGAGAAAATTCTTCTTTGTCAATATTCCAAGCTACTGATATTGCAGGGAATGTTCCATATTTATTGTTATCTCCAAATTTAGAAGAACCATCTCTTCTTACTATTGCGTTTAATGTGTACTTATCATTATAGGTGAAAATTGCTCTTCCAAAAAATGATTGAAGTTTTACAGTAGGTTCATCAAAAGCAGTATTTACAAACTGTCCGGTTCCAGAGGTATTTACCTTAGTGCCTATATAAATATTTTTTAGATAATCATTCTGGTCATGAGCATTTCCAAATCCAGTAACTATTATTGATTCTCCATAATTATCAAATTGTTGAAAAGAGTAACCAGCTAAAGCATTTAATTTTAAACCTTCTGTAAGGTTTGTGTTGTAGTTTAATGTGTTTTCTATCAGGTAATTGTATTTTCTAACGTTTCCTAATCCAGCTACACCATCAGCAGATGCAATTTGGTTTACATTAATATAATTAGATGCTGCAACACCTCTCTGAGAGTTTGAATAATCTACTCCAAAACTAGATTTAAAATCTAAACCTTTTGCTATAGTAACTGTAGCAGCAAGATTACCAACTGTTCTAAATGTTTTGGTAATATCTGTATAGTAGTTGAGTAAATTAAGTGGATTTCTAGGGTTGTCAGAAACTTTAGTAAAGCCAGAAGCTTCATTAGAATCATATAGACTTAAAGTAGGATTCCAACGAAGTGCGCTTATGATAATATCTCCTTCTGCACCAGCACTCTCTGCCAAAGGTGGAGAATAAGCTCTAATGAAACTTGCAGATAAACTTGATTCTAGATTTAATTTTTTATCAAAGAATTTTTGATTTAAGAAGTAAGAAACGTTGGTTTTGTTTTGACCAGAGTTTTGAATAATTCCTTTTTGATCTAGATATCCAAAAGAAACTCTGTAGCTACCATTATCAGAGCCTCCTCCGTAAGATAAATCATATTGTTGATTTGATCCAGTTCTTAAAACAGATTTTAAAGGGTCTATTGAAACTCCTTTATTATTAGAAGGGCTTGCACTAGCGAATTCGGATGCGGAAAGCAAATCATATTTTTTAGAAATATTACTAAAACCACCTGTAGCAGAAAATGAAAGTTGTCCTGCTCCTTTTTTTCCTTTTTTAGTGGTAATTAAAATAACTCCATTAGCTCCTCTAGAGCCATAAATGGCAGTAGCAGAAGCATCTTTTAAAATATCCATGCTTTCAATATCACTAGGATTGATAAAGTTCATCGGATTAGAAGCACCACCAGCACCGAAACCTAGATCTGCTCTACCAGAGCTACTATCTCCAGATGATAATGGCACGCCGTCAATTACATACAAAGGATCTGCACCAGCTCTTACGGAACTAAAACCTCTAATTGTTACTGAAGATTTAGCATTAGGATCTCCACTTGCAGATGTAATTTGTACACCAGCTGCTTTTCCTTGTAATAATTGTTCAGGAGATGTGTTAGTTCCTTTGTTAAAATCTTCGGCTTTTACCGATGATAGAGCTCCTGTAGCATCTTTTTTCTTAGTAGAGCCGTAACCAATGAGCACTACTTCATCAATGTTTTTTTCTTTTTCCTTTTCTTGAGCCATGGCAAATCCGCTTACCATAAAAGCTGCAAGAATTAAAGGTAGTTTTTGTTTTCTCATGTAATAAAATTTTGGATTAATATATTTTTTGTTTAAGGGATTTGGATTAGTTTTTCATTTATTCCAATTCCTTTTATTTTTAAGGATTTCCATTTTTTTGGTAATATTCCTTTGTTGTATTTTATTCCCGTGTCTGTAAGTTCTACCCCGCCAAATCCATAGATGATACTCTGTAACATTGCACCTGCACCTGTAGCAAAATAAGGATTGTTGCTTTTTGCAGATTCTGAAAAAACACCAAAAGGAGGTCTAGAGTTTGGCAAATATGATTTTACAAAATAATCATATGCTTTTTCTGCATTTCCCATTCTTGCGTACATTACAGCTAATACACCAGCTCCCATTGCAGGGCCATCGTTTTTATCCATTTTCTCAGAATAATAAACTAAGTCTTTTTCTATCTGGTTTTTATCCGTAATGATGTGAAGCGGATAAGCTAATAAATTGACATCGGCTTGTTTTATCATTTGACCTTTATATCCTTTATAATTTTGAGTGATTCCGTTTTCCTTATGGATGAGTAGTTTATCTGCAACTTCTTTCCACATAGGATTAATATTTTCGCCAAGAATGGTAGCTGCTTTTATCGTGTTTCTGAGAGCTTCTATGGCAGCTCCGTTGGTAAATGCATTATCATCTACATGCTGTGCATATTCGTCTGCGCCTACTACATTTTTTATAGAGTAGCTTCCATCTTCATTTTTATGGACTCTACTTACCCAAAAATCTGCAGTTTCTTTCAAAACTTTATAATTTTCTTTTAGCCAAGTCTTATCTTGTGTTACGGTATAATAATTCCAAAAAGCAATTGCAATATCAGAAGTAATGTGTTGTTCAAAAATTCCAGTTAAAGCCCAAGTAGGTGTTGCTTCTTCACCAGTATCGTCTGACTCCCAAGGGTACATCGCTCCTTTGTAGCCATAGATGTTGGCTTTTTGCTTTGCTTTTTCTAATCTGTCAAATCTATAATCGAGACAAGATTTCGCCATCTCTGGCTGTAGTGCTAGAAAAATAGGATACATCCATAATTCTGTGTCCCAAAAAATATGTCCGTTATATCCTTGTGAAGATAATCCCATAGGAGCAATACTTTGTCTGGAATTTGGTCTCATAAAAGAGTAAAGATTGTAAAGTGCAAAACGTACTCTTTGTTGTGCGTCTAGATCACCTTCTATTTCTATATCGCCGGAATCCCAAAGTTCTGCCCAAGCTTTTTTATGTCTTTCCAACATTTTGTCAATACCTTCTTGTAGAGCAAATATGGGTTGTCTCTCAGATTCGTTTAGAGGGTCTGTTACATCTTTTGAAGTACATATTCCACCAGCAATGGCAAAACGATATTTTATGCCTTTTGATAGTTTTTTATAAAAACCTAATTCTTCGTTTTCATATTTAAGTTCTTCTTTTTGATTGTCAAACAAAAAGGTGGTAGAAGCAGCTACTTTGTATTTTCCGTTAAGTGTATTGGCTACGGTGCCAAAAACAGGCATCAGATATTCATTATCTTTTAGAACACGGTAATTCTTCTTGGCATTCTTTAATTCTTCCGGAACTTGCATATAATTAAATGCAGCTATCTCTATGTTTTTTTTGGGCGTAATTTCCACAATTGCCATTGCAGCGAAAGGATTGGCTCTATTAGCTAAAATACTGTAGTCTATAGATGCTAAATCTTGAAAACTGAAAGAAGTGGTAGAAATTCCTTGTTTCATATCAATGGTTTGCTGCCAGTTGCTTATGTTTTGTCCAGTAACTTCCTTGTTATTAATTTTTAATCTTAGATTAAGAAATTCTATTCCTCTTACTATTCTGCTGATTCCGTTTTCTGGGCTGGCTTCGTAAACTCCGCCTAGAATAACTTCTTTGTGACGAAGTGGAGTATCATCTGTAACAATCCCAAACTGACCATTTGCCATAGATACGCCATTGTAATTTTCTCTGGAATTAGCAGTAAGGTGCCATTGGTCTGAGATATGAATTTGAGCAAAACCTTCGATTGAAATAATGCTGAAAAGTATGGTTAATAAAAATGATTTCATATATTAATTAGTTTTGATAAATAGGTACTAACAAAAAAATAAGTAATCCTGCTAGTACCATGAGTGTGAAAAAATAATTTGTATTAAATTTTGTTTTGGGTAAATCTATCTTAAAAATTGATTGAAAATCCTTGTAAGTGAAGTATGTTAAATTTATGTTAATTGCAAACGTTTGCGCAAACGTTTGATGTTGAAAAATAAATGAAAATTTAACATTTATTTAACATTTTCCCGCTGTTAATTCTGCAAAAAATGATTTTTTAAATTACTAAAAATGAAGTGCATCATAAAAATTATTAGCTATTTATTAATTTTATATATACTCCATTGGTCCATCCAAATCCATCTTGATTGGGATATTCTCCACCTCCTGCAATTGTGCTAGTTTGTAATGCGTTGTATTTTTCCATCATTTTGCCTGTTTTTTTATAAATGTTTTCTACATTTTCGCACCAGTTTTTTTTAATTTTTGAGGCAAGTACTTCATACTTATAATTTTTCATTGCTTTATAGCAAATCCATTGTAATGGTGCCCAAGCATTGGGTGCATCCCATTGCTCGCCAGATTCTATATTGGTAGTTAGTATCCCACCATCTTTTAGAAGTTCTTGTTCTAACAATATTGCCATATATTTTGCTTGTTCTTCATTGGCAATGTTTAAGAATAAAGGATAAAGCAGTGCCGCATTGATGGATTTGGTACTTTTGCCTTCTATGAAATTATAATCTACATACCTTTTTTCATCATTATTCCAGAGGTATTTATCAATGGCTGTGGCTCTTTTCTTTGAGGCATTTAAATAAAATTCAGACTTTTCTAGATTGTTAAAATAGGTTTTAAATGATTTTCCTAAGAACTGTTCTATTTTTAGTAATAATGAATTGAGCTCTACTGGAATAATATGACTGGTTTCTATGGTGCTGATGTCTTTTGGGTCTTCAAACCACCTAGAAGAAAAATCCCATCCAGATTCACAGGCGCTTCTTATATCTTGATAAAATTTAGGATTTTTAGATTTTGCTTTATCTTCTATATCAATAGAATAGCTCTCTTCTCTTGGTTCATTTTTTTTATCAAAATATCTATTTAGAAAAACGTTATCAGGAAATTCTATTATTTTTTGTTCATCAGGATCCATCCAATATTGATATTCTTTTTCTAGAATGGGAAGATATTGTACTATCAGATTATCATTTTGTAAAGTTTCTGCCAAGAGTTCTAGCATCATAAAAAAGTAAGGTGGTTGTGATCTGCTAAGAAAATAGGTGCGGTTTCCGTTTGGTATTTTCCCATAATTATTAATAAGGAAAGCACAATTTTCTACAATGTTTTTCATTAATTCTACTTCGTTATGAACTTGTAATCCCAGCATTGCAAAATAGCTATCCCAATAAAAAAATTCATTAAATCTACCTCCAGGTACTATGTAAGGTTTTGGTAATCCTATTAGAGTACCTTGGTTTTCTGGATTAGATACAGATAAATGTTTCCAAAGTTTTTTGATGTGTTCTTGTATCTCTATACTTTGTTTAGAAGAATCATATTTCAAAGATTCGGCAAAAGAAAAATGAGTTGTTACAAAATTTTTTAAATCAAAATCTACTTTGTTTTTTTCTTGATTATATTTCTCTACGATTTCTTCCACATCAATCATAGGTATTGCATCTGCCATTTGTTTTTGGTCAGAAAATATGGATGATTTTTGAACTTCTATAAAGAGTTCTTTTATTTCTTCTAATTCTAATAGCTTTTCCATTTTTTTAATTTTATGAATCTGAATTTTCAACTTTTCGGTCTGTTTGCTTTCTTATAAAATAAATCACAACAATCAATATAGAAAGAGGGATTAGAGAGAAATAAAAAGCCTTTCCGCTTTTTAATTCCTGAAAAAGATATCCCAAAATAAGCGAACCACTAGTACCACCTAATGCAGAAAAGAAAGTGAGGATACCAGCTACAGCACTGTGTTCTTCTTTTTTGGTAGCACTCAGAATGGTAGAGTTAATAATTGGATAGATTGGTGCTAAAAACAAACCTATTACCGGGAATACAAAACCAATGAAAGGAACATTTGTAATGGAATTGATTTCTGTAATTTTTACAGTTTCCGCTTTTGGAAGTACTACTAAAACAATAGCAGCAGCCATAAACAAACATAGCGTAAGGTAGATATGCCAATGTATTTTTTTTACAATAAAACCTGAGATGAAACGCCCAAATGCAATACTTAACATTAAAATTACTGCCATTTGAGCTGCCAGTTTTTCGTTGAGATGCAATACGTTTTGATTAAAAGTTGGCAACCAAGACATAATTCCTTGTTCCGTCATTACATACATAAATGCAAACACAGCAAAAAGAATAATAACAGGTTTTATTAGAATACGAAACATATTGTGCATATCTGTTTTCAGAGAAGTCTTTTCAACAGGTGGGAAGTCAAAATTTGAAAAAAAGAAAAAGATAAAAACCAGACCTATTAACCCTGCTAAAATAAGATAAACATTAAGCCAAGCATCAGGATTGGTTTCACTGTAAAACATCGGAAAAACAATATAGGCAAATACAATACCCAGCATAAAAACACTTTCTATATAACCCATAAATGTTTTGTGTTTACTTTCGGTATCAGCAATAATTCCTAACATAGTAAGCACAGAAACCTTGATGATAGCAAACGAAAATCCTGTACAAGCAAATAGCACCAAGACATTATGATAAGAATTTCCGAAATACATCTGGAGACAGCCCATAAATACCAAAGCATAACCGATAAGCATTCCTCTTTTGAAACCAATTTTTGGCAAGAATGAACCTACTAAAAAAGCAACCAATGCTATAGTAAGATCTTTTGCAGGTTCTAGAAAACTTGCTTTTACTTCTGAAACACCATAGCTGTTTTGTGATTTTTGGATAAGTAATCCCACACTGTTTAGCAAAGCTGCAAAAACAAAGTAATTGATGAATAATGAGATTTTTATGTTGAGATGTTTCATTGATATTTGTTTATCTTCATAAGCCAAAATTATCATTATCGATTTTCATTTATTTTAACACTATAAATTAAAATTTGCATTATATTAATATTATTTGTATTTTTATTGATAAATATTAATTAAAATAATGAAAATAAGCTATGAAAAGATAAATTTAGATGAAGGCTCGTCTTTTCGGGTTTTGCATATTAATGTTCCCACTTCTGAACTAAAATGGGAGTACCATTACCATCCAGAAATAGAATTGGTCTGTGTGGTTTCTGGCTCAGGAACCAGACACGTAGGTTATCATAAGAGTAATTTTACAGACGGAGATTTGGTATTAATAGGTTCTAATATTCCACACTCTGGTTTTGGGTTAAATTCTGTAGATCCTCACGAAGAAATCGTAATACAGTTTGATGAAGAATTGATTTTTTCTTCGGAAAAAATTACCGAAACCAAAAAGATTAAAAAATTTATAGAAAAAGCCAAATACGGAATTTGTTTCAGTAATGAAACCAAAATTGCGATATTGCCCTCTCTTTTAGAAATCATGAATAGCCAAGGATATCGTAGATATATTCTATTGCTTACTATCTTATATCAACTTTCTGAAGAAGAAAATTACGTTTTACTAAATGATGAGGTAATGCCATATACCTTGCTCTCCAAGAATAGTGATAGATTGCAAAAAGTATTTACATTTGTAGAAAACAATTATTATAAGGAGATTTCTATGGATGAAATTGCTAAAAAAGCTAATCTTACACTGCCTGCATTTTGTAATTTTTTCAAAAAAACAACACACATCACTTTTACAGAATTTGTGAATCGTTTTAGAATTAATAAAGCTTGCCAAATGATAGCACAAGGACAAAACGTTTCAGAGAGTTGCTATAATTCAGGATTCAATAGTATTTCTTATTTTAGTAGAATTTTTAAAAAATACACGGGCAAAACACCTTCTGAATATAAAAGTATATTTTAACAAATACTATAATGAAGAGAATTACCATAAAAGACCTTGCAGATTTACTCCAGATAAGTACTTCTACTGTTTCTAGAGCGCTCAGCAATCACCCAGATATAAGTGATGCTGTAAAAAAGCGGGTAAAAGAAGCAGCAGAGACTTTTAACTATGTACCTAATGATTTTGCCATTAATTTTAGAAAAAAATCTACCAAAGTAATAGGTCTTATTATTCCAAAAATGTCAATGTTCTTCGTACCATCTATTATAGAAGGTATTTCTGCTAAATTAAATAAAGAGGGATATCAGTTTTTTATGCTCTCCTCCGAAGAATCTCTTGAAATAGAGAAAGAAAACCTGCAAACTTGTGCCAATTCTAGAGTAGATGGAGTTTTGGTTTCTCTAACTTCTCAAACTCAAAATTTTGAACATTTCAAAAAATTAGATGATTTAGGAATTCCTGTAGTAATTTTTGATAAGAGCTTGTCCGAAGAAAAGTATGACCAAGTGGTTTTTAATAATGAAAAAGATGCAGAACAATGTGCTAAAAAATTAGTAGAATATCATTGCAAAAAGATTTTGGCTATTTTTGGAAACAAAGATTTAGAAATCACAGAAAAAAGAAAGAAAAGCTTTCTTGCTTATCTAGAGAATTACCCCGAAATTACTTGTAAATCAATATTTTGTGATTCAGCAGAAATGGTAAAAGAAAAACTGGAAATCATCTTGGAGTATGAAAATTTTGATGGTATTTTTGCAATGAGTGACGAAACTTTAGCAGGACTAAACTATGCGCTGAAAATAAAAGGATTAAGTGCAAAACCTTACAAAGTTATTGCCATTAGCGAAGGTATTTTTCCTAAATATCTAAATCCTCATTATGAATTTATAAAAAATGATGGTGTCAAAATGGGGATGATGGCTGCCAGCATACTTCTAGAGAAAATAAAAAATTCTGACTATAAAAATTTTAATACCTACTACATATAAAAATGACCAAAAAATATAAAATCCAGAAAACACCATTCATTGTTCCTACCGAAGATGGTAAATTAATTCAAGAACATTGGGGGAATTCTACCGAAAATTCTAATATATCCATCGCACATATGATAGCACCAGCTGGTTGGAGTGAACCTCATCAAACTCCAGAATTTGATGAATTTACCTTCGTTATCAGAGGGAAAAAACAATTCGAAATAGATGATGAAACGGTAATTCTAGAAGCAGGACAGAGTATTTTGATAGAAAAAGGAGCTAGAATAAGATATAGTAATCCCTTTGATGCAGAATGTGAATATCTAGCGATTTGTTTGCCTGCTTTTTCTATGGATTTGGTCAATAGGGAAGCTTAATTTTTTAACGGATATTTAATATTATGCTTTGCTTGGTATTTCAAAAAATATTATAATTTTGTAAAAATTCATAAAAACTTGATTTCATATACTCTATATAAACACGAAACTTCAGAACATTGGGTAACTTTTGTACATGGTGCAGGAGGTAGTTCTTCTATCTGGTTCAAACAAATTCGGGAGTTTCAGAAAAAATTTAATGTCCTTTTATTAGACTTAAGAGGTCACGGTAACTCGCCTAAAGAGCACCACAATCATAAAAATTATAGTTTCAAGGCCATTGCGCAAGATATTATAGAAGTAATAGACCATCTCAAAATTCAGAGTTCTCATTTTGTGGGGATTTCTCTAGGTTCTATCGTGATTAGACAATTGGCAGAGATGAATCCTGAACGTGTAAAATCGATGATTATGGGTGGCGCTATTCTCAAAATGAATTTCAGGTCACAGATTTTAATGAAAGTAGGGAATATGTTTAAATATGTACTGCCATATTTGGTTTTGTATAGACTTTTTGCTTTTATCATTATGCCAAAAAATAATCACAAAAAATCTAGAAATCTATTCATTAATGAAGCCAAAAAACTCTACCAAAAAGAGTTTATTAAATGGTTTAAACTTACCGCAGAGATTAACCCAGTGCTGAAATGGTTCAGACAAAAAGAACTTAATATTCCTACATTTTATGTAATGGGAGAAGAGGATTATATGTTTTTACCAGCCGTGAAAAAAGTAGTTTCGGAACATACCCAATCTTCGTCTCTTCTGGTCATAGAGAATTGCGGACATGTAGTAAATGTAGATAAACCTCAGGTATTCAATCAAAAAGTGATAGAATTTATTACGAAACAGTCTGCGTAATTTTTTCTATTTCTTCAGATAAATTAATGTTTGGAGTGCAATGAATGGTATGGAAGCCAAGGCTTTTTGCAACTTCTATATTTTTGGCATTGTCATCTATAAAAATAGATTCTTCCGGTAAAATACGGTATTTTTCGATGAGGACTTGCCAGATTTTAGGGTCTGGTTTTATGAGTTTTTCTTCTCCAGAAACTACTATTTTATCACCAAATACCTCAAAGAAATCATAATTTGCCAGTGCATAAGGAAACGTTTCGTGAGACCAATTGGTTAGCCCAAAAAGTTCAAAATCTGTTTCCCCTAATGCTCTTAGAACGGCTACGTTTTCGGAGATTTCTCCGCGCAGCATCGTAGTCCAGTTTTCATAAAAAGCTCTGATTTCTGTCTCCCAAGTAGGGTGTTTTTCTACTAAAATTTCGGTTCCTTCGGCTAGACTTCTGCCACGGTCTTGTTCTGCATTCCATTCATCAGTAGCAATGTTTTTTAAGAAAAATTCCATTTTCTCATCATCTCTGAAATAATCTTTGTAGAAGTATCTTTGGTTCCAGTCCATTACCACGCCTCCAAAATCGAATATAATATTTTTAATCATTGATTACAGTTATTTTGATGTGTTTAGAATTTCCTTTGATGGATTTTAACTTGCCTGTTTTATTTTTGTAAAAATCGTTAAAATATTCGAATTCTATACCATCTATTGTACTGATTTTTCCACTGAGGTAAGAATAAAAATCAGAATTGTAAGAAAAAGAAAGATCACCTATGGATTCTATTTTACCTTTTTGATAATGATAAAAACCATTGTAATAACTAAATTTCAAGTCATTTACTTTTTCTAATTTCCCACTTTGGTAGTCATAAAAATCATTATAATACGTGATTTTTTGATTGAATGAAGAAGAGATGAGCGTTCTATTTGGGTAATCAAAATCTGTATCAGCATTTACCGAAAAACTTCTAGTGTTTGGTGGGATTTCCATTGTATTGCTTTGGTCTCCAGATTGGCTCAGATTTAGGAGTTTTCCGTCGGTATCTATAGAGACAAAAGTGTCTTCAATTTTTAAATTAATGATGGCTTTTCCAGATTTTTGAAAAATGATGATTTCGTTAATTTTTTGAGCTTGAATAGAAATAGTGAATACAAGCAAAAAAAGTGAATAGATTTTGTTCATATCGATTTTTTTTAGACAAAATCAAAATACGTGCTAAATCTTAAATATTGTAATGCTTAAATTGATATTTTTCTTCAATATACTCTGCTTCAACATGTTGTATTCCATTACTCAAAATAATTTTTTCTGCACCTATTACAGAATTATATCTAGCGATTTGCTCGAAAGTTTCTTGAGATAAAGTAATATGTGGCGCTTTCAGTTCTATTAAGATTTTTGGAGTGGTTTTTTCTGTGATAAGCAGGTCTATTCTTTTGATGG
This sequence comes from Flavobacteriales bacterium UBA1937, assembly GCA_002337005.1. Classification (GTDB taxonomy): domain Bacteria; phylum Bacteroidota; class Bacteroidia; order Flavobacteriales; family Weeksellaceae; genus Cloacibacterium. The sequence continues at coordinate 30,817 of DDFD01000024.1, read as the reverse complement.
TTCCGTTAATCTCTAGCTTTTTTTCTAGAATTAATGCAGAAGGTGCATATTTTTTGACCTTGATAAAATAATGCACAAAATGCTGTCTTACCCATTCTTCTGGAGTGAGTACAAACCAAGATTTGCGCACCAAATCATAAATAAAAAATGTATCTTTGTCTTTCTTGATATCAAAAACAAAATCTTCTTTAAAATTTAATTTCGGTAGCTGCATTAATGAAAGAGTTAGAACTAATTTTCAAAAATATTAAAACTAAGGAGTTTCTTCCTATTTATTTTTTCCACGGAGAGGAAGCTTATTACATCGATGCTGCTGTGAAGGCATTAGAAAATGATGTTCTCACAGAAGAAGAAAAAGCCTTTAACCAAACCGTAGTTTACGGCAAAGATACCAATTATAATGAAATTTTATCATTGGCAAAGCAATATCCTATGATGGGGGATAAACAACTTATTATTGTAAAAGAAGCTCAAGACATAAAATTAAATGATGAAGAGACCAAAATTCTGGAAAAATATGTAGAAAATCCTATAGAATCTACCATTCTGGTTTTTGCACATAAACACAAAAAAGTGGACAGCCGAAAGAAGGTTTTCAAAACTCTAGACAAAGGCAAAATGCTCTTCCATAGTGAGCCTGTAAAGGATTATAACCTCGCCAAATGGATAGATGATGAAGCCAGAAACTTGCAAATAAAATTAGCACCTGGTATTTCTCAACTCTTGGCAGATTACCTCGGAAACGACCTTTCTAGAATTGCCAATGAACTGAATAAAATGAAATTGGTGCTGAAGGATGATGAAGTTTTGGATGGTAAATTGGTAGAAACACACATTGGGATTTCTAAGGAATTTAATGTTTTTGAATTGCAAAAAGCTTTAGGAAAAAAAGATGCCAACACAGCTTTTAAAATAGCGTATTATATGGGTAAAAATCCCAAAACTAATCCTATTGTAATGACCATCGGGAATTTATATAATTTCTTCAGCAATGTCGTTCTGTATCATACCGTATCTCACCAAAGTCCGCCAACTATAGCTTCAGAATTGGGGATTAATCCGTATTTTGTGAAAGATTATGCGGAAGCTGCAAGGCTGTATCCGTTGAAGTTTGCCACCAGAATTATTTCGGTACTTAGAGAGATTGACTTAAAAAGTAAAGGTCTGGGAGCGGTAAATATGGATGAAGGAGAATTGTTAAAAGAAATGGTTTATAAAATCATAAACATAGATAAAGTGAAAAAATAGGGGATGATAAAAAAAATATGGCAACAACTCATTTTATTTATTCTTCATTTTCAAGGTGAAGCAGATATTTCGCGGTACAAAATTATCAAAACCAAAAGTAATCTAATTATTTCCTTAAAAAGTACCATCAGAAGTACTATTCTTATTACAATTGGGATTTTTTCTGCAGCATTTGGTTTTAAAGGATTTTTATTGAGTAATAAATTTATAGATGGTGGTGCTACAGGTATTTCACTATTAATTTCTGCGGTTACAGATTATAAAATCCATTACATTATCCCTCTTGTTAATTTGCCTTTTATTGCAATGGCTTATAAAACCATAGGCAGAAATTTTGCCATAAAAACTGCAATTGCCATTGTTGGTTTGTCTTTTTGTTTGGCAAATGTAAATTTTCCAAATGTTACCAATGACAGTATATTGGTCGCTATTTTTGGAGGTTTTTTTCTTGGTGCTGGCATAGGAATGTCAATTAGAGGTGGTGCGGTGATAGATGGAACCGAAGTTTTGGCGATTTATCTTAGCAAAAAATTAGGAACTACCATAGGAGATATTATCATAATTATCAATGTAATGATTTTCTCTGCGGCAGCTTATCTTTTGGGCATCGAGATAGCCTTATATTCTATGATTACGTATTTGGCAGCTTCTAAAACTTTGGATTTTATTGTTGAAGGGATAGAAGAGTACATAGGTGTGACCATAGTTTCTTCTAAAAGTGAAGAGATTAAAGAAATGGTCTATAACAAATTAGGCAGAGGTGTTACGGTTTATAGTGGAAAAAAAGGAATGGGGAAAAGAGGAATAAAAGATGATAATGATATTATTTTTACTGTAATTACACGTCTTGAAATCAATAAATTAAATACCGAACTAGAAAAAATAGCACCTAATGCATTTGTGGTGATGCACACGGTAAAAGATACCAAAGGTGGAATGATTAAAAAAAGACCATTAAAGCACTAATCTATTATATGAAAAAAACTTTTGCGTTTTTAATTCTACTATTATTCTGTATATCTTGTGCTTCCAAAAGAAATGTTGTAAGGCAATTTGATGAAGTATATTTAGACCAAAAAAGAAATAGAGAAGTACCTGTTAGTTTTTATGTTCCTTTAGACAAGGTTCAGAAGAAAAGAAAAGTAGTCATTTTTAGTCATGGTTATAGCAAAAACCAACCTGGAGCAAACAAAGAATATTCTTATCTAACTAACGCTTTAGCAAAAAATGGATATTTTGTAGTAAGCATTCAGCAAGAATTACCAACAGATGATTTACTGCCAATGGAAGGTAAACCGCAGATTGTAAGGCGTTCTAATTGGGAACGAGGAGCCGATAATATTCAGTTTGTTTTAAGCCAACTGAAAAATAAATTTCCTTATTTAGACTATTCTAAAGTAATAATTGCAGGGCATTCTAATGGTGGTGATCAATCTGTGCTTTTTACTGAAAAAAATCCTGAAAAAGTATGGAAGTTAATTACTCTTGACCAAAGAAGATATGCTTTTCCTAGAGTTTCTAAGCCTAAAATTTATTCACTTCGTTCTAATGACCAGCCCGCAGATGAAGGCGTTTTACCAACTGCTGAAGAACAAGAAAAATTTAGAATGACCATCATAAAACTTCCAAATATCATACATAATGATATGGATGACGATGGGAATGATGAACAGAAACAAGAGATAATAAACTATTTTTTAGAATTTTTAAAGGAAAAATAATATTTCTTTCATTGACAAAATTCATCGACTAAAAATTGATAAACAAAAAATAAATAACGAATTTTGCAACCTCAAAATAGGTAAACTATAAACGATAAAATATCTTAATAATGGAAAACATACTAGATTGCGTAATCATAGGATCAGGGCCTTCAGGTTACACAGCAGCTATCTACGCTGCTAGAGCAGACCTTAAGCCAGAATTATATACTGGTCTAGAACCAGGTGGACAGCTTACGACCACTACAGAAGTAGATAATTTCCCAGGATATCCTAACGGAATTACAGGACCAGAAATGATGATGGATCTACAAAAACAAGCCGAAAGATTCGAAACTAAAGTTCACTACGAAATGATTACCAAAGCAGAGTTTTCTATAGAAGTAGGAGGAATTCACAAACTTTGGGCTGGCGAAAAAGAAATTTTTGCCAAAACCGTAATTATTTCTACTGGTGCTACTGCTAAATATCTAGGATTAGACGACGAAAAAAAATACTCAGGTGGTGGAGTTTCTGCTTGTGCTACTTGTGATGGATTTTTTTACAAAGGCAAAGAAGTAGTAGTAGTAGGTGCAGGAGATACCGCAGCCGAAGAAGCTACATATTTGGCAAATCTTTGTTCTAAAGTAACAATGTTGGTAAGAAAAGACCATTTCCGTGCTTCTAAAGCAATGATTCACAGAGTAGAGAATACGCCAAATATAGAAGTAAAATTCAATCACGAATTGATTGCTATAGAAGGAGAAAATAGTTTGGTAGAAAGAGCAGTGGTAATTAATAACCAAACACAGGAAACGTCTAAAATAGATGTACATGGTATTTTTATAGCTATTGGTCACAAACCAAATACAGATATTTTTAAAGGACAAATCACATTAGACGAAAACGGATATATTATTACAGAAAAAGGATCGTCTAGAACCAATCTTCCTGGTGTTTTTGCGGCGGGTGATGTGCAAGATCATATTTATAGACAAGCAATTACTGCAGCAGGTAGCGGTTGTATGTCTGCTATAGATGCTGAAAGATATCTGGCAGAATTGAAATAATTTTTATTACAAAAAATAAAAAACTCCCTTCGAAGTCCTTTTCAAAGGGAGTTTTTTTTGAATTAATTAATTTTTTGTAACTGTAAATTAATAGGTTAAATATTTGCTTCAAAATTAATGATAAATAATTTTGTCAAATTATAAAAGAGTATTATATTTGCACCACTGAAAACGAAACAACGTTTTTATGGAGAGTTGGCAGAGTGGTCGATTGCGGCAGTCTTGAAAACTGTTGACTGTAACAGGTCCGGGGGTTCGAATCCCTCACTCTCCGCAAATAGCACTGATTATAAGTGTTTTACTAATGTTACACCCATTTTTACACCCACTAATGTAAATTGGGTGTTTTTTTATGATTTTTTTCTTCTTTGTCATAGAATTGGGAGATTCTCTTGTTATTTGTGGAATGAATTTTTTAATAAAGACAGAGATAGTGACTTTTTCGAAAAAGAAGATTTTAATCTTAAAAATAAAATTGAAGAAGGCTAAAATAACTTTTAACTGCAATTGGTAGTCTTTAAGAAAAGTGACACAAAAGACAAAAATTAATGAAATAGTAAAGGTATTTTTGTTGAATTGCTATTTTCTTTAATTATATTATTTTTGTAATTCTAATTTAAAAACTAATTCCTTTTTTGTGTCACAAAATTACGTAAGATACCATACCAATGTAAAACTCTGCTATTCTCTTGGTATAGAAAAACAATTATTTCCTAAAGAATTTACCGATAAAATACCTGCTACTATTTCGCAGTATTGGAAAAATAAAAATGTTAATGATTATTTAGGTTATGAATATGAAGAACTTTCTGCAAAAGCTATTGAAGATTTTAAAATATTATTTGATGCTAGAGCTAAGAAAATTAAGCAACTCTTTTTTGCTTTTCTAAAATTGTACCTTTCAATTATTACCATTATTGGAAAAAGAAATTTTCAAGAAATTCTAAAAACCAATAGAAAAAAACTTATTCCCAATATTGACAACCTTATTATTGAATTTGGAAATACGAAAATGATTTTAAAAATGTTGGGAATTACCATTCAACAATATGCCCATTGGAAAAAGATTGAACAATATGCTTGTCCTAATTCTTTGATTTGGCTTTGCTATAAGAGAGTGCCAACTCAGATTAGTAGAAAAGAAATTGAGACAATGAAAAAACTAATGATGGATAAAACGATGCTTCATTGGGCATCGGCTTCTGTTTGGGGATATGGTGTGAAAAATGGAATGATATCTATGGCAAGAACTACTTGGTATCACTATGGTAAACTTCTTCGTTTAGGAAATTGCAGAAAGAAATATAAACCTAAGAAAAAGAAAATCTCTGTAAGAGCAGAAGCTCCTAATACAATTTGGCATATGGATGTAAGTGTCTATAAAACATTAGAAAATACCAAATACTATATCTATACGGTAATAGACAATTTTTCTAGAAAAATATTGGCTTATGATTATGCCAAAGAATTAAATGGCTCTACACGACTAAAAAGCCTAAAAAGAGCCATAGAAGAAGAATTTGGAGTAGATTTAGAAGCCAGCCAATCAGTTCCTAAACTAAACCTAATTGTAGATGGAGGAACAGAAAACAATAACAAAACCGTAGAAGATTTTATAAAAGAAAACCAAATAAATATTACCAAATTGGTCGCTTTGAAAGATGTGGTATTTTCTAATAGTATGGTAGAGAGTAGTTTTAGAATGATGAAAACTTATTATCTGAAACAAGGAATACCAGAAGACCAATTTATAGAAGAATTAAAATTTTCTATTGAAGATATTAACACGAGAAGACCGCATTATGCACACTTGATTTATACACCAGACGAAGTACACCAAAACCCTGAATTAAAACAAACTAAACCATTTTTGCAGAAAGTAAACCAAAATAGAATAGCAGAAAACAAAAACTATTCTTGTGAAAAAGGATGTACTTAATACAAGAAAAAAGCAATGATTTTTAGAGAATTTTAAAAAGAATAATTTCTTTCTATTTTCTTTGAGCTAAGAATCTGTTCTAATTTTAGAAATTTTAGAAAGTACCGTAAAAAATACCGCTATACGAAATTTCGTATAGCAGTATTTAGATTTTATAGAAATTACAACTCTCTACAAAACAGCACTTTAAACAATAAAATGCCATTTTAAAAGCCTAAAACTAAAATTGAAAGCTATTAGAGGTAGCCGCCTTGCCCACTGTAACCAGCTCTCCAAAGAGTGTTTTTGCCCAAGAGCCAATGCCAAAACTTACTGCTCCAGATACAGCGCCTATAGCCCCAGCTTTACCTATACCATACCAAAACGGTATGCCTTGTATCATATTGGCTTGTCTATTCTTATTTTTATAGTGTTGGTTTCGTGTTGATTATCAATAAATTAAAGTTCAAAACTGCTTCTACCACTAAGTTTGGAGCATTACCGGAAGCCACTAATATTTTACTTAAATTTACCTTGTATTTTATTATTATAAATTTGTTTCAAACTATCAGCTTTAATTAAATCTTTTGGAATACCCAACCCGTTTCTATATATCTTTTCTAATAAAAAAACACACTCAATATTATTTTCTTTTAATCCTTTGTTAAGATAATACAGAGCAAAGTTTCTATCTCCTACATTTAAATTATTTAAAAAATCAATATCATATTTTCCTTTATTATTGATCTTAATTATTTCTTCCAAGACTTTATCATATCCCATTTTGTAATTATATCTATTTATCATTATTATACAAAAAGGTAATGTTTCTCCATAAATATTCTCATTTTCGTAATATGTAGCTAATTTTATATAAGAATATTCATCTCCAGAATTTATTATTTTATGTTTTAATTGAACAATTTCTTTTTCTGAAAATCTTTCAGAATTAATACTACATCTAGTAAACATAACAAAAATTATTAAAAAAACTATTATTTTTTTCATTTATAACTTCTTATTTTTATTCCATTTTGATAAATAACAAAATCTCCCCCATTGGCAACTCCATTCTGCCAAATAAAAAGAGAAGTAAAACTCCTTATTTCCCAATAATGAGTTGCTCCATGAACTCTAGCATATGGGTTTATAGAAGACAATTGTTTTGATAATCCACGCCCTGTAAAACAAGCTCTTATTTTTAGATCAATTGGATAATGATTTTTATATGAATCTAAATAGGTAGGGCTATGTTTTAATAAATATTGGTGTAACGTATTCGCTTTCATTTGATTAACGGTTTCAGCACTTCCATGTGAATATATTGTTACTACATTTTTTTCTGGTCCATTTGAAACTTGTCTATCGGCATATTTCCAAAGTATATAATCATCATCAGAATTATTTTTATCAAAAAAATTAAAAACATCTCCATATTGACTTTCTTTGTTATTCCCAGATTTAGAGCCTTCATCCCCATCTGCATAAGCACTATTTTCAATTCTACTTCCTAAGTGATTTAATCCAGATGTAATCAATCCCTGCCTAAACCCATCCATAAAATTACCCCCTGCAATCATACTGCTAAAACCACCGCTTATACCACCAGATGCTATCATACTGGCTTTAAACCAATCGCTTTTGCCGAAACTGTTTGATTTTGCCGAACCGTCTGGAAGAACTTCACCTGTTTGCCCCAAAGATTCTATACTACTGGAGATAAGAGATGATACAAAACCATTAGCTGACGCTGCGCCAAAGGCTTGTTGGGAGCATTACTCATTGCCGCAGTATCTCAGTTTAATGTTTTTTGGATTGCAATGCAGAGGGAGGTCTGTTTTCATTTACAAAAAATTTTCCATTAGCATAATTTGAATAAATATTGTCAAAAAATAAATTATTATATGACTTTATGTTCGAGCTATTTTCGCCTATTGTTTTTATATGGTCATCTAATGCTTTTTTGATGTCGTTTCCAAAATAAGCTAAACGGAATTTTATTTTCTGAATTTTTTTTGTTAATAGGTAGCACTCTTTATCATTTTTTTTCAAATCATAAATTATGATTTTTGAGCTATATGGATTAAGATTAATAGTATTATTTTTTAAATATTCTTCAAAATCATTCTTTTTTTTACAATTTTCATAAAAATAATTTGTTATATCCGGGTTGTATAAAATGCAATAAGGAATCAAATTTTTGTTATAATAAATTAGGGTATTTGATAAAACATTACTAGTCATATCAAAAGTTTCATTATAATAATTGTTAATTATTTTTATGTTCAATGGATCAAATAACAAGCATATGGTTTTATTTGTTCTATTAATTATTCTTAATTGAAACTTAGAAATGTCCAAAAATTTTATTTCAAAACTAATTTCTTTTGATTCCTGCGAAAACAGTTTGATGTTAATAAAAACAAGTAAGAAAATTATTATTTTTTTCATAATTAAGTTATTTGATATATTTACTTCTATCATAGAAACTAATTCCATCTAAGCTATGTGAAAATTTATATGCTCTACCTTCTGCCCAGTCACACATATGATCAGACAACGCTTTTGAATTTAGTTTTAAAGTATTTTTAGCTCTATAATATTCTGTTGACCATCTTCCTAATAAATCATCTGCAGCATGATAAAATTCATGTAAAATCGTCCAAGCTAATACATAGTTTGATTCAAATGCACTATTGTGATACAATATTTCAATCTGACTAACTATTTGTCCGTTACTCGTATTCATTTTAAATTGGGTTACCCCGTCATTCCATCTATCTAAGTTTGAAATTTTTTCAATTACCATTTTGCTTTGGTCAGCTGTAAGCATATCTTTTGTAAAAAGACTTTTTATTTGCTTTTTGATTTCTTCAATATTGGATAGTTTTTTTTGGGGCTTTCCGTCAGGGTCTGAGAGCGCATCTCTAATTTTATTTTTTAATTGAGCTTCCTGAAATTCATCACTAACCACATGCGCCACGTGGTTTAAACCAGCCGTAATTAGCCCCTGTCTGAAACCATCCATAAAATTACCACCTGCTATCATACTACTAAAGCCACCACTTACACCACCAGATGCTATCATACTGGCTTTAAACCAATCACTTATGCCAAAACTGTTTTTGTTAACTTAATCTTATTTTATAAATTTACAATTTTATTGATATTGACTTTCAATAATTTGTAAAATTAATTTGGTATATCACTAACTTTGGAACATTACCTATTTTTTGACCACCTAAAATCAGGAATAAATGGAATCTTAGCAATAATACTATCTTCTAATATTTTATATCCTTGATTTTCTAGATGATTAATATATTTTTCACAGCCATTTATTTTTAACGTTTTTTCATTATGAACTGATTTTACTGAATAAAAATATCTATTATGGGGAGATATTCTATAAACATCTAGACCTGAGCCTGTTGAATTAATACATATATTGATAGAAGCTTTTTTGCTTTCAAAGGGTTTCAAAATAATGATGTCTTTTTTACACTGAATCTCATTACCTCTATAAAAATATCCTTCAGGATATGACATTAAAGGTGCAGGATTATTATTTTCATAATATGTAATACTACCCTCAAATCCCATTGGATCAATTATATATGTATTATTTGTGTTGTTTTTTAATAGATAACTAAATGATTTTCCATTTTCTTTTTCTTGTGGCTGTTTTTCCAAAACGATATCAATATCAGTGCTTTTGTTCAACTTCAATTGAGTTGAACAAGATATACACCAAAAACTAAAAATAAATAAACAAAGCATTTTAATCATCTTATTATTATTTTTAAAAAATTAAAAACATTTCGTATATGTTCTTGACCTCGTGAACTTATAGTATTCCCCCAACTTGCAGATTCTAAATAGGCAGACATTTCATTCATATCATGAGCTATTCCATTTCCTTGAAATATTTTTAAAGTCCAATTGCTGTAATGTTTCATTTCATGGATTACAGTATATGCCAAATCATAATTTTGTAGAGATTTAAATACAGGAGCTATAATAATTCTTCCGCTAATAGGATGGGTTACACCTAATGATTCACCCCCATTTGCATCTTGTATATTGTTATTCTTATTCACAAATTCTCCATAATCATATGAACCATTTGCCCATTCTTTAATTATTTCCCCATTAGCAGCAAAACGCACCCATAAATCATCGCCTAAATTATAATATTCTTTAAATATTTTAACTATTGCCCTCAAGCTCTCTTCTGTGGCGTTATCCAGTGGATTAATACCTTTTTTATCTAAAAACCCATAAATATTTCTCTTTTCATTTAGTTCTTGTAATTCTTGTAATCCTAAATGTGCCAAATGATTCAATCCACTTGTAATTATACCTTGCCTAAATCCATCCATAAAATTACCGCCAGCAATCATACTGCTAAAGCCACCACTTACACCACCAGAGGCTATCATACTGGCTTTAAACCAATCACTTTTGCCAAAACTGTTTGATTTTGCCGAACCGTCTGGAAGAACTTCACCTGTTTGCCCCAAAGATTCTATACTACTGGAGACAATGGATGATACAAAACCACTAGAAAATGCAGCTCCAAAGCCTTTAAAACTACCACTTTCTAGCGCAGAAGTAAGACCACCGCTTAAGCCATGCATCCCTGCCTGAAACAATGCCTTACCAACCGAGACGACACTGTCAAACATCCCTTTTGCCCAAGCACCAATACCAAAACTTATCGCTCCAGATACAGCTCCCATTGCACCAGCTTTACCTACTCCATACCAAAACGGTATGCCTTGTATCATATTGGCAATGCCTTTTGTAAGTATGCCCACTGCTGCTCCAATAGCTACTGCTGCTAAAAAGGCAATGTTTCCGCTAGGGTCTGTATAGAGTAACGGGTTATTAAACCCATACCCATACCTGTTATAACTCTGGGTATTATAAGGGTCTTGCACATAATTATCAGGAGACAAGAATCTGCGCAATACAGGATCATAAATACGGGCGTTCATATGTATTAATCCTACAGATTGCAGATGTTCGTGCCCTGTATAACCACGGTCTAAGAGCGCCATGCTTCCCCCTTTCAGATTACCCCAGGCATCATAAAACCTCTTCTCTGCTATGGTACCATCTGTTTTGGTAATGGCTAATATACTGCTTAAATGGTCTCTGTGCAAGAAATAATTTGCTTTTTCGGTAAGTGTACCATTGGTAATTACTTCTCTTTTTATATAATTGGCAGAGTACGGGTCTCCTGTGATGTAGGTAACGAGCTTAGTAGTGTTACCTTCTTTGGTAATTTCTACTGCAAAATCAGAAGAATATAGTTTTTCTCTTCCGTTGGTAGTAGAGAGGCTTCTGTATCTTGTTTTTAGGGTATTGTATTCGTACTGTAGCTGGTCTTTGCCTGTAAGTGTTATTTCCAGAGGGCTTTTAAATGCATTATAGGTAATGGTGGCAAAACCTCTGTTGGTATTTACCTGTTGCCCATTGGTATTAAAATTAATGCTCTGTAGTTTGTAGTCTGTTTCGTTATAATTATACTTGCCAAGTTCTGTATTAGAGGTCATTCTGCCTCTCTTGTCATAGGTATATTCGTTAACGAGAGCATTATTTAGTTTTTCGGTAAGAAGGCGGTTGAGCTTATCAAAAGTAAAGGTTTCTTTTTTACCAAAGGTTTTGTTGTCTCTGGATAATAAAACACCCTGGTTTACATCAAAACTATAATCTATTTCCAGGGCTTTTACTCCTGTATTGGTATTTTGATGGGTGGTATTTGTGAGAGAACCATCTGTAGGATTATAATTATTGGTAATGGTATAGCCATTGCCATATTCTAATTGTGTGGTTTGTCCTTTGGCATTTACCTGACTTACGTGCCAAATCTTTTTCAGAGTAATATTATCATCCTGCTCAATAAGAATGCCATTGGTATCGTATATATTTTTAACTTCAGAAACAGAGGTGTAATTATTGGCTTTCAGTTTGGTGGTTAAATTGATTACATCTGGTTTGCCAGAATTATCAAAAGTAGTGGTGGTAGTATATGTAAAATCTGGTGTATCTTCAATTTTGCCTTTTATTCTAAAATAGGTATCATATAATGTAGTATAAGTAAAATCATTATAGGTACTACCATCTGCTTTATAGCTTTTACCCTTTATCTTGGTTGGCAGTTTGGTTACAGAATCATATTCATAATTCTTTTCTATGTATGTTTTTTCTGCGCTTGATTTACCAGTAGTAATCTCGGTAAACGGTCTTCCTAAGGTATCATAGGTAAAAATGGTGTTACCTTTTGGGGTAATTTCTTTGGTTATTCTTCCTAAACTATCATATTCATATTCAAAAGTACCAGCCGAAGGGTCTACAATTTTCTTTTTATTTCCCCAATCATCTATATCAAAAGTAGTTTTTACTCCCTCATAATAGGTTTCACTTAATGCTCCATTTGGGAAATATTTGTAATGGATAACACCACCAAAATCCTGATGACGAATGGTATTGCCCATTGCGTCTAGTGTTTTAGATGTTTTCTTGTACCCATCATCTACCGTTACCTTTAGACCTTCATAGCAAGTAGTGATGGTTTTGTTGGTATAAGTTATGTTTTTAACAGGTCTGTTAAGTTCATCATATTCTATAGAGTTCCATTTTATGGTTTCACCTTCTTTATACGGTTCACTATATTTGGTTTTTCTTCCCAGTACATCATATTCTGTTTTAACTACTATCCATTCTCCGTTCAAAGACTGAGTCTTAGAGATGATTTCTCGGTCAAATCTGTCAAAAATAACGACCGTTTCTGTGCCTCCTTCTCTTTTTTTGGAAAGAGAATAAGTCCCTGCTGTAGCATCTACAACAGATTTAGAAATGGTGGTTTTTTTGCCAAGAAAATCTGTAATTTCTGTAATATTTCCCCAAGTATCATACAAATAGGAGGTTTCTAAACCTAGAGCAGAGGTTTCTTTGGTTACTCTGCCCAAATAATTAATAACCGAAGTAGAGGTTAAATCGTCTGGTGTTTTGGTGCTGTTTAGATATCTTTTGGTAGTATCATACCCATATTCCGTAGTTTGTGAGGTAATTCCTGATGCTGATAAAGTTTGTGTTTTTAAATTTCCAGAGCCGTCTGTAAAATAGGTATATGAAGTAACAATAGGAGGTGCATTCGGATCGTTACTATATTTTTCTGTTTTTTGAACCGTTCCATCAGGATTATAGAAAGTTAACTCTTTGGTGGTAAATGATAAATCATTTTTGTAAGTAGTACTAGAAGAGCTGTTGATTTTGCCGTAAAAATAATGATCTCCATTACTAAATTCTGGTGCATATTTGTACTCTGATATACTTACCGCTTCTCCGTTATAATCTGTATAGGCTTTTTGTAATGTTAAATCACCTGTTTCATCATATTCATACTTTTTGCTTATTTTTATTTTTTTCAGATAATCTTGAGATACTTCGTCAGTCGAAAGTATAAGACTAATATTTCCACCTTTATTAAATTTTTTATAGGTAATGGTGTTTTTGGTTAAAGGCTGTTTAATGCCTCCATACTCAGAAACAACTACAGCAATTTCCATTAGAGGATCTCTTGTTTGTATATTCCAAAATAATCCTTTCGTTGGTGCTTTATTTACAATAGCTCCATTTCTAATATGAGATTCATAAGCATCACTTACATAAGTTTTCTGAAACCCTAAAAATCCTTTTCCTTCTAAATGTTGAATAGCATTTTCATAACGGTATTCTTTTGTAAGGATTTTACTATCGAAATTAGTATGTATTTTGTTTACTAAATAATTTAGCTCATTGGTGTCATGGATATAATAGGGATAATTTAAACTATTATCAGGAGTATAGGTATAAACTTTTTGTTGGTTATTGATAAAAGGTTTCATTGGCAAATATTCCACCGTTTGTGTTACGCCAGAACCATTGTCCACCAATTGTATTTGTTTTTCTAAAAATTTATCATTATTTACTGTATAAATACTTTTTTCTCCGCTTAATGGGTCTATGATTTCTACCCCAGATGAAAATGCCGAAAGTCCATTTGAAAAGTTTTTAGGAATAATAATAGATAAAGGGGAAATCAATTTATTTTCTAAATCTATTTCATTGGGCAAAATTCTAAAACTGGTTGTCCCATTAATAGATGTATTTTCTATAAACTGAATTTTATTAAGATTTTCAGCGTTGTAAGAATTATTAATGAGTAGCTTATTAAGCATTAAAAGCCTAGAAACATTACTGAAAGTACTTCTGTTTAGCTTGTTCTCATACTTTATTTTACTAGCTTTTCTTACAACGATAAAATCCGTTTTTCCATCTCCATTAAAATCAGTTGGTAATATGGTGGTAGTAGCATGTTCTGTTGCGGTATAGCTGTCAGGAATTCCGTTCCAGAATTTTTGTAAAAAAGAAGTTCTTTTTATTATGTTTCTATCGTGTGGCTCTAAATAAGCTAGTTTAGCTGTAGTTAAATCTTCGAGGGTTACAATAAATTCTTTTCCTGTAGAGGTGTATTTTAGCCAATATTGATTCTCAGAATCCATTTTCTGAAATGTTTTGCCTAAAGAATATGGGTCTCCCTTATCTGTTTTGTATGTTTTAGCAGGAAATAAAAAATCCGTTAAACCATCTCCATTATAATCTCCAAACAGAATTGGTCCTGGTGTATATTTTAAACTATTAGGAAGGCTTTTCGCGATATAAATTCTACTGATCGTATTGTTTTGAAAATTAATTTTCAAAACTGATATTTCTGCTGGCTTAAATCCATACCTACTAAATAGAATAATTTCTGGAAGACCATCTCCGTCAAATTCTATATTATAGTATTCCGCATTACAATAAAATGAAGCACCCTCGTTTAATAAAACAGGCTGTACAGTCTGGTTCTGTTGGATTTTACCTATTTCTAAGAAATATATTCTTCCCGTTCTATTCGAGTGACTTTGTTCAATGATCAGCAAGTCTATTAAGCCATCGTTGTTGTAATCTCCGGATAAAAATTTTCTACTCAATTTATCTCTTCGATCGCTTACTGGGATAAAACAAGTCTCACTATAATAAGTGACATCTATATCAATATTTTCTTCATTAACATCATAATCATAAGGTAAGTTACTATGAGGTTCGCCTGCTGATTTAACACTGAAAGCAAAGTTTGAAGCTGACAGGTACATTTTTACTTCTCTTTTAATTCCGCTTTCTGGGCTCAGAATATTTATTACTATTTCATCTTTTGCTGTTGAAAGTTGAGATTGACTAATAATGTCATATCCTAAATAATCTTTACTTCCTCCTAAATAATTGGTTGTGATAGAAATAACACAATCTTTACTAGTGATTTTATTATTGCTTAAAACTTTTCCACTAAAAAACTCAGCAGTTTTATTTATTTTTAAATCTGGAAATTGAGGTAATGAATAATATTCGCTCTTGTCATCATTAACAATTTTTACTGAAAAGTAAGCTTTTGTATCATTTGATTTATCAAATTCCCCCAAAGCTACAGAGCCTAGCCCTACTACATTGTTAGGTATTTTATCCGTTCCCCCTCTGCTTATATCAATACTTCCCGAGCTGTTAACATTGTTATAACTAAAGTTGACTGGTTTTAGTTTTTCGCCACTTTCGTTTTCTACATCAATTGTTCTAACTCTTTCTATTGTTCCTCCTTCTACAAAATCAAACCCCAAAGAATACTTTCTATAAATGCCAGTATATGAAGAACCTGTTTCTACAGTCTTTAAAATTTTGTCGTTGATAAACTCTACTCCATTTCTATATATCTTTATAGCACTTTTGCGCGTGATGTAATTGAAGTTAATATAAAATTTATCAGTAAGATTATCGGTTCCTCCATAGGACGCTCTAACTAACCTTGGTGAATTGGCAGAAACATCATAAAAATAATGTATTTCATTTCCAATAGGATCTATAAGAGTTGAAATATAATGTTGTCTGGTTGATATTTCTTTATACTTTGCAATTTTACCATCAGGGTATTTTATGATGAAAGAAAAGTCTCCTGAAGAATACTTAGTAATTTTTATTTTAGAAAATTTTTCTGTTTCAAAAACAGAGCTACTTTTTTTAATGAGTCGTTGACCATCCAAATAAAAAGGATCATCATTGTCAAACTGAGGTCCTATGGTAATTCCATCAATTTCTTTGCTTTTTCCTCCTTGCGTAATGGATGAGATACCCACAATATTCCAGCCCCAACCAGCTTGTCCATTTCCGCTTTGGCTATTATATGCCAATGCGAAGTTGGGTTGAAAATTATTTACTCCTTTAAGAACTTCAAAAGGGAGCATATAGTTAAGAGAGCCAGACTCACTCACCGTCATTTCAGCATTAATAGTTGGAACTAATGTTGTACTTGTAGATGATTGAGTGCTTAATTTTAATGCAGAAGATGCATTTTCTGCATATCCAGAAGTGTTATAGTTTAGTGGTATAACTGATGTTTCTTGTGCAATTAAATTTTGAAAAAAAAATAGTAGAGCTGTAAAAAATATTTGAATTCTCATGATGTTACCACTTTAAGATATTTTTGGAAACTAGTTGTCCTGTATTAAGATAAAAATGAGCAATGTAAACTCCTGAAATCTGATTTTGAAGATTTATGGTTACAGAATTAGTAGTTGAAGAGGGGCTATAATTGTAAATCAATCCGCCTGTTGACGAATGTACCTGTAGATTAGTTACTTTTCCTAAAGCAACACCTGACCATGAAATCGTTACAACGCTATTGGTCGGGTTAGGTGCTATTGTAATTACTTTTTTTATTTCTTCAAGTTCATCATACGTGTAGTCTGTTGATGGTGTTGTTGAAGGTGTTGAATTACAATTATAAGAGGAAGTCAAATTCCCTGATGTGTCGTGATTGAAACATTTGAAAACGTTAGTTCTAGGATTAGCAGCGGTCTGCTCTTCATTCAAAATACTTATAGAACATTTATTATCAATTAGAGCATTAACATTATCAGTCCAATCTAAATACGAATAATACGAATTGTAATCATCATAAATAATCTGATCATAACTTTCAGTTGGGGGTTTATAGGTGGCATCTAACGGATTGGGAGCTGCCATATAATTATCATATAAATCTGGATTATCTTGATTCCCTGTATAATTTGGATTATATTGTATTGAGTTAACTTCGTAAAACTTATTGGGAGTACGCCAAATTTCACCAATGAAATTTATGGGAGGAGATTGTCTAAATTCCCATCTTCTTTCTGCTTTATTAAAGGTAAATGGTGTTCCTCCAAAATTATAAACTCGACCTAATGAAACTATTTCCCTTTGGTTTCTGAGAATAATTTTATCTTGTAAAATAATCTGACTTTCTTTGCCAATTGTTGTAGTAAAACATTCAGAAAAAGGAGTGGTATTATATGGTAGTACACTATATGCTATTACCATAAATTGTTTTGATTTAATAACTTTATCAGGAAACCAAAATACTCCCTGTAAATCTTTAATAAACCAATCTTTTAAATTTACATCTTTATCACTATAATTATATATTTCAATAAATTCTCCTCGATGATGTTTAACGGCTTCTATTTCTTCTTGTGTTGCTAAACCATTTACTTTTTTAATAAATCTTAATTTTTCATTATCTGGAGTGTCATAATAAATTTCTGTAATGGTAATCTGTGAATAAAAATTTTGAGAAAAAATTAATACTAACAGAAATGTTGTAATTTTTATTCTCATAAGCTATTGATTTTTTTCTGTAAATTTTGAATATGTATAGATTTTTCGTAAGATCTATTTATATTCATAGCGGCAACTGCCTTTATTAATTCATTAGGGTTTTCTAAAAAAACTTTTGGGGTATTGGCGATTTTTAATATTTGATTCATAGATTCTACATCTCCAAGCTTTTTATAATAATTCGCTATAATCACATTCATACGATCTATGAGATGTGTGCAAGATACACCCATCATATTTTTGCACTGTTCCAGAATTTTAACTTTAGCCTGATTGATATCGTTGTTCAATAGGTCGGTTTTAATCTTTCGTGTAATTAATTCAAATGCTTGATCTGGAGTTTCTCTTTTCTCTTCCATAAATTGGATAAGATTATTCATCATTGCATTAGGTGTCTGATTTTGAGTGCTTGCAATTATATAATGGATGTCAAATAAAGAAATTGCTGACCAAAAATTATTTTTAGATTGGTGGTTCTGAGTTTCAAAATTCAAAAGTTTGTCGTATTGTTTTTGTTGTCTGGCTAAATCTCTGAATTGCTTAATAAAGTAGGGGTCAGAAACATTGCTGTTCAATGATTTATAAGCTAGATTGAATGCTTCACTATGTTTCTTCTCTTTTCTTAAAGCTCTTATACTTAACTTTTGCATTTCACGAATATGCTGTTTTCTATCTTTGGAAAATGACTTGGATTCAAGTTGTGAGAGCATTTGCGTGGCTTGTTCAGAATTAAATCCGTCAAAACGTTTTTTGTGATTTTTTTTCTGCTCTTTACGATATGTTTTTAAAGATTTATTATGATGCGGATTCCCTAAATCAACATTTAGGGATATGTATTTGTTAATTTTGTTTAGCTGATTCTGTATATTCTTTTTTTCGGGATGCCCAGATAATAATTCTTCATACTTAGATTTTACATAGGAAAGCATTCTACCAGAAATATTTAGTTTTTTGAGTACTTTTTTATTTCCTACAGCAACTTTAAAATACTCATTATATAATCGCTGTTTTAATCTAAAATTATTGGGAATATTAGATAGTGCTTGTTGATATAAAAGAATAACTTCATATTCTTTATTTTTCTTATCCAGCAATATTCTTCGAATGCCATTATAGGCTCTAATTTCAGTGGGATCTAATACTAAAACTTCCTCATAAGTATTTTTAGCAAGATTATATTTCTTTTGTTTTCTGTATTTTCGCGCTTTTTTTAATAAAGATTTTATATCTTCAGTGCTTCCTGAAAAAGTTTTTGAAAATAAAAAAGAAGGTGTTAATGCTGATAAAATCCCCAGAGACCCAAGGAAAAGAAATCTTTTGCGTGTAATCATACAAAAAGAATGTTATTGGTTTTTAAAAATAAAAGGGGAAGATCGGATTTCAAGCCGGTATCATTGTACTTCTCGAGTTATGAATTTAATTATTTAACTTCCCCTTAATACTTTGCTAATCTATAACATATTTTTTTTAATTACAATACTCTAATTAACTGATTTCCATCATAATTAAACATAATATTTAAATTTTTAGCCTAAAAAATTCATTATAAATTTAGCCTAAATTTTATATTTTACTGAATATCAGTATTAGTCTTTTGTAAAATAGAAAATTAATAAGTACTTAAAGTCGGCTAGTGAAAATATTATGTTAATAATTTTTTTTGAAAATACTGGTTAATTTTTATAAAACAACGGTCATAATTTGTACTTTTTTGTCTTTTTTTAGTGTTTTTTGTTGTTTTTGAGGCTCGAAAATTTGCTTTTTTCGCTTTTGAAATTAGTGAAATGTATTAATTCTTGAAATTTTATATAAGACTAAACTATTGAAAATTCATTAATAGCCACATCATAATATGAAAACATATCAGAAAGAAGTTGCATATTAGTTTCTTTGCCTTAAAAGAAAATTAAAATTTAATGCTGAAGAAGATAGTAACAATAATATACTTTTTTTTCTATATTTGATTTTACAAATTTCTTCTTATTTCTTTTTCAAGAAGAATAGAAAATTGTTTTTATTGGTTTGGAATAGCTACAGGAAGCGTAGCTATTCCTTTTTTATTAAATTACTTTTCAAAAAATTAGTTAAAATTAAAAGAAGCTTATCGGTTTAATATACTTATAATAGAAAAGTTATTAGATTGAAAGTATGTGAAATTCAATCTCCAGTATAAAGGAATTATGGTATTTACAAAAAGCTATAATTTTCTATTTCTTTTAATATCCTCCTCATTATTTTTGGAGAAGCCAGATTTTAAAGATTCTTGATATTTCTTGTGCAACCATTCTTGAAAATCCATTCCCTCAATTTTGAGCTTTTTTTTGTTTTCAATTTCGTCATACTCAATATTAAGCTTTAGACTTTCTACTTTAAAATTTTTGAAATGCCTTGAAGAATAAATTTCTCCACTAATGCATATTTCATTTTTTTCCAAAAGAATATGAATCAGTTCCGGATGCATACCCATTTTTTCACACTCTATAATAATGGCAAGAGAATCTTGAATATCAGGCTGGTATTGTGCTATTTTATCAAAAATCTTGTTTTGTTTTTCTACAGTACTTTCTAGCTTTGATACGGATTCCTGTAATTTGCCCTGCTCCCTTTCTTTTTGATTTTTTAAACTAATCATTTCCTTTTTTATCTGCTCATTTTCTTGCTCCAGTCTCTTTGTTTTAGAACCTGTTATAACATTAGTAAAATTTTCAACAATTTTTTTAGAGGAAATACTTTTTTCAATTGCACTCAACTCAGATTTTTTCAATTCTTTTTCCTGTTCCATTTTCTGGTTTTGAAAATGAAGAGTTCTGTAGTATTCAGCTGTAGAGATATGTTTTGCTTCAGAACCTTCAATCCCTCTTTTTAATCCATATTTCGCCATAGCCATAGCATAAGTATTTTGATAGAGCTTCAATTGGTTTCTAGCCATTACATCATCCGCACAAAGCCTATTAGAATTAGGATTTTTCTTTTTATATTTTTCGATAGCCATTTCGGGTTTATTTTTTACTTTTCTTCTTTCACCTGTGACGATGGGAACAATAGTAGCGTGAATATGGGGCGTTTTTTCATCCATATGCAAAACAGCAGAAACCAAATTTTCTTCTCCGAATGTTTCTTTTAGCCAATTGAGATTATCATTGCACCAATTCTCCAATTGTTTCTTTTTTTCGATTTCTTTCATTGTTTCGTGAGTTCCAGAAAGAAGAACTCTGATTGCTCTAACCTGATTAGTTCCAATCTTTCTTTTTAGGTGAGCATTATCCAACCTATATTGTATAGCCGAAGTTCTGTTATTAACACCTTCAGGATAAATAATAAGTTCTTTATTAAGATGGCTACGTGAAGCATCAGCATTTTTGGGGTGAATTGTTCTTTCAATATGAGCAGACATTGCAGAATCATTCCCTTTAGCTTTTTCTAAATGTAAAACAGTATAAGACATTTTTCTTTAATAAAAACGTTAAACAAAATTGGGGTTTCCAAAGGGGAGTATCCCCTTGGCTTATTGGGGCTTTTTTAGTGAAGTGCAACGGAACGTTAAGAAAAAGCCCTAATAAGCTATGGCTTTTTTACCAAAAGCCCAACATGCAACCGCTATCTTTTCCGTCTATAAGAGTTTGACTCCTCTGATTTTATACCCTCGTCAATATTGTCAGTCAAATTATTTTTCAGATTATTCTTCAGATTATTCTTGTTTACCAGATAATCATTCAAGTCTTTGTGATTGGAATAAATTACTGAAAAATCCACTGCTTCAGGAAATATTTCAAGCAATTTCGAAGTGCCTTCTTGTCCAGGTTTATCATTGTCAAGCAATAAACTTGGTATGAGTTGTTTTTCTTTTATCCATTCTACAGTTTTGTTCAGATTGGACAATGAATTCAAGATAACGCAATCTACTTTAAACTGATTTTCATTTTTTAAAGTAAGATGGGATAGGAAATCAAACATTCCTTCATAGACCAAACATATTTTACTTTCCTGATTTGGATTATTATTTTTAATAATTGAAATATCCTGCGAAGTACAGCCTTTGAAAAATTCTGAACGAAGATGACACTCACCGCTATTATTGAGCCAACTCAATGCTATGTATTTTCTATGTTCTACGGAATAATGACACTCCTGCAAATATATCTTAGCTGTATCAATGTTGATCTTGCGTTCCTGTAAATAGTTTAACAATTTTGAATCCAGAAGAGATTGTATTTTCTCAATTTTAATATTGGATTCATTTTTGGTCATGCGATTTTCTAATTCCTTGCTCTTATCGTTGAAAACAAAATCTGTTTTCAAATTCAGATCTTTCAAGAAGGATAATGCATCAGAAACCGTTCCTGCCTTTTGCATAGCAAGAATGAGGTCTATTATTGTTCCTCCTTGTGCAGAACCGTGGTCATACCACAGATTTAGCTTGTTATCGACTTTCATCGATGCTGTTTTTTCCGCTCTCAAAGGAGAAAGGTAAAAATGGGAGTGTCGAACAATTTTTCGGGGCTGATACCCTAAAGTATTCAGAAAATCGATAATTCTGATATTTTTTGCGGTTTTTATATTCATATGTTTTGGATTTATTAGGTGTTTTTTCTTTCAACAGCAATTTTGCTGTTGAAAAGAAAATCAGTATTGAGTTAAGGGTTTTTGATGGCTGGTTTAGTCTGGTTTACTACTATATAGTAGTAAACCAGACTAAACCAATAGACCATTGAATGATTTTGGAATCAGTAGTAAAAATTGGGATTGAATTTATAGTACTTTCCTTCTTTAAAAATCATCGTCTTATTTTGGCAAAAGACCTTTAGTTTTTTAGCTTTATTGATTCCGAAATCATATCCGAAATAGGCATAGGATTCTATGAGCTTTGATATAAGCTCTCCATAAGAAAGCGATTTCTGCTCTTTGAAAGAAAGTGATAACGCTTCTCGATGAATCTGTTCAGAGATTTCTTTATAATCGAATCCTTTGGCTTGACCTATTTGTATATGATAATCATCTACCGATTCAGGCAAGCCATCATTATCAATCCTAAAGGCAAAAGGCTCGAACTCAACATCTCGAATGCTCATTGGTTTTACAATAGAAATATTGGGGTCTTTCTCATCTCTTACCACTTGTAGTATCGTCTCAGCTTTATTCAGCAGTTCAGTCCCCAAATGTCCTCTTGCGTTATCATCTGTTTTATTAACGTGCAAAACAGTGTGAATGTGCAACTGATAGACTTCTGTCCAAATCATAAGTTTGGAAATAACCTCGGTGGATTCATTTGGGGAATTGATATCGAATACCAAATCTCTGATGCCATCAATAATTACCAGTCCCAAAGAACTTGTACTTTTAATAGCCTCTTCGATAATTTGAATACGTGTTGATGGATTGAATCTTCTCAGACAAACAAATTCAAGATTCTCAGGTTGAATGTCTTTGCTCATTCCCGAAAGTTCAATAATTCTTGACAATACTTTCTGACTGTGAAACGGGCTTTGCTCGGTATCGAAGTAAATGATTTTCCTTTTGTCATCTGGCATAGCAGCATTATAATTGAGCATTAATCGACAGACTAGGGCAGCAGCCGTCATTGCGGTAACACTAAAGGTCTTTCTGCTTTTGGCTTTTCCAACAGTAGCCGAAAAATTTCCCAAAGTTCCTATAACGGATTCATCAATGCGGATGACCACAGGAGGATATTCAAATTTATCTGTAATCAACAGCCTTGAGGAGTGCCATAGTTCTTTTATATTTTTACTATTATCCTCCATTACTTTCTTCCTCCTTTTTTATGCCCTGCCAGTTCTAATGCAAGGTCTGCATCTACAATGATTTTACGTCCTATCTGCGTGATGGCTTTATCTATTCTCCCACTTTGCTTGATACGGTTGGCTGTGGGAATACTGCATCCAAATAGACGTGCAATTCCAGCGATTCCGTAAACGTGTTTTTTTGTTGAATTGTTGAGAGAAACAATTTCTGGTTCTTTGTTTTCATTGGTCTTCTGAAGGTAAAGAAATTCTTCGCCTGTCATCTGCCAAAGAGGTTTCTGTTTAAGTTCATTAAGGTTCATATTCTTTTACAATGTTATGGTTAAACAAGCCTTGTACTTCGGCGTTATTGTTCGAACACATTGCAAATCTATGACGAGAAAAGGGTGGTGTGTAGGTGGATTCTTTATATTTATATCATTGATAATCAATGAGTATTAAAATTATTTTAAGTGGTAAAGGTGGTTATCTAGATAATATCAAGGAATATCAGGGATGTTAAGGAATATTGGCTTTAGTAATTTTCGGAATTTTGCATTATTATCACCAGTTGTTTCAGAATTTGGATTTGTACATTTTGAATTATAGGTTCCTTTTTTAATACTAAAAGTATTCAATACGGTATCTATCCATTCTGATTTTTCATCTTCTTTAAAGTAAAAGGAAAGGTTATAAATCAAATAACACATTCTAGTGATTTCGTCTTTTTTTATCTTCAATCGAGCATTTGTGGGTTGTAAATTGAGAATGAGATATAATTCTACTTCTGTCAAATTTTCAAATTGAATACCATTACATACTTTATGAACTTTAGAGACTATTTCCATATCGAAATATTTTCCCTTTTTTAATTCATCTTTTGGAATATTTTTTTTTTCAGAATGTTTTTGAAATTTTTCTAAATAATTCTTTAGCAATACCTTATAATAATCATAATAATTTATTCTATATACACCATAATCTTTCTGTTTCTCTTTGAAGATTTTTAAAGCTGTTTTTTCGTGAATATGATTGAACTTTTCAACGAGATGTTCTAATTCTCTTATTGTTTTTAGATTATCATCGTGTTGCATTGCATCATTTATAGCGAGTTCATAAAGATCGGACGAATAGTATTTATTTATATTTTCCGTTTTACTATTTAAAAGTGTTATTATTTCAAATATTAAACCCGTAAGGTCAAAAACTAAAGAATTACTTATTTTTCTATCAATTAAAGCATTAAAGACGAACTCAAATTTTTCAACATTCACACATTCTTTTTTTGCTATATAACTGTCAAGATAAGCTATTTGTATTCTATCTATTGAAAGGAAATCATAAGTTATAATCTCTTTTAATTTTGATAATTCTTGATATAGATTATTATATTCGGTAATTATTTCTTCTTTCATTATTATTTATGTTTTTTATATTTGAATTTAGTTAATATTACAACTGATTAAATTTATCCATTGCACTAGCTTTAATCTCGTCGGCAATATCAATATATGGTTTCATCGCTTTATAATCACTATGTCCTGTCCATTTCATAACAACCTGTGCTGGAATTCCTAATGAAAGAGCATTACAAATAAATGTCCGCCTTCCTGCATGTGTTCCTAATAAAGCATATTTTGGCGTAACTTCATCAATACGTTTATTTCCTTTATAATAAACTTCTCGAATAGGCTCATTTATTTCTGCTAATTCTGCTAGTTCTTTCAAGTAATCATTCATTTTTTGGTTAGTAATTACAGGTAGTACTTTATCATATTCAAAATGAACTTCTTTATATTTGTCAAGTATTGCTTTGCTATGGTTATTCAATTCAATAATCAAACTATCTGCGGTTTTAACAGTAGTAATTTCGATGTGATTTTCTTTTACATCACTTCTTCTTAAATTGAAAACATCGGAATACCTGAGTCCTGTAAAGCATTGGAACAAGAAAACATCACGAACTCTTTCCAAATATTTTTTTGTTTCTGGAATTTTGTATTCTCTCAGTTTTGTAAGTTCAGCCCAAGTTAGAAATATGACTTTCTTTTGGGTGGTTTTTAATTTTGGTTTAAATAATTCAAAGGCAAAATTAGAAGTGTATCCTTTCTTTTTACTCCATCTAAGAAACCATTTTAGGAATCCTATTTGCTTCCCTATAGTACTATTTCGAAAATCTTTCTTATCACGGAGAAAGTTTACATATTGAGTCAACTTGCTTTCATCTAAAGTTTCATATGAAAGTTCTTTGTCAAAGTTGGTTAAATGATTCTTTGTTGCAGCAAATTTTTCATAAGTGGCTTCTGTCCAATTGTTATGTGCACCACATTCCCGTACAAACTCATCAAATTTATCCATAAAAGATATTATGGGGACTTCAATCTCCAAAATATTTGTCAACCCTTTATTTTGTCGATTGTTGAAAGCTACTTTAAGCTGTTCAGGAGTAGGAATGGTGTCTTTTACTTCGCATTCTTTGAAAATGTCCTGTATATCCGAATAGTATTTTAAAAGGTCTGAATTGATTTCTGTTGCAGTTTGCTTAAGTTTGTTCGTACAACCGTTTTTTACCCGTTGTCTGTCTTCATCCCATTTTGAAACATCAATTCGGTAGCCTGTGGTAAATTCAATACGTTTATTATTGTAAATAACTCGCATACGTATGGGGACATTCTCTATTACAGGAATATTCTCTTTTTTTCTTTTTTCAAGAGCAAATACAATATTTCGTTTGATATTCATAATATGTAGTGCTAATATTCGACACCCAAATTTACACCCAATTATTGAGATGTGCAAAGATTATTTATGATATTTTATTGTTGTCAAAAAATATATTATCTATTGAAAATCAGTATTTTAATACTCTATGATTATCTATATAGGTTCAGGAGAAAGAGCCTCACTCTCCGCCAGTTGGGAAACCAAAATAAGCTAAAACGCTGTAAACATCAATGTTTACAGCGTTTTTTGTTTTGCGTTAGTATCAAAGAAAATCAAAAAAGGTCATATTAAAAGTGACCTATTTAGTGACCTATCGTTAAAATATCAAAATAGGTCACTAAAATCTCTGAAAAACCGGACTAATAGGCAGTTTAACGATTGAACATCTTGCAAAAAGTGGTAACAAAAAGTAAATTATTAAACAATTAAAGTTATCACACAATGAACAAAACATTCAACCTGCTATTCTTTGTAAAAAAGAATAAAATCAGAACAAACGGAACCGCTCCAATCTACTTACGAATCACGATAGATGGCAAGGCAGCGGAGATTGCAGCAAAAAGATATATTGATCCTAAGAAATGGGATAATAAGTCACAGAAAGCTGTAGGTAATAGTCAAGAAGCCAAAACGCTGAACTCTTACCTTAAAACTTTGGAACAAAAAGTTTACGATTTCCATTACCTGATGCTGAAAGAAGAAGACTTTGTAACTGCAGAGAGTTTAAAATCTAAACTGCTTGGAACTGATGTTACCACAAGAATGCTCATTCCTATTTTTCAGGAACATAATGATAAAGTAGAAGCATTGGTGGGGCAGGATTTTGCTCCTGGTACATTAGAACGATACAAAACTTCTTTAAAACATACACAGGAGTTTCTAAATTGGAAGTACAAAGTTTCTGATATTGACATTACAAAGATCGATCACGTTTTCATAATGGATTATGATTTTTGGCTTCGTAGTGTGCGCAAATGTGCTAATAATACAGCAGTAAAGTATATCAAGAATTTCAAAAAGATTATTCGGTTATGTATGGCGAACGGCTGGTTATCAAAAGATCCTTTTCTGGGTTACAAAGCAAAACTTAAAGTAGTAGAACGCCCCTATCTTGCAAAGGAGGAAATTCAAGCTGTTTATGAAAAGGAATTTGCCTCAGATAGATTGAGTCAAGTACGGGATATTTTTCTTTTCAGCTGCTATACCGGTCTGGCTTATGTGGATGTAAAGCAATTGTCAAAATCTAGCATTAATACTGGGATTGATGGCGACCAGTGGATTTTTACCCGTCGTCAAAAAACTGATACTTCGACAAGAGTTCCGCTATTGCCTTTGGCTCAGGAATTGGTTTTAAAGTATGAAAATCATCCTCAATGTGTCAATTCGGATGTCCTGTTTCCTGTTCTCAGCAATCAGAAAATGAATTCTTATCTTAAAGAAATTGCGAGCGTCTGTGGAATCAATAAAGATTTGACGTTTCATATCGCAAGACATACTTTTGCTACTACAGTTACTCTTTCAAATGGAGTGCCTATTGAAAGTGTAAGTAAAATGCTTGGGCATACGAATATAAAAACAACTCAGCATTATGCGAAAATTCTGGATAAGAAAGTGAGTTATGATATGGTAAATTTAAAAAAGGTATTGCAGATGAAAGAAAAAAAAGCCAATGAATAGATGTTTTTATTTCATACACTAACCATACAGTATCTATACTATAGATATGTATCGTCCTAAAAAATAATTATATAAGTTATTAAATAAATCCTATATTAGTTATACAAATCTGTTCTTTTGTTTTGAACCAAAAGAACCAAAAGAACCAAAAGTTCAATACTTATTCGGCTAAAGTTGAGTTTGTTAATTAGTACGCTCCGAAGTTGCAAACTTCGGAGAGCAGGATTTTTTTCCTCTATTTATTATCTTTTGTTATATAAATAGAGCAAATTTTAGGGATCTTTTAGCAAGTTTTTCTGGATGCTGAATAATTTCAAAAGTAGTTTATCAATTCTGATTATTCATTATATTTTTCTTTAATTTTTCTATAAATCAAATTAGAAAGTTCATTGAAATTATTATTTTTTATTTCAGTATTTTTCTCAAGAATTTCAAAAATTTTTTCAAATTCTTCTTGTCTTCTTTCAACAAGGTTTTTATAAATGGTATTATCTTTTTGTAAACTTATATTATTGATTTTTATATAATTTTCAATTTGCATTAAATGTATTTTTATTTCTCCGTATACTATGTTTAAGTCATTTAAAAGTTTCGATAATTTTTCAAGAAATTTTGAATCTTTAGCTTCGTAAATATTTAATTTGTAAAAATTGTGTTTTAGCTCTGAATGTTCTTTTGCAATTTTTTCCATATGATTTCTTACAGCATTTGGGTCTGAAATGTCATTATAAAAAATTGTAAAGTTTTTTAAATAATCATCTGAAAGATTTATGTAATTTGAATAAAAATCTAACAATAATTTTTTTGTGTTTTCATTCCATTCAATTTTTTGTTGATTTTTGTATGATAATTCATTTTTTACATTTTCAATTTTTTCAGTGATTTGCTCTATGTCCTCTCTAGTTGCTATATTTTTCCCTTTTTCTTTTAAATATTCTTTGATCAAAATACTTCCGATTGAAAGAAGAATGTTTATACAAATTAAAATTAATATTGTATTATCCATAGTGTTTTTCTAGAATTGTTTCACCCAAATATATAAATTTTCTGTAAGCTTATCTATAATGAAATAATCCTAAATCTCATTAGGATTATTTTTTCTTTTTTTTGGAAACCTTTAGTATATTATTTTCGCTCATGTAAGCTCCAAAATCAAATTTTAATGCAAAAAGTTGTTGTGGTTCAATTCCCGCAGCTAAAGATATACGTATTAATGTTGACAATTTCGGAACATTCTCTTTATTTATCAATCTATAAACTTGTCTTCTATCGAGATTAGCTGCAGCTGCTAAATCAGCCACATCAATCTTTTTATCCTCAAGTATTTCTTTGATATGATCAGCAAGTGCAATAAAATATTTGTCTTCAATATATTTCATTGAATAAAAGTGACAAATATGTCAAATTTTTCATTGACATATTTGTCACAAATTAAAAAAATATGTTATATTTGGAGAAAATTATTTAATAAAGTAATTTTGCGATACTTCAAAAATTACAAATAGAAGCTATTGCTTAGAATCTCGTATCAGAAAATCGCCAATTTTCAAACAAATAGCAACGAGAAGATAAGTGATTTAGCTCACGACCTAGGCGTGGGCTCACTTACGGAGTTTGTTGCAAGGTGTTTGGCGATACCTCTGGTACATGCGTTGATGTAGTGAGTTTCACGCTATTTTTTTTGTAGTCCACTATTTCTACATTCTAAGCCGCTTTTCAAAAATACAGTATCAAACGCAGGATACAATAAGGTGTACAACTTATTGCGGCTTTACAGCTTACACGAGAAAAAACATTCATTCATATTAATTTTTCGGCTTGTATTGGCAGGAAGTTAAGGCTATGAGCAAAGCTTCCTCCTTTACAGTCATTAAAAAACCTTACCCCTAAGAAACAGACAGTAAAACCTCCAACCATAGATAACAGAAAATAAAAAAGCCCTTTCTGCAATATAGTAGAGTGGAATTTACACGATGCAGAAAAGAGCCAAGTTTAACGAATTAAACCATAACAAAAATATGAAAAATATTTTTTGCAGGGGATTCTTGTCCCTAGCCTTTACTCTTGTGGCAGCTACCACCAGCTTTGCCCAGAACAAATCTCTAAAAATAGGAGAATCCCTCCCTGAAAACATCTGGTCAACCCCTTTACAATTGGTCAACCATCCTCAGAAAACCATTACCCTCAGTCAGGATAAAGACAAACTCATCCTTCTGGACTTCTGGAATACCTGGTGCAGCAGTTGTTTACTCAACTTTCCTAAAATGGAGGAACTGCAAAAACAATTTGGTGATAAAATAAAAATCCTTGCTGTGAGCAACCAAGATCGTTTGGTTTTAGAAAAATTCTTTGCCTCTAAAAACGGACAGCGTTATAAAAATGTAGTTTCCGTAGCAGGCGACAAAATGTTTCATCAGCTCTTTCCACACAAAGGCGTTCCTTATATTATCTGGATAAAAGACGGAAAAATGCTCAATACCACAGATGGTGCACAGGTTACAGAAAAAACCATACAGGAAGTATTAGGAGGAGAAAATTCTTCCCTTCGGACGGTAGTACAAATGAGCAGAGATAGACCTTTGATGCTTTCGGAGAATTTTGATAATGAGAAAGATTTGTCTATGATTAGCTATTCTCTTTTTGCCAAAGGAAGAATCCGAGGAATGGGCTTTGGCTCTGGCTTTCATAGGTCGGGACAAATCGTATATGGCAGACAATTTACCAATTTTTCTTTTTGGGAAATTGCTTCAGCAATAGCTAATGAAATATTCCAGAAAAAAAATCAATCTTTCAACGAAAAACGCAGAATAATAGAATTTAAAAATCCTGAAAGACGTGTTGAGGATAAAAGCCTTTATAATTACGAATATATTGTACCTCAATCTAAGGCAGACTCTCTTTATCCTTTAATGCTTGAGAACCTAAGCCGTTTTGCCGATTATAAGACTATCATAGAAAAAAGAAAAGTTAAATGTCTGGTGCTGAAAAGAACATCAACTGTAGATA
>DDFD01000103.1 GCA_002337005.1 Flavobacteriales bacterium UBA1937 | reverse complement strand
CAATCAAGAATATGGTTTCAATACTTCTATTCTAGGTGACCTACAAGGTCCTAAACTAAGAGTAGGTGTAGTAAAAGACGGTTCATACCTTAATCCTGGTGATATTCTTACCTTTACTAATGAAAAATGCGAAGGAGATTCTACTAAAGTTTATATGACTTACGAGAGATTCCCTCAAGATGTAAAAGTTGGCGAAAAAATATTAATTGATGACGGAAAACTCGTTTTAGAAGTTATCGAAACCAACGAAAAAGATACCGTAAAGGCAAAAACAATTCAGGGTGGACCACTGAGTTCTAAAAAAGGTGTAAATCTGCCTAATACTAATGTATCTCTTCCTGCGCTTACAGAAAAAGATATAGAAGATGCTAAATTTATGCTAGACAATGATTTTGATTGGATTGCTCTTTCATTCGTTCGTCACGCACAAGATATTATTGATTTAAAAGAATTAATCAAAAATCATTCTAATTCAGAATTCAGAACACCAATTATCGCCAAAATCGAAAAACCAGAAGGAGTTAAAAATATTGACGAAATTATGGTGGAGTGTGATGGTATAATGGTAGCACGTGGAGACCTAGGTGTAGAAGTACCTATGGAAGAAGTGCCTGTTATCCAAAAAAGATTGGTAGATAAAGCTAGATATTATTCTAAGCCTGTAATCATTGCAACTCAAATGATGGAAACAATGATTAATAGCCTTACCCCTTCTAGAGCTGAGGTAAATGACGTAGCAAACAATGTATTAGATGGTGCAGATGCGGTAATGCTTTCTGGTGAAACTTCTGTAGGGAAATATCCTGTAGATGTAATCAAGAATATGACTAAGATTATCAAAAATATAGAATCTACTCCTCTTTACGAAAAGAAAAACGATATCATCGAAAAAATTACTTGTGTAGATGATCGTTTTATTACTGATATGGTTTGTCTAAATGCAGTAAAAATTGCTGAAACCACTGGTGCTGAAGCTATTATTACATTAACCTACTCAGGTTATACCGCTTTCCAGATTTCTGCACACAGACCTCATGCTAGAATTATAGTTTATACCTCTAATCCTAGAGTGCTAACGATGCTTAATCTACTTTGGGGCGTAAAAGCATTCTATTATGATATGAACAAATCTACAGACGAAACAATTATACAAGTAAATATGCTTACTCATAATTATGGATATGTAGAAAAAGGCGATTTCGTTGTTAATCTAAATGCAATGCCTGCTTATGAAGGTGGAAAAACCAATACACTAAGGTTAAGCACCATATAAAACTAAAAGCGCTCAATATTTTTTGAGCGCTTTTTTTATAGATTTCCTATAATCGCTTTCTTAGAAACAAATTCGTGGAGTGCATACAAAGAAAGTTCTGTTCCATAACCAGAGTTTTTAATTCCGCCGAAAGGAAGTCTAACATCTGATTTTGTAATTTGATTGATAGAAACCGTGCCAGATTCTAAATTCTCTGCAAAAAATAGGGCTTTTTCTTTATCATTTGTCCAAACTGAATTTCCTAGACCAAACATGGTATCATTAGCAATGGAAAGCAACTCTTCATCATTCTTAGCAGAATAAACCATTGCTAAAGGTCCAAAAAGTTCTTCATCATTAATCGGGTTTCCTAGATTCATTTTTAAAATCCCTGGTTTGAAACCAGCTTTAGAAATTCTTTCTAATGGCAAAATATATTCTGCTCCGTTTTCTAAGGCTGTTTTGTATTGCTCTTCTAAATCATTTGCTAAATCTTCTCTTGCCATTTCAGAAAAATTAGTTTTAGCATCATTCGGATTGCCAACTTCATACTTTTTAAAATTCTTCAATAAAAGAAATAAGAAACTGTCTAGTACTTTTTCGTGAATGATAAATCTCTTTGAAGCAATGCAGGTTTGTCCGCAATTTTGTAGTCTTCCAAGAGCTGCACTTTCTGCTGCTTTTACCAAATTGGCATCTTCACACACAATAAAAGCATCACTTCCGCCTAATTCTAAAACACATTTTTTTAAATTTTTGCCCGCTGTTTCAGCAATTTTTCTACCAGCAGCTTCACTTCCTGTAAGCGAAACTCCTTTAATAATAGAATGAGCAATCATTTCTTCAATCTCTGAATGAGAAATTTCAAAATGCAAAAAAACACCTTGAGGAAAACCTGCTTCCTCAAAAATTTCTTGTAAAGTATTTCCACTTTTTAAGCAAATAGAAGCGTGTTTCAACACTACACAATTTCCTGATAAAATGGTAGGAACGGCAAATCTTATGGCTTGCCAAAAAGGAAAATTCCAAGGCATAATGCCTAAAATTACACCAAAAGGTTCGTGATGAACTTCAGAAAACTGAAATTCTGTGGGTACTTTTTCTGGCTTTAAAACATTTTCTGCTTTTGCATAATAATCACAAAGTGTGGCACATTTTTCTATTTCTGCAACAGATTGAGAAATAGGTTTTTTCATTTCTTGTGTAATGATTTCGCCAAATTCTTGCTTTCTTGCTCTTAAAATTTCTGATAGTTTAGCGAAATGTTTTTGTCTTTCTTCAAACGGATTTTTTTTCCATTTTTTAAAGGATTGTTGGGATTGTTGTAGTTTATTTTGAATGTTTAAGTTCATTTAATTGGTTTTAAGTGGTTGTTTTATCTTACTAAAAACATCTAAACTAAGAATTAGAAGTTATTTACAATATTCTACATCATCTTAGATGCTTCCAGCAAGACAAACTACGTGGTAATTTTAATGCTTTAAAGATAATTATTTTGTAAACAATTTGCGTTCCGTAGGAACGTAATGTGTGTAGAAAATAACAAAATTGATTTTGGGCGTTCCGTAGGAACGCAATGTCTTTGAAAGATTGTTGAGAAAAGTCGAAAAGAAAACCGAAACCTATTTCTAGCCCTGATTGTAGTGGAAATCCTGTAATTGTGAGCAAAAAGTTAAGGATTGCTTCGCTTTGCTCGCAATGACAGATTGTAACGGAAAGCAGGACTGAAAGTGAAAAATAGCAGAAACGTGTTGCTTCTAAATTATAAACCATTCATTTACCAAACTGGCAGCCAATCTTGCGGTTCTCTCGGCAATATCAAACTCTGGATTTACTTCTGCTACATCAAGCGCAATGAGTTTCTCGGATTTTAAAATATTTCTATATAAATTAAGAAAAGAAGCATCTGCAAAAATGCCATTATAAGCCGGCGCAGAAACTCCCGGAGCAATTGCCGAGTTGAAAACATCCATACAAATCGTGAGATATACTTTGTCTGATTTCTGAATGAATTCATTAATTTCCGAATTAATTCTAAGAAGATTTTCGTAGAAAATTTCATCTGCTAAAATGTACTTCATTCCATAATTTTTGGCTGTATCAAACAGTTTCAAAGTATTAGAATTTCTCTGAATTCCGATGTGAAGAGAGTGAATTTCTCCTTCTTGTGCAATTTGCCAAAAACCTGTTCCTGAGCTTACTCCTACTTCATTTTCGGGTTCACGATTGTCAAAATGAGCATCAATATTGATAATGCCAATTTTTTGGTTGGGAAATGCTTTTTTGATGCCTGAATAATGTGCGAAAGTCACTTCGTGACCACCTCCTAAAACGATGGATTTTGCATTTTTTTGTAGAATATTAGAAACTTTTTCTGCTAGATTTTCTTGACTTTTTTCTAAATTTTGTTCTTCACAAGTGATATTCCCGAAATCTAACAATTTAAAATCTGGAGAAACTACAGGAAAATTGCTCATATTTTTTCGGATAATGTTTGGAGCTTTGGCAGCGCCTATTCTTCCTTTGTTTCTTCTAACGCCTTCATCTACCGCAAAACCGTGCAAAACGAAATTGTCAGGTAAAATATCTTCATAGTTTTCCGAAATTTCTACTCGTTGAAAAATTCTGTAATGAAGCGGTGAATCTCCATCGTTTCTGCCTTGCCAAATGTTATTATTATTCATTGTAATTTATCCGTTGTTTGTCTTGCTCTAAGCATCTAGACAAAGTTATTCAAATAAATGATTAAGAAATTCCATATTTGGATTTGAGTTTCTAATTAAATCTAATTTAATATTTCTGTTCATTAATTTGATTTCTTTTTCTCTTTCAATTGCTTGCTGAATCCAACCATATTTTTCATAATAAACTAAAAACTCTACATTATATCTCGCTGTAAAACTATTTGGATTAAGCTTTTCTTTATGTTGTTTTAACCTTACCTTGAGATTATTCGTAACACCTGTATATAAAACTGTTCTATTTTTATTTGTCAAAATATAGGTATAGAATGTATAAATTCCTTCAGAATATTCTTCCATAATTTTAAATTTTTGTTTAACAAGACAAAGTGAACGCTACAAATAAAACACTGAGTTTGTCTTCCTGAAAGGAACTAAATTCATTTTGTATAGTTTTAATACTTACATTTTCTATTCTTTGTATAGATGCTTTCAGCAAGACAAAGTGTGTGCAGGATATTTGCTTAAAATTAAATAATTCTTTCTCCATCAACATAAACTTCACTCGCTACCAAACTTCCTTGATTGTACAAAATATTTTGGAAATTATCGGTTTCAAAAACCACAAAATCTGCCTTCATTCCTTTTTTCAAAATTCCTCTATCTGTTAAATTCAAAGCTTTTGCAGCACGAAAAGTAATTCCTGCTAAAACTTCGGCAGTAGAAAGTTTTTGATAAGTAGCTAAAATGGAAGCTTGTGTAATCAAATTTCCCATCGGTGCAGAACCAGGATTCCAATCACTAGCAATCGCTAAAATTCCGTTTTTATCTAAAATTTTTCTGGCAGGAGTGAAAGGTTCTCCCAAACCTAAGCTAGCACCTGGAAGCGCCACTGCAACGGTTTCTGAATTGGCTAAAAACTCAATATCTTCATCAATTGTTGCTTCTAAATGGTCTGCAGAAACAGCACCAACTTCCACAGCAATTCTAGAGCTTCCCGCAGTGAATTGATCAGCATGAACCGTAATTTCAAATCCTAATTCTTTGGCTTTTTCTAAAAATCTTCTGCTTTCTTCTGGTAGAAATGCTGATTTTTCTATGAAAACATCGACTCTTTTTGCCAAATTTTCTTCTTTTACTTTTGGTAAAATTTCATCTACAATATACTGTAAATATTCTTCGGAAGTTCCCTCAAAATCTCTTGGTTTCAAGTGAGCAGAAAGACAAGTCGGAACTAAAGTTGCCTTTGTTTTTTCTTGTGCTTTTTTAATCACACGAAGCATTTTGAGTTCGCTTTCTACATTTAATCCGTAACCTGATTTTATTTCAATTGTAGTAATTCCAAGAGAAATTAAACGATTGATTCTTTCTAATAATTTTTCTAAAAGTTCGTCTTCTGAAGCATTTCTGGTATGTTGAACGCTACTCCAAATTCCGCCTCCTTTTTCTGCAATTTCTAAGTAGGTTTTTCCTGCATTTCTCATTGCAAAATCATTGGCTCTGTTTCCTCCAAAACAAATATGAGTATGACAATCTATAAAAGCGGGAAGAACTACGAGTTCCGAGTTTCGAGTTTCGAGTTTCGAGTTTGGAAAGTCTGATTTTAATTTTTCAAAATCTCCGACTTCTTCAATTTTGTTTTCAGAATTAATTAAAATTCCGCCGTTTTCGATGATTTCTAAGTGTTCGTCAGAAAGTTTTCCTCGAAGTGAAAGGTTATTTAAAGTAACGATTTGTTTGAAAGGCCCGATTAATTTCACAGAAAATTGATTTTGGTAAAATTAATGATTTTTGGCTTTCTCTTTTTTAAAAACAAGAGAAGTTCTAGAAATTTTTCAGAAAATTTAGCCAAAACTTTGTCCAAATGTAATTAAATTATGGTCTGGGTCTAAAACAGAAAATTCTATTTGTTTCCAAGGTTTTCTTTCCAAAGGATGTACTTTTATATTTTTGGAAATGATAGACTGGTAAATTTCTTGTATTTTTTCGGTTCTAATGTATATCTGACCATAGTTTTCTAAAGGATTCAAATCTTTATATTCAAAAAAATGAATTTCAAAATTACCTTTTTCTAGCATCAGATAATAGTCATAATCTCCAATTTCTTTGAACCCTAATTGATTGATATAGAAATTTTTTGTCTCTATTTTGTTTCTCATAGGAAGTTTGGGAATTACTGAGCTAATCATAATAAAATCATTTATGATTCAAAGATAAAAAAAATAAGTACTGAAAAAGAGTTAATTATTTTTCTTCAAATGATCAAAAACCATTTTAGAAAGTGGTATGAACATAAAACCGCCGATGATAAAAGTAATAAATGCTCTTTGCAATCCGAAAGCATGCGCTAGATAACCAATAATTGGAGGCCCTAGAAACATTCCTACTGTAGAATAAGTACTTACAATAGAAATCACAATTCCTACAGAATATTTTTTGGCTTTCCCTGATAAGATAAAGGTCATAGGATACAAGCCCGAAACGCCAAATCCTACCATACAAAAACCAATAAGTGCCGTCCAGAAATACGGAAAAATGACTGCCATTGTAACACCAATCATAATTAGAAAAGAACCTAAAATATATAATTTTTTCATTCCAAATTTCTCCATCATTTTATCAATGGTTAATCTAGAAATCGTCATACAAACCATAAAAAGCAAGTAACCATACGTAAAAACCTCTTCTTTTACGACTTCTTTGAAATAAACTCCATTCCAATCATACATTCCTCCTTCACAAATGGCTGCAAAAAAGACAATTAATCCTAGCAGCGATATATATTTACTGGGCTTCCCAAGTTTAAAACTATTTCCTTTTCTAGCTTTATCGCTTTTCAATAAGTGGGGAAAAGCAAAAAGAATCATCAAAATCCCAAAAACAGCTACCATTATGAGATGCCATTCTATGGAGATTTTAAATTTAATCATAATAGTAGAAAACAAAACGCCTAGAATTCCGCCAATGCTCCAAATTCCGTGAAAAGTTCCTACAATTTTTTTCTCAAATTTTTCTTGAATCGCAATAGATTGTGTATTAATTGCAATATTAATTACGCGAAGTGAAACTGAAAATACAACCAAAGTAAATACAACCCACCAAATAGAAGGGGCAAAACCAATAAAAAGTAATGATAATAAAAATGTGAAACTGGCAATCTGAAGTGGGATTCTGTTATCAAATTTTGCCACCAGCCAACCAGAAAGCGGAATACCAACAATGGCACTTGCAGGCATTACCATCAGCAAATTACCCAAAGTATTTTCGTCAAGGTTAAAGTTATCTTTTATCGTAGGTATTCTGGAAGCCCAAGTAGAAAAACAAATCCCTGAAAGAAGGAAATATGCAGAAAGGGCAATCCTCTGTTTCTGTCTTTTTTCTAATTCATTCATTTCGTGTGCAAAATTACGGCAATCTGTTTTAAAAATTAGAATGTTTTCTCATCAAATTCTTATTAAAATCTAACTTTTATGATGATTGAAAATAAATATCACTCATTTCTCACTACAAAATTTTCTATCTTTGGGATAAATTATAAAAGATGCCCGATTTTTTACACGCCGATAAAGATAATTTTTCTGATGATGAATTAATGCAGGAAGAAAAAATCCGTCCGCAGAGTTTTCGTGATTTTGCAGGACAGAGAAAAACGTTGGATAATCTGGAAGTTTTCGTGGCGGCTGCCAAAAACAGAGGTGCTGCTTTAGATCACGTTCTTCTGCACGGGCCTCCAGGCTTGGGGAAAACGACTTTGGCGCATATCATTGCTAATGAACTGGGAGTTGGTTGTAAAATTACTTCGGGACCAGTTCTAGATAAACCCGGAAGTTTGGCAGGACTTCTCACGAATTTAGAAGAAAATGACGTGCTTTTTATTGATGAAATTCACCGTCTTTCGCCAATTGTAGAAGAATATTTGTACTCTGCGATGGAAGATTATAAAATCGACATTATGCTAGAAACAGGGCCTAATGCTCGCTCTGTGCAAATTGGCTTAAATCCTTTTACTTTAGTTGGCGCAACCACTCGTTCTGGAATGCTCACCAAACCAATGCTCGCAAGGTTTGGGATACAAAGCAGATTAGAATATTATACCATAGAACTTTTAGGAATAATTATTGAGAGAAGTGCAAGAGTTTTGGGCGTTCCTATCTATGAAGATGCAGCACTAGAAATTGCGAGAAGAAGCAGAGGAACTCCTAGAATTGCGAATGCACTTTTGCGCAGAGTTCGGGATTTTGCCGAAATCAAAGGAAACGGCGAAATAGAAATAGAAATCACCAAATTTGCTCTGAATTCATTAAATGTAGATGAATTCGGACTGGATGATATGGATAATAAAATTATGCGGGTGATGATCGAAAATTTCAAAGGAAAACCTGTAGGAATCTCCGCTTTGGCAACTTCCATTGGTGAAAATCCTGAAACGATAGAAGAAGTTTATGAACCATTTTTAATACAAGAAGGTTTTATTATTAGAACTCCGCGAGGAAGGGAAGTAACGGAAAAAGCTTATAAACATTTAGGGATTTCGAGACCGAAGAATCAGGGAGAACTTTTCTAACAAATAAAAAAAATCATAATTAAAGAATTGAATTTATGGAGAAGAAACCTAATATCATAAAAGATAAAAGTTTTGACTTTGCTGTGAGAATTGTAAACCTCTATAAATTTTTTGCATTCCAAAAGAATGAATATGTTCTTTCAAAACAACTTCTGAAGAGTGGCACTTCAATTGGAGCAAACGTTGAAGAAGCTCTTGGTGCTCAATCTAATAAAGAATTTATTGCAAAACTTCACATTTCATATAGAGAAGCAAAAGAGTCTTTGTACTGGTTAAAGCTTCTTTACAAAACTGATTTCATCAATGAAAAAGAATTTATATCTTTAAGCAAAGATTGTGAAGAACTCATTATGATTATTGTGCCTATCATAAAATCTTCAAAACAAAAAATTTAATTTTTAATCAAATATGAAACTCTATCCTATACAATGCGGAAAATTTAAATTAGACGGCGGTGCTATGTTTGGTGTCGTCCCGAAATCTCTTTGGGAACGTACAAATCCTGCTGATTCTAAAAATTTAATTGAACTTGGAACTCGTTCTCTTTTGGTAGAAGATGGTAAAAAACTCATCTTAATTGATTGCGGTTTAGGAAATAAGCAAGATGAGAAATTTTTTGGGCATTATTCGCTTTATGGTGATGATACTTTAGAGAAAAATTTGGCGAAATTTGGTTTTGTAAAAGACGACATTACCGATGTCTTTCTCACGCACCTTCACTTCGATCATTGTGGTGGCGCAATTGAATGGAATGATGATAAAACAGGTTACAGACCTGCTTTTAAAAATGCTCAATTTTGGACGAATGAAAATCACTGGAAATGGGCTACAGAACCTAATCCTAGAGAAAAAGCTAGCTTTTTAAAAGAAAATATCTTGCCTATGCAAGAAAGTGGACAATTGCAGTTTTTACCAACTCCAAAAACTGGAAATTATGGTTTTGCTCCAGATCTTAAAATGGATGTAATTTTTGTAGATGGACATACCGAAAAACAAATGCTTCCTGTAATACAATATCAAGAAAAAACAATTGTTTTTGCAGCAGATTTAATCCCAACTGTTGGGCATATTCCTCAGGTTTATGTGATGGGATATGATACCAGACCGCTTCTTACGATGGAAGAAAAAGGTAAATTTCTGAAGCAATGTGTGGACAATGAATATCTATTATTTTTTGAACATGACGCTCATAATGAATTGGCAAG
Organism: Flavobacteriales bacterium UBA1937; assembly: GCA_002337005.1. Lineage (GTDB taxonomy): Bacteria > Bacteroidota > Bacteroidia > Flavobacteriales > Weeksellaceae > Cloacibacterium. The sequence goes on along the minus strand of DDFD01000103.1, from coordinate 31,642 downwards.
TCTGAAAATGACTGAAAAAGGAGTGAAATTGGATGAAGTTTTTTCGTTGAATGATGTTTTTGGATACTAACCTGAAGGAAGCTAGAAGATGGAAGATGGAAGTTTAAAAACCACAAAAAAAATCATTGGGATTACGGGTGGAATTGGTAGTGGGAAATCTACAGTTGCAAAATTTATTGAAGAATTGGGCTATCCTGTATATAATTCTGATTTTTGGGCTAAAGAATTGGTAAATGTTGATGCAAATTTAAAATTGAAAATTGTAGAACTTCTCGGTGAGAATTCTTATGATGACAACGGAGCATACAATAGACCTTTTGTGGCCTCAATAGTTTTTGAAAATGAAGATTTACTTCTTGAATTGAATAAAATAATCCATCCTGCAGTAAAGGAGCATTTCGAAAATTGGGTAAATTCTCAAAATTCTAAATTTGTTTTCAAAGAAACTGCTCTTTTATTTGAGTTAAAACTAAATGAAAGTTGCTATCAATCTATCTTGGTAACCGCAGAAGATAACATCAAAATAAAACGGGTAATGGATAGAGACCATAAAACTTACCGAGAAATAGAAGCCATTATGCAAAAACAAATGTCTGAAAAAGAAAAAATTAAGAAAGCAGATTTTATTATCGAAAATAATTCAGATCTTGAAATTTTAAAATCCTTCACAAAACAGGTCATCCAGGAATTAGAAAAAATGGATTTGTAATTTATGTGTTAAATAAAAACAAAAAAACTTGAGAAATTCTCAAGTTTTTTTGTTTAATATAAATTTGTTTTACTTTTTAATGAATTTAGACTGAGAAGTTTTACCATTATCTTCAATTGTAATTACATAAACTCCCTTTTCTAATTTGCTAACCACAACTTTATTTTCTGTTAAATTCCCTTTATAAACCAGCTTGCCATCTACAGAGTGAATCGTATATTTCGCTTTAGACGAAACTTTACTCACATTCAAGAAATCTGTAGCTGGATTAGGATATATTTCAGCTGATGCTTTTAGATTTTCGGAAGTAGATAATAATGTTCCCAAAGTAAAACTATAAGAATCATAATCGGAAGAAAAATCAGTCTTATTTATCATTATACTTCCGGTAGACGTTGTAAGTTTATAATAACCATCTATTAAACCATCACCATAACTATCAAAAATTTTAAAAACATAACATGCATTATTTGCTAGGTTAAAAGTAAAATTTTTAACTGCTGGAGGTGTGGATGTATCATCATATACTGCACTACTGAAAAGTACATTTCCAGAAGCATCTTCTAATTTCCAAGAAGTTTCAGAACCGTATTCATCTAACTGAAGTGCTAATTTTACTTGAGTGGTATTAAAACTATTAGTTGTTACATATTGATAACTTTCAACACCAGAATTGTTGGCTGCTCTTTGGTCGGTAGAACCGTTTAGTGAAGAAATATTTACACTTACATTATTAGTAGAACTTTTACTCACCAAAGATATCGGAATAGAAACTTCTTTATTTGGTAACAAGTTTCCAGACCAAGATTTGTTATAATTCTGTGTACCATCTGTAATAGATAGAATAGCAGAGGTAATAGGAGAAGACCCTCTATTAATTAATCTTGCATTTAAATTAGCTTTTACACAATCATTAGAAATATCACAAATTTGATTAAGTTTTATTTCTCCATCTAGTGCATAAACAGTAACTGGAGTTAATGCATCTGATGACAAAAGTTCTTTTCTTCTCGGAGAATTAGCCAAAACTGCATTAAATCTATCTACTTGATTTACCGTAAAAATGTTCATACAGGTATCATCTGTATAATCCATGTAATTTTCAAACATTTCATCAGCCGTTCCACAGTCGTTAGGTTTTGGGTGAGTAAAACAACCATAATTATCCTCTTGATGAATTGGTGTATCAGACACATAATCTGTACCACAATTAGCATCTCCCCAAATATGTCTTAATCCTAACCAGTGCCCAACTTCGTGTGTAGTAGTTCTTCCATATCCATAAGTAGCATCTAAATTAAAACTACCATCATCATAATCTAAATTTCCGAAATAATTATAAGCAATTACTACTCCATCTGTATTAGCGTCAGATGTCATATCAGGCTCATCTAAACCACTTAATCCAGATGCACTTGGGAATTGAGCATACCCTAAAACACCACCTATCGTTGATACAATATCTGGTGTAACCCATATATTGAGATATTTAGTAGGATCCCAAATTGTTTGAGGCTTCAATATAGATTCTATCTCATCATCCCACCATGAAGTTTTACAGAAAGAAATTCTATCAATCCCATTAGTAGGATTTCCGTTTGGATCTCTAACTGCCAAAGCAAATTCTATATTAGCATCTGCTCCTACAATATTAGAATTATATCCTCTTGTTCCCACTTTTTTTCTATAATCATTATTAAGTGTGGTAATTTGGGAGATTACTTGTGCATCACTAATATTTGCACCAGTCCCTACTGCTTCCCCACTGCTTATTACGTGAATAACTACAGGTATAGTTTGTACAGCAGAAATTTTGCCTTTAATAGATTTTTGTTTAGAAATTTTTGTAGCTATCCAATTCTCAAAGCTATCATTAGAAGTTCTTTTATTATTTTTCTTTTGAAGTTTTTCTTCATTCTCCGTGGTATAGCATCTTATGACTCCTTTTGGAGATTTAGAAGCCGAAATAGATTTTTTCTTTACTTGTGCATCAAAATTTATTGAAAATAAAGCAACGAAAACAAATAATAGTATTTTTTTCATCAAATTGTTTTTTTTTAAATTAGTTTATAAAAATAGTAATTTTTCTTAAATTTAGAATACTTTACAAAAATATTTTAAGAAATACCATTACATTAATTAAAATTGATACACAATATTCCAGCTAAATCCCATATTAAATTTAGAAGAACTCTTACCAAATCCTGGGATAATCATAGGTTGCATTTTTTCTTGTTTAGAAGTATAGGCCAAATATCTAGGTTGTGCATTTACATCTACATAAAAACTAGATTTGAATAGCTGAACTCTAGCTCCTATCATTGCCTCAACCCAATATGAAGATTGTTTAGAAGATGGCAATTGCATGTATTGGTCTGCACCACCGAAAGCTCTTACTGGCACTGCTTTGTATTCTTGTTCGTAGAAAGAAGCGCCTAGTTTTCCACCAGCATAGAAACCATTATCTTTGTTTTCTTGATCCATAGAAAGCATATAGAAACCGCCTAATTTTGCAAAAATTCCTTTGGCAGAAGCATCATAACCTCCTTTTAAATAAACATTTTTATCATATCCTGCATCTAAAACTGCACTGATGTTTTTTCTCACTTTCGTAGAAGCATGTGCTTGAAATAATTTTCTATCACTAAAAGCAGACATGGCAGCGTTTAAAACATCTACACCTATGGCAAGATTAGGTTCATATTTGTATTTTGGTTTTATAGAATCTTTTTTTTCTTGGGCAAAAAAGAAACTTAAACTAAAAAATAAAATAAAAGTGAGTCTTGTTTTCATCAATAATTTGTTCTTGATTGCGTTCTATTTTTATCACAGGATTTGTTGTTTCTAAAGTTCCATCTACATTTTCGTATAATCTTTTGAAGCCGCATGCTGGAGAAACATACTCGGATTTTAAAGAATACGTTACTTTTATTTTTGAAGCATTTCCTTTATTGGTGGTTCTGAGAGAAATTTCTGTAAAGGGATTGTTATCTACTCTTAGAGGAATCGTTACAGAATCTATGCTTTTAGCCTTGATAACACTTACTAAACCCGAACCATAATTTACATCTACATACAATGAATCTAAAGTGGCAACTCTACCGTCAGCAGATTTAAATTTTACCTTCATTCTAGGGGTAGCTTCTCCTGAAACGCATACATCATCATCACCTTGGCAAGAAGAGAGAAATAACATTCCGAAAAATAATAAAAACCAATATTTCATTATTCATTTTTTAAGTTAAAAAAACCACAAAAACAAACAATTGCTTTTGTGGTTCAAAATTAAGATTTTTATTTTACTTCTAGAGCTTTATCTATTCTATAAACCAAATCTTCTAAATGATATTTGGTTACACTGTCAGAATACTGAGAAGCTGCTTTTGAAGCTTCATTTCTAATATCTCTAAGAGTTCCTCTTACCAATGCTTTTACATCAGAATTGTCTGAACCGCCCATTCTAATGATAGAAGCGCCGGTTGCAGAATCAGTTTTTGACAACAAATTATCTACGAAACTTCTCTGTAAATTTCTTCTATAAATATCAATTTTAGAAGATGTTTTTAATTCAGAAAAAATATTGGATTTCAAATCTTGAAGATAATCAAACAATGAATATGCATTAATGTCTATAGATTCTCCTTTGTTTAGATTTTCTAAAACGCCATTCATCAAAATTCTATTCAAAACTCCATTTTGTAAATTGCTCACCACATCTACAGGTGTTCTATTGATTTTATTGAGAACATCCTTTTTAAGAATCCAATTAGGGGTAGTAAAAGCATAATCATTTAAGAATTTAAGCGCTTCTTTTTGTTCTGTTTTCGAAACCAATTCATAGACAGCACCTTTTTGTTCTACTGTTTTTGGAGTTTCCATCACACCGCCAATGTATTTAGCAACGTGACCTAAATATCTTGAAAATTGCCCAGAAACTTGATTATATCTATCTGCCAATACGTTATAATCTTCATTTGGTTTTATACTCCAAGCTTCTAGATTATCTATTACTCTTTGTAGATTTTTGACCCCATATTTCCCTGCAATCATAGGATTATCTCCTACTTGTTCGCTTTGTGAACGTGGATCATAAGGATTGGTTTCTGTACCGAACCAAAGTCTAGGATTTTGTAATTTTTCTATCGTCCATTTATTAAGAAAAGTTTTCTCTTTTTCTGGCGAATCATAGTTATAAAATCTTTTGTATCCCCATTCTATAGCCCAATTATCATAATCTCCAATTCTTGGCATTAGATTATCTACGCTTATTTTATCTTCTGGCTGTGCAACATAATTAAATCTAGCATAATCCATAATAGAAGGAGTATGACCATTGGTTTTAAGCCATGCATTATTTCTGAGATTTTCTACAGGTACAGTAGAGCTAGAACCATAATTATGTCTAAGACCAAGGGTATGTCCCACTTCGTGCGAAGAAACAAATCTAATGAGCTGCCCCATCAATTCATCATCAAAATCTGCTTTTCTGGCTTTTGGATCGTTAGGTGAAGCCTGTACAAAATACCAATCATTCAAAAGTTTCATCACATTATGATACCAATTGATATGACTTTCTAAAATTTCGCCAGTTCTAGGATCAGCAATAGAAGGACCTGAAGCATTAGGAACATCTGAAGGTTTATAAACAATCGCAGAGAATCTGGCATCTTCTAAACTCCATTCTGGATCGTCTTTAGCATTAGGCACTTTAGCATATATTGCATTTTTGAAACCCGCTTTTTCGAAAGCTTTTTGCCAATCATTTACTCCTTGAATTAAATAAGGAATCCACTTTTTAGGGGTTAAAGGGTCTATGTAAAAAACAATAGGTTTTGCAGGTTCTACCAACTCTCCTCTTTTGTATTTTTCTACATCTTTTGGTTTTGGTTCTAGTCTCCATCTTTTGATTAAAGAAACTCTTTCTACACCCTGAGGATTAAGGTCAAAATCGGTATAACCTACTGCAAAATAACCAACTCTAGGATCGAAATATCTTGCTTGCATTTTATCTTCTGGAAGCAAAATAATAGAAGAATTAACTTCTACGGTATAATTACCACTAATTTCTGGCTTCGGAGCTCCAGGAATAGGAGATGCATCGCCTGCACTTCTGTTATAGGTTTTTGTGGTATTAATTTCAATATTTGTAGGGAATGATTTTACAAAATTAACAAAAGACTTATCTTTTTGGAAACTTCCTACTCTAAATCCTTTTTTATATCTTGTATCAAAAGAAACAATATCATTATCAGCGTTAATAAAATCTGTAACATCTATTACGGTAGATTTTTTGTCTTTGCCAAAAGCTTTTACATCAAATGCAAATTCTATCGCGTTTACATTGTTTCTCATCACGGTGTTGTACATTGCTGAAGTAGAATCTTTAGCATAATCTACAAAAGAAATAGAACGCACAAATACCTTATCATTTGGTCCTTTTTCAAAACTGATTACGTTTTGACTAATTTGGTCACCAGCATAACCTGCCATCCCTGAACGCATTTCTGCACCAGCTTTGGTCAATCTAGTAACTACTAAGAATTCTTTTTTAAGAGATTGATCTGGAATTTCGAAAAAATATTTATCTTCTACTTTGTGTACAGTAATAATACCATCATCGCTTACTGCCTTGCTGGTGATTACTTTTTCGTACGGTTGAATTTTTTCTGGTTTTTTGTCTTTTGGTTTGGTAACATTAGCAGTGTCTTTCTTGGCTTTCGCATCCACTTTCACACTGTCTTTTACCTGAGAAAATGTGCTTACCGATGCTAAAAACGATAAGGCACAAAAAAATCTTAGTACATTTTTCATTCGATTTTAATTACTTTTCTTGGTTAGATTTTAATCAAAATATGATTAAAAAAATTAGGGATTCTTTTTTGAACCCCCAATTTAGTTATTTTTTTATTAATAAAGCGATATTTTCTACGTGATGTGTCTGCGGAAACATATCTACTGGTAAAATCTTGACCACATCATACTCTTCTTTCATCAGCGCTAAATCTCTGGCTTGTGTAGCAGAATTACAACTTACATAGACTATTTTTTGTGGGGCTAATTTTAGAATTTGTTCTACTACTTTTTGATGCATACCGTCACGTGGAGGATCTGTAACCAAAACATCTGCTTTAGGATGATTGGCTAAAAATTCTTCGGTGAAAACTTCTTTCATATCACCACAATGAAATTCGCAGTTTTCTAATCCATTCAATTTAGCATGTTCTATAGCAGCATCTATAGCTTCTTGCACAGATTCTATCCCGATTACATATTTGGCTTTTTTGGCAATGTATTGTGCAATTGTACCTGTTCCGGTGTATAAATCATAAACCACATCATTTTCAGAAATTCCTGCAAATTCTATAGTCTTTCTATACAATTCCAAAGCTTGTTTATAATTGGTCTGGAAGAAAGATTTTGGACCAATTTTGAATTGCAAACCATCCATTTCTTCCATCAGGAAACCTTCACCAAAAAAAGTTTGAACATCCAAATCATAAATAGAATCATTGGATTTTGGATTAATGGCAAAGACCAACGTTTTAATCTGAGGAAATTTTTCTAAAATAAATTGGAATAAATTTTCTCTATTTTCTTTTTCTTCTCTGTATAGTTGAAACAAAACCATCCATTCTCCTTTAGAATTCTGGCGAAGCATTAAGGTTCTAAGGAAACCTTCTTGATTTCTAACATCATAAAAATCTAGACCATTTTTGATAGCGTAATCTCTCACGGCCAATCTTATTTGATTAGATGGTTCTTCTTGTAAGTAACATTCTTTTAGATCCAAAATCTTGCTCCACATTCCTGGAATATGGAAACCAAGTGCATCTTTATTGCCAAAATTTTCTTCGGAACTTATTTCGTATTGGGTAAGCCAACGTGCATTCGAGAAAGAAAACTCCATTTTATTTCTGTAGAAATATTGTTCTTCTGAGCCTAGAATAGGTAATGTTTCGAAATTTTCTATTCCACCAATTCTCTTAATATTGTTATAAACTTCTTCTTGTTTGAAATCTAATTGTTTTTCGTAAGAAAGATTTTGCCATTTACATCCACCACAAACCCCGAAGTGAATACATTTTGGCTCTACTCTGTGAGGCGATTTTTCTATAACCTCTAGCACCTCTGCCTCGTAATATTTAGATTTTGCTTTTTTTACTCTTGCGTTTACTACATCACCAGGTACTGCACCAGTAACCAAAACGGTTTTACCTTCTTCGGTTTTACCTACTGCTACACCTTTAGCTCCTGCAGAGATTAATTTAATGTTTTCTAAAATTATATTTTTCTTTTTCTTGCTCATTTTTCTTTAAAACTTTGGCAAAATTACACTTTTAAAAATAAAAAAACGGACTTCGTAAAGTCCGCTTCGTTGATATCAATTATTTTTTAATTAATGACCGTGCCCATCGTTAGCAGAATGCTCTTCTACAGGAGGAGGCATCATTTGTTGATTTTGATTTGGCATTACAGAAGGTGGAGTAAGTCCTGATGCTTTATTGAGGGCATCTACAAACTGAGGATCACCTATGTTAAAAAATGTTCTACTAGATACTTTACCATCTTTATCTAGGATTACAAAATTTGGCATTTTGAAACCATATACTGCAAATTGTTTTGCGATTTCCGCCTTCATTCCATTTTCACCATAGAAATTTACACCTTTTATGTCTTTAAACATTGCATTGGCAGTTTTCTTAAACTGATCTTGAGTATCATCTAAATTCACAAAAGCAAAATTGATTTTTGTTCCGTAGAATTTTACCATTTCTTTCATTACAGGAATTACGCTTTGGTTAATGTACGGATTCCAAGAAGCATAGAACAAAGCTACTGTTGGTTTTCCTTTCAATTCAGAAAGTGAAGATTTTTTACCATCTAATTTTACTAATTCTGTTTTAGAGTAATCTGTTCCTACAGGCAGACCATAGATTGCTTCTTCTACTTTTTTAAGGTCAGCTTTCATAGATTCTGATTTTACTTTAGAATTAAGCACCTTCATTACCTCTGGTATTTTAGGATTATTCGGTTGTAAATCATACTGTGTAGCTACAGTAGCTAGAAGGTAATCTTTAATTTTATCTGAAATATCTTTCTTAGTATCTAGAAATTTAGAAAAAATCTCTATGTTAGAATTAGGAGCTACTCCTTTCTGAGTTTCTTGAAAATATTTTTGGAAATCAGCACCTAGTTTAGAAAGCAAGTAGTTTCTATAAGTAGGCATATTTTCTACATAATTTTCGTTTTCTAAAGATTTTTGAAATTCTTTAAATTTTTCAGATGGCTTAAAATTCGGGTTATTGGTCATTTGCCCGTGTACCGCTTCATATTGTGTAGAAATTCTAAGCAATGTAACATCTAGTTCACTTTTGCTTAGTTTTTTTACATCGCTATCTGGTTTTTTAGATTCTGCAATTTTGTCTAATTGAGCAGTAATTTCTTTTTTATATTTATCTAATTCTTTTAAGAACTCAGATTCATTTTTAGAAGCTACAGATTGATTAATTTTAGACAAATAATCGTTGATGTATTTCTGACTTTCGGTCAAAAATTCTGTATTTCCTTTAGCATCTCCAGAGATTTGCATATTCATAGGAAACATAATAGCATCTGCTTTTATATCTACTTTATCACCTCCTTTTAGATAGATAAAACCAGAACTACCACCGTAGGTAATTAGGTAAACTCCATTTTTTGGAATTTCTATCGTCTGAGAAAAATTTCCTTTTGCATCTGTACCAAAATTGGCAACTGGTAATGTAGCTACACCAGTGGTTTCTATTAGCTCTATTCTTTCTAGTGGTTTGGCATTTTGTAATGTACCAGTAAGGGTTACTTTACCTCCTTTAGAACAAGAAATAATTAAAATTGCAAAAAATAATAATAAAAAATACTTTTTCATTTTTTGTTTAAAATTGTTTTTAATAATTTGAATAGCAAAAATATACTTTTAGTTTTACTTGCTAAAATAAAGTTTAAATTTTGGGAATTATTTAACGAAAAATCACCTCAAACAGAGAGGTGATTTTTAATTTATTTAGTTTATAGTACTTATTCTACAGTTGTAAACTTTGCAACAAGAAATTCTCTGTTCATTCTTGCGATATTCTCTAGAGAAATTCCTTTTGGACATTCAATTTCGCAAGCTCCTGTATTTGAACAGTTTCCGAAACCTTCTTCGTCCATTTGTTTTACCATATTAAGCACTCTTCTGTTAGCTTCTACTCTACCTTGAGGTAAAAGGGCAAACTGAGAAACTTTAGCTCCTACAAATAGCATTGCAGAACCGTTTTTACACGTTGCTACACAAGCTCCACACCCAATACAAGCTGCTGCATCCATTGCTTTATCAGCATCTTCTTTCGGAACTGGGATTGCGTTGGCGTCTAATGTGTTACCAGAAGTATTTACCGAAACAAAACCACCAGCTGCCATAATTCTATCAAATGCACTTCTGTCAACCACCAAGTCTTTGATTACTGGGAAAGCAGCACTTCTCCACGGTTCTATGTGGATGGTCTCACCATCTTTGAACATTCTCATGTGTAATTGGCAAGTAGTAATTCCTGTATCTGGACCGTGAGCTCTACCATTAATGTACAGCGAACACATACCACAGATACCTTCTCTACAATCGTGATCAAAAGCTACTGGTTCTTTTCCTTCGTTTACTAGATTTTCGTTAAGCATATCTAGCATTTCTAGGAATGAAGAATCTGGTGAAACGTCTGATATTTTATAGGTCTCAAATTGACCTTTTGTTTTATTATTTTTTTGTCTCCAAATTTTCAGAGTCAGATTTAATCCTTTTTTAGTACTCATAATTATCTTTTTTTATGTTGGAGATTATTTATAAGATCTAGTTTTAACTTCAATATTCTCGTACACCAATTCTTCTTTGTGTAATACTTCGGCATTGATATCATCACCTTTATATTCCCAAACTGCGGCATATTTGTAATTTTCGTCATCTCTTTCTGCTTCACCTTCTGGAGTTGCGTGATCCCAACGGAAGTGCCCTCCACAAGATTCATTTCTATTAAGAGCATCTATAGCCATTAATTGTCCTAATTCTAAGAAATCTGCTACACGGAAAGCTTTTTCTAATTCTGGATTCATACCATCTGCATCACCTACTACTTTTACATTTTGCCAGAAATCTTTTCTTACTTCTTCTATTTCTTTGATGGCTTCTTTCAATCCTTCAGGAGTTCTGCCCATTCCTACTTTGTTCCACATAATATTTCCTAATTTCTTGTGGAAATAATCTACAGAATGAGTTCCTTTATTATTTAAGAAGAATTCTACTTTATCTTTGATGCTTTTTTCAGCTTCATCAAATGCTGGTGTATTGGTAGGAATTTGTCCTGTTCTAATATCAGCAGAAAGATAATCTGCAATGGTATAAGGAAGCACAAAATAACCATCTGCTAAACCTTGCATAAGAGCAGAAGCACCCAATCTATTCGCTCCGTGGTCAGAGAAATTAGCTTCACCGATTACGAAACATCCTGGGATGGTACTCATTAGATTATAATCTACCCAAACTCCGCCCATCGTGTAGTGAACTGCTGGATAAATTTTCATAGGAGTTACATAAGGATCGTCTGCGGTTATTTTTTCATACATTTGGAATAGGTTTCCGTATTTTTCTTCTACCCATTTTTTACCCAAATCATAGATTTGTTTTTCAGTAGGATTGTGTATGTTTTTCTCTGTAGCAGATTCTCTACCTTTTTTCATAATCTCTGTAGAGAAATCTAGATAAACACCTTCTTTAGTATCATTATTTTCGATTCCGAAACCAGCATCACATCTTTCTTTAGCAGCTCTAGACGCTACGTCTCTAGGTACTAAGTTACCAAATGCAGGATATCTTCTTTCTAAATAGTAATCTCTATCTTCTTCTTTGATGGTTTCTGGTTTTAACTTCCCTTCTCTGATGGCAACAGCGTCTTCAATTTTCTTAGGAACCCAAATTCTACCAGAATTTCTAAGAGATTCTGACATCAAGGTTAATTTAGACTGCTGAGTTCCATGAACAGGAATACAAGTCGGGTGAATTTGTACAAAACAAGGATTAGCAAAAAATGCTCCTTTTTTGTGAATTTTCCAAGCGGCAGATACGTTACTTCCCATTGCATTAGTAGAAAGGAAATACACATTACCATAACCACCAGAAGCAATAACTACTGCGTGAGCAGAATGTCTTTCAATCTCGCCAGTTACCATATTTCTAGCAATAATTCCTCTTGCTTTACCATCTACTAATACTAGATCCATCATTTCGTGACGGTTGTACATTTTAATTCTACCTTTACCAATTTGGCGGCTCATTGCAGAATATGCACCTAGTAATAATTGTTGACCAGTTTGTCCTTTAGCATAGAAAGTTCTCTTAACCTGAGTTCCTCCGAAAGAACGGTTATCTAATTGACCACCATATTCTCTACCAAAAGGTACGCCTTGCGCTACACATTGGTCTATAATATTCGCAGAAACTTCTGCCAATCTGTGTACATTAGCTTCTCTTGCTCTGTAATCTCCACCTTTTATAGTATCATAGAATAATCTGTAAACAGAATCACCATCATTTTGATAGTTTTTGGCTGCATTTATACCACCTTGCGCTGCAATAGAGTGCGCTCTTCTTGGTGAATCTTGATAGCAAAAAGCTTTTACATTATATCCTTGCTCTGCCAATGTAGCAGCAGCAGAACCACCAGCTAAACCAGTACCTATGATAATAATGTCAATTTTATCTCGGTTGTTAGGTGCAACCAAGTTCATATGATCTTTATGATTTTTCCATTTGTCTGCTAATGGACCTTTAGGAATTTTAGAATCTAGAATGCTCATAATAATATAGATGTAATTATTGAGTTACGAAATGAAAAACAGCTACTATAATAAATCCTAGTGGAATTAAGATAGAATACCAAGTTCCTAGTGTGTTTACACATTTTAAATACTTAGGATGTCTTGCCCCAATAGATTGGAATGAAGACTGAAAACCGTGAGAAAGGTGTAATCCTAGTAACACAAAAGAAATAACATAAAATGCTACTCTTATTGGGTCTGCAAACTTAGCGTGTAGTTCTTCCCAATATCTCCCTTCATCAATTGCTAAACCTTCTAGATATTTGTAATTCATCTCGTGAATCCAGAAATCATAGAAGTGCAAACCTAGAAATGCTAAAATAACCGCTCCAGAAATAATCATATTTCTAGACATCCAAGTAGAGTTTCCACTATTCTTGGCTACGGCATATTTTACTGGTCTCGCATTTTTGTTTTTAATTTCCAATACAAATCCCATCACAAAGTGAAATACCACACCAACAATTAATACTGGTTGCATTGCAAATTGAATTAGAGGATTGTAACCCATAAAATGTGAGGCTGCATTAAAAGGACCTTCTTCACCAAACAATGAAAGTAAATTTACCGAGAGGTGAATTAATAAGAAAATCAGCAAAAACATTGCTGAAAGCGCCATTAAAAACTTTCTACCGATTGTAGATTGAGTTAATCCTGCCATTGTTTATATTTTTTTTGAATTTCCACAAAATTAAGAATTATAGAGCGGTCAAAAATATGACAAATGTCATTTTTTGTATTTTGTAATGGTTCTAAATAAGACTTTCTTTATCTTATAAATTCACTCCCTATTTTTACTTCAGAAAAACCCTTTGGAATAACTTTAATTTCATATCTTTCAATTCGCCTAGAAGTAATATAAGGTTCTATTATAAAACGTTTTAGCTTTTCATCATTAGACTTTTCATCAACCCAAAAAATAGCTTCATTACCTTCTTTTTGAATAATTGTTTTTTGATTAAAGTTTTCTACTACCAATGTCTCTGCTTTCTTAAATTGATAAAAATTAATAAAAATTCTAACCATAAAAAACAATAATGTAAATCCCAAAACACGAAGCAAAGCCTTACTTTGATTAAAAAATAGATTTCTAAGCAGAAAAATTACCACAAAAAGAATAATTAATTCAACCCAATTCAACGGAATATTTTTAATGTAAAACCAGTCTTGGTCTGCAAAAAAATGAATACTTTTTAGCAAAAAATCTACTAATTTTTCATAAACAAAACTTAACCAAGAGAATTCTATTTTAAAGGCAAATAAAACCGTCATCAAAAAAGAAAAAACAATAATAACCTCCGAAAACGGCACTATAATTATATTGGCAAGAATAGATAAAAATGAATATTGATGAAAATAAAAAATAACCAAAGGCAATGTGGCGATTTGCGCTGCCAAGCTCACCGAAATCACATTCAGCAGAAAATCTTGAATTTTATTTTTAGCTCTTGGTAAATTTTTCAAAATCGGTTCATTCAACCAAAAAATCCCAAAAACCGCTATAAAACTGAGTTGAAACCCTACATCAAAAACCTGATGTGTATCAAAAATTAAAATCGCAAAACCTGCAATTGCCATTGCGTGAAGCAAATCTGGCTTGCGCTGTAAAAGCACAAAACTGTAATACGCTGTAATCATTAAACAACTTCTGACCACAGAACTTCCATAATCTATAAAAATCGTAAAACTCCAGATAAATAGCAAAGAAAGCACTATAGGAATTTTTCTAAATTTTGCAGGAAAGATGGGTTTCAAAAGATATAAAATCAACCAAAAAATAATCGCCAAATGCGTACCCGAAATCGCCAAAAAATGCACCAACCCGCTTTTGCTAAAATCTGACACCATTTCAGCATCCATTTCTGTGCGGTCTGCTAAGATGATTCCTTTTAAAAATTCTTTTTGCTTTTTGGGGAGTTTAGATTCATCTATATTATTCAAAACCTCTAGTCTTTTTTGTCTGATTTTTTCAGAAATAGCGAGAGATTTTTTTGAAGCTTCTTGAATTTCATCTATAGCAAAACTCTGATAATAAATTCCTTTTCTTGCAAGATATTTTGCATAATCAAACTGAAAATCATTGTTCGTGCTTTTTACCTCATTTAGATAAGCTTTGGTTTGATAATAATTTTTAAAGTCAAGTTGTTTTTCTTCTTTCGGAACATACAGAATTGCGTTAATTTCATTTTCTTCAACTTTTGCCAAAACTTCATATTTTCTGTACTTTTTATTAGAATTGAGTTTTTTATTAAGTTGAAAAACAATCGTTTGTTTTCCTTCAAAATTTGGAATTTCAGGTTTTCTAGAATGCCAATAGTGCGAAAAAACACCTACCGAAAAAAACAAAAATCCTAGAGAATAATTTCTCAATTCTTTAAAAAAAATAGTAATCTTAAAGCATGAAAGCATCATAAAAACAAATGCAAAACCAATCAAAAATAGACTTTGATGGATAGAAATTTGCAAAAATTCATAGAAAAAAATCCCTGCAACATAATACAAAAGCATTAGCAGGAGAGGTTGCTTGTTCATTATTGGTTTATTGATTAAACCAAATATAAAAATTTTATTTTAAAATATCTTTTACAATTTTCAAATGATGATGAGTATGGATGTAAAGAAATTTAAGAGTTTGTTTCAAATTAAGATGCCCGAAAAGTGGATGCTCTACAAAAGAATTGGCATTAAGATTCTCTACTTCGGGAAGATTTTTTTTAATATCAACAATAAGATTTTCAATATTTTGAATAATTTCACCACCACTAGGAATAGTAAATTTAGGCGCTTTCGCTTTCTTTCTAGGAATATAACCTGTAGTCATTACTATCAGTTTCGGAAAACTAAAATGAGGCTTAAATTCATTTGGATTAGACTTTTTTAATCCTTCCAAAATTCTAGAAATAATAATGAGAGAATGCTCCAAATGCCAACCAACATTGGCTTCTGAAACTTCAGTAGAAGTTTTGTCAGAAAATTGTCTTAAATTTTCTATTTCTTCTAATTGTAAAAGTAATTTCTGCATCATCTTTGTGTAATAATTTCTGCAGCGTGTTCACTAGCTCCTTTTCCACCGAGTTTCTCTCTCAAAAGCTCATAATTTTTGAGCATTTCGTCGCGTTTTTGTCCTTCTAAAACCAAGGCAAGTTCGGTTACTAGATTTTCTGTATTTAATTCTTTTTGAATGAGTTCCTTTACAATTTCTCTATCCATAATGAGATTCACAAGAGAAATAAATTTAATATTTTTCACCACACGTTTCCCAATTTCGTAAGAAATAGTGCTGGTTCTGTAGCATACAATTTCCGGAACGTTTAGCAACGCTGTTTCTAAAGTTGCCGTTCCTGAAGTTACCAAAGCAGCTCTAGAACACCTCAATAAATCGTAAGTTTTATTAGAAACAAAATGCACATCGTCATCTACAAATTTCTGGTAAAATTCTTTGGGTAAACTTGGTGCACCTGCAATTACAAATTGATAATTTTTAAAAAAATCTCGTACAGAAAGCATTATACTTAGCATTTTTTCTACTTCTTGTTCGCGAGAACCTGGCAAAAGAGCGATGATTTCTTTATCATTTAAACCATATTCTTTTTTGAAATTTTCTGTAGAAATTTTTGGTAAATCAGAAATCGCATCTAATAATGGATGACCTACGAAATGTGCTTCAACCTGATGTTTTTTGTAAAAATCTTTCTCAAAAGGAAGAATAACCAGCATCTCGTCCACATATTTTTTGATGGTTTCTACCCTGCCTTCTTTCCAAGCCCACAATTGAGGAGAAATGTAATAAACTACTTTAATACCAATACTTTTGGCAAATTCTGCAATTCTTAAATTGAATCCAGGATAATCTACCAAAACCAAAACATCTGGTTGATAATTTTTAATATCTTCTTTACAAAGTTTTATATTTTTTAGGATGGTTTTAATGTTCATTGCAACTTCCAAAAATCCCATAAAAGCTAATTCTTTATAGTGTTTCACTGGTTTTTGGTTGGCTACTTTTTCCATTAAATCTCCTCCCCAAAATCTGAATTCTGAGTTAAGATCTTTCTGTAAAATGGCTTTCATAAGATTAGAAGCATGCAAATCTCCCGAAGCTTCTCCTGCAATGATATAATATTTCATAAGTGATGGATGATGTGCGATAAGTGATTTTATCAATTTCAAATATCAAACCACAGATTTCAAATTATAATTAATTAATTTTGCTCAAAGATAACAATAAAAAATGTCAGAAGATTTTGAAATAAAAAATAAAGTAGCAGAAAGCGGTTTGGTAAATTTTGATTTATCAGAACTTTCTCCTAAAGGCAAAAGAATGGGGATAGATCTCAAAGATTTTCTCTTTATGGAAATGATTCTAAAAGAAAAAGATTTCCGAGAAAAAGTAGCAGAAATAGATACAGAAATTTATAGTGAAGCTTATGTTTATGTCTATTGTTCTACAGATGCTATTATCCCTATTTGGGCATATTTTCTCATCACTTCTAAGTTAACAGGAGTGGCTAAAAAAGTAATTTATGGCAGTAAAAAAGATTTAGAAGTTATCTTAATGCACGAAGCAATTTCTAGTTATAATTTCTCAGAATTAGCTACAAAACGCGTTTTGGTAAAAGGTTGTAGCGAAGAAGACATCCCCGAAAATGCCTATATAGAATTGGTAGAAAAACTGAAACCGATTGTAAAATCTTTGATGTTTGGTGAAGCTTGTAGTAATGTACCAATTTTTAAAAATTAGAAATTTTTAGTTTAAAAACCCGCATTTAACATAATAAATTATTTTTAAAATTTTAATTCAATTAGGTATAAATTTTGATACATTTGGTTCACTATAAAATAAATTATTAACAATTAAAAAACACAGTATGAGTTTAATTGACCTTATCACAGGTAATACAGGAAACCAAGTTGCAGAACAAGCCGAAAACAAATTCGGAATCAGCAAAGGACAAATTATTGCACTACTTGCAGTAGCTGCTCCATTAATTATTTCTTATCTTAAAAACAAATCTCAAGACGCTAACGAAGCGGAAGCGCTTAATAAAGCATTAGACAAAGACCATGATGGTTCTATCCTTAATAATCCTACCTCAGCAGTAGAAAGAGAAGTAGAAGGTGGTTCTATTCTAGACCATATTTTTGGTGGACAAAAAGCTACTGTAGAAAACCAACTATCTCAAAACACTGGGATTTCTATGGACAAAATAGGTCCTATTTTAGCAATGCTAGCTCCTGTAATTATGGGATATATTGGCCAGCAAAAACAAGCTAATGGTGTAAATGCAGGCGGTCTTGGTGATTTATTAGGCGGCATTCTTGGTGGCGCACAACAACAAGCTCAGGCACAACCATCTAATCCTCTTAATGACATTTTAGGAAGTGTTCTAGGTGGTGGTCAGCAATCAGGCAGCGGACTTGGTGATATCCTAGGAAGCGTTCTTGGTGGTGGAAACCAAAAACAAAGTGGTGGTTTAGGCGACCTTTTAGGAGGTATTCTTGGTGGCAAGTAATTTCATAAATTCTGAAAAAACATAAAAAACCGAAGATTATTCTTCGGTTTTTTTCTTTCTAGTGGTTTTTGGTTTTTCCGCTACCACCTCCTCGGTTGGTTTCTCTGCCTTTTTCGGTTTTTCCACTTTTGGAGTTGTTTCTTTTTTAGGTTTTTCTACTTTAGCAGGAACTACAAATTTCGAAGATTTTCTAGGTCTTGTTTTGCCATAACTACCTTGCGTGATTTTACCTTTTCTTGTTTTTTTGTCTCCTTTTCCCATAAAAATTAGTTTTTAAATGATTGGTTCTTACAAAGTTAAAAAATTATCTATCCTACACAAACTGTAATTTATCATCTTAAAAAATAATGAGGGCGTGCCTTTTTGTTTTTTGCCAAAACCTAATCCTTAAAAAAAACAAAAAGTCGGTCTTCACCTGCAATTCCTCGTTCCAAAGCTTTAGCCATCACTTACTGCGGGATTTTCGGTTACGCCCTCACGCAAAAACAAACTCCTAAAAAACAAATTTTTATCAAAATAAGAATATTTTTATTGTTTTACAATAATTATTCATATATTTGCGATAACAAAATATTAAATCTATGAAAATCATCGGACCAAAATCAATCTCAACAGGTTTATCGTATTTATTTCTAACGTTGTTTATTATTCTAACCGTAAAATCAATTTATATGTTTTTTACTTTTGGTGTAGGATATTACAACTGGACTTATTCTCAAAATTTTTTATCAGAAATAGTAGAAGTTGCGAAAACGCCTCAATTAGTTCCTCATGAATTTGAAGTTCACTTCAAGTTCAAATATCCTTTTTCAAACATTCAAATGATGATGGGATTTTTCACTCTCAGAACTTTCGTTTTTCACACTTTTCAACACATCTTCTTTTGTTTATTTTTCTTTTTTTCATACAGAGTTTTTAAAGAGTTAAGCCATCAGAATATTTTTACAGCAAAAATCATAAAACTACTCTCTATTTTTTCTGTCATCAATATACTTTACGCTCCACTTTTGTACTTTATTTGGGGTTATATTTTCAATGCAAACATAGATTTATCAATACTTATGACTTGTTTTGCTTTTCTTTTTTTAGGAGTAATCATATTCTTCATCATCGCTTTCTTCAAAAAAGGCTACGAACTTCAATCGGAAAATGATTTAACCATTTAAAACAAATAATTATGAAACTAATCGGTAAAAACTCAGTATCAAAGTACTTAAGTTATTTCTTTTTCTTACTTTTTATATTTATTGCTTTTCATTTTTTGTACGAAATCATTGGTTTTTCTGTGCTTTACTATAAATACAAAACGGGTAGCAATATCTTATCAGAATATTTTCTTCTTGGGAACGATGTAGGCTGGACAAAAAATGAATATATAAATCCACTAAAAGACGTTTTAAAGTTTAAAATCTTTTATCCGTTCACTACACAAAATTTATTAACAGGTGTTTACTCCAAGAATTTTATGATTAGTAATTTAATTGGTATAAGTTTTTTTACTATCTTCATTTTTGTGTGCTACAAAATCACAAATGCATTAAGTAGAGAACAAGTTTTCACTGTAAAAACTATTAATTGGTTCAAAAAATTAGCTTGGCTAAGTATCATTTATGTACCGATCGAAATAATCAACTGGTTTTACAATCTAAATTTAAAAATGAGCGCTGATTTATTGTACATCAATTTTATATTTTTAAGCTTAGGAATTATTATATTTTTCATGATCGCTTTCTTCAAAAAAGGCTACGAACTTCAATCCGAAAACGATTTAACAATTTAGAATTATGCCAATCATCATCAATATAGACGTAATGCTTGCCAAACGCAAAATGCAATCGCAAGAACTCGCAGAAAAAATTGGCATTACACAAGCCAATCTTTCCATTTTAAAAACTGGTAAAGCAAAAGCGATAAAACTTTCTACTTTAGAAGCCATTTGCAAAGCTTTGGATTGTACACCTGCTGATTTATTAGAATATATTCCCGAAAAATAGTTTTAAAAATTAAAAAAATTGATCTTTTTTTTCATAAATTAGTGTTTTTTTAGTAAAACAAACACATTTTAATGAAAACTAATCTAATTATACTTTTTTCTTTCTTTCTTTTTCAGCCATTATTATTTGCGCAATCTAATAACGCTATTGAAATATTTAACAATAGAAATGAAAACTTAAACTATACCATCAATAGTTTAAATAAAATTAAAAAGAGTAATAATTCTAATAAAAACCAACTTCTTTCCAATTCCTTAATCGCGCTAACTTATATCACAAAAAAAGACTACAACAAAACCAAAGAATACATATCCGAAGCCGAAAAATTTTCCAAAAAAGGAACTATTTCTGAAGGCGAGGCTTTTCTTTTATATGCCACCGCTCGTCTTTATTTAGTGTTAGATGATGATGAACATTCTTCAAAATATTTCTTGGAGAGTCTTAATATGTTCAAAAAGCTCAACAATTTTGGCTACGCAAGTGATGCTGCAGTTTCTATAGCCTATTTTTCTAAATATCAAAATCCCAACATTTTTGGCGAAGCGCTAAATTTAGCCAACCAGAGTAAAGACATTGGCTTCATCATCAATGCTAGAACTTGCTATGCCAACTATATGAAAGATGATATAACAAATGACAAGAAGTCTAAATTCAATGCTAATCAAATGTTAGACTACTTAAAAGAAACTATTGATTTAGTGAAAGATGAGTCCGAAATTAAACAGAAATTTTACTTAGCAACACTTTATTTCAATTATGGGTACAATCTTTTGTTGTTCAAGAATGATCAAAATGGTGATTTTTATTTGAATAAAGCATTAGCTATAGCAAAAAAATACAATTATCAAACTATTTTTAGAAATTATTACGGAGCAAAAGGTAGTGTTTTGTTGGAAAACGGTAAAACCGATGAAGCAAAAATTTTCTTTCTCAAAGGTTTAGACGAAATTAAAAAAATATCTTATCCCGAAGTTTCTACAGAAATCCTTTTCTATAGAGATTTGAAAGACATTGCTGCTAAACAAAAAGATTGGGAAGGATTTTATCATTTAGATCAAAAATACCAAGAACTAAGTGAAAAGTTAAATGATGAAAACATTAATAAAGCCATACAAAACAGCCTAATAAAATACGAAATGAAGGAAAAACAAGAAAAAATAAATTTGCTTACTTCCAAAAATTTCAACCAAAAAATTTATATTTTGATTATGATTTTAGCTTTTATATTAATGGTAATCATTTGGTTTCAATATCAAAAAAATAGCAAACTAAAACTTCACTTAATTTCTGAAAAAAATAAAAAATTAGAAATTGATAAAAGTCAAGTTCAGAAAGAATTGATGAGCAGTGTTTTACATCTTGAAAAGAAAAACGAAATTCTAAACGATTTGAAAGAGAAATTACTAGAAAAAAACTTACAAACGCCCAAAAGCATAGATTCTAAAATTTTTAAAACCATAGACGAAGGCATTTTAGTAGATGATGATTTTGAGAAATTCAAATCCAATTTCAACACCATTTATCCCGAGTTTTTTAATAAGCTATTAGAAAAAGCCAACCAAAATCTCACTCAATTAGATTTAAAATATTGTGGTTTCATATTGATGAAACTCTCAAATAAAGAAATTGCCTCTCAAATGAATGTAGAGCCCAAAAGCATAAGAATGGCTCGTTATAGAATAAAACAAAAACTAAATTTAGGAAAAGATGAAGATTTAGACCAATTTATACAAGAAATTTCATAAATAATAACTCACTAACAATCAATAAAATAAAATTATTGTAGTCGCTAAATAGACGCCTAATTTTTCTTGATAGACGTATTATAGACAGTAAAAATTATAGTTCTCATACCATTGTAAATACCTTTGCTGAACAAAATTATTAATTAAATTAAACAATATGAGTAACAAAGTTTTAGCAATCATCTCTTACATCACCTTAATTGGTTGGTTAATTGCATTTTTCAGCAGAGACAAGTCAAAAAACAACAGTCTAGTAAATTATCATTTAAATCAAAGTTTAGGTCTAACAATCGTATCTATTATTTTTAATGTTGCCATCACAATAATAGTAGGAATGGTACCATCACTTGCTTTTTTAAGCTTTGTTGGTTATGCAATTTTCATTCTTATGATTTTAGGAATCATAAACGCTAATAATGAAAAAGAAGCATCATTACCTATAATTGGAAAAATGTTTGAAAATAAATTTTCTTTTATTAACTAAATAATTCATTCAATAACCCCATATTTTAAGAAAACTGGCGAAAATTTTTGTCAGTTTTTTTGTATTTATTAACATCCTTTTCATCTAAACATCTATATAAAAAATCACTAATGCCACAAAACTCTTTTTTTTTTTTGATTTATAATATTGTGTAGTATTTTTAATCAATCTTTTTATTTTCTAAATTTATGATCAAAAAAAACATTCGGATTTCAATGTGTATAAAAGTCTGAAAGGTTTTTCGTGTAAAAACCTTATCTTTGTAACCTGAATTTTTGATAAATAGCATCAAACTATTTCAAGTAAAATAAAACGACTTCAAACAAAAATAATATGTTCAGAACGCACACTAACGGAGAATTATCTCTCAAAAATCTTAATGAAAAAGTTACATTGGCAGGTTGGGTACAAAATGTAAACAATACAGGATTCATTATATTTTTAAATTTACGAGACCGTTACGGAATTACTCAGTTGGTTTTTGATGCAGAACGTACTTCTGCCGAAATATTAGAAAATGCTAAAAAATTAGGACGCGAATTTGTAATTCAAGCAGAAGGAACGGTGATAGAACGTGCTTCTAAAAATCCAAAAATCCCAACAGGAGAAATTGAAATTTTAGTTGAAAAATTAACGATTTTAAATTCTGCAGAATTGCCACCTTTCACCATCGAAGATGAAACCGATGGTGGCGAAGAATTGCGTATGAAATACAGATACCTCGACATCAGAAGAAATCCTGTGAAAGACAAACTGATTTTCCGTCACAAAATGGCGCAAAAAGTGAGAAATTATCTTTCAGATAAAGGTTTTATAGAAGTTGAAACGCCAGTCCTCATAAAATCTACACCAGAAGGTGCAAGAGATTTCGTGGTACCAAGTAGAATGAACCAAGGACAATTTTATGCACTTCCGCAATCGCCACAAACTTTCAAACAACTCTTGATGGTTGGTGGAATGGACCGATATTTTCAAATTGTAAAATGTTTCCGTGACGAAGATTTACGTGCAGACAGACAGCCCGAATTCACTCAAATCGATTGTGAAATGGCGTTTGTAGAACAAGAAGATGTTCTAGAAATTTTCGAAGGAATGACGGCTCATCTTTTAAAAGAAATTACAGGAAAAGATTTTGGAAAATTCCCAAGAATGACTTTTGATGAAGCGATGAAAACCTATGGAAACGACAAACCAGACATCCGTTTCGGAATGAAATTCGTAGAAGTAAACGAATTGGTAAAAGGAAAAGATTTCAAAATATTTGATGAAGCTGAATTGGTAGTTGGGATTAATGCAGAAGGTTGTGCAGATTACACCAGAAAACAAATTGACGAATTAATCGATTGGGTTAAAAGACCTCAAATTGGTGCATCTGGAATGGTTTGGATCAAATTCCAAAACGACGGAATTGTTACTTCATCTGTCAATAAATTCTATAACGAAGAAGATTTAAAGAAAATCACAGAAAAATTCGGAGCAAAAGAAGGCGATTTAATTTTATTAATGAGCGGAAACGAAAATAAAGTAAGAACCCAACTTTCTGCTTT
Organism: Flavobacteriales bacterium UBA1937; assembly: GCA_002337005.1. Taxonomy (GTDB): domain Bacteria; phylum Bacteroidota; class Bacteroidia; order Flavobacteriales; family Weeksellaceae; genus Cloacibacterium. Next base: position 7,767 of record DDFD01000103.1, on the reverse strand, counting down.
AAGAATGGAACTTGGTAATAGACTTGGTTTAAGAAAAGGTGATGAATTTGCGCCACTTTGGGTTGTAGATTTTCCACTTTTAGAATGGGACGAAGAAACGGGAAGATATCACGCAATGCACCATCCATTTACCTCACCAAAACCAGAAGATATACATTTGCTAGAAACTGATCCTGGAAAAGCTAGAGCTAATGCTTACGATATGGTTCTAAACGGAAACGAAATTGGTGGCGGTTCTGTAAGAATTTTCAATAAAGAATTACAATCTAAAATGTTTGATTTATTAGGATTTTCTAAAGAAGATGCAGAAGCGCAGTTTGGGTTCTTGATGAATGCCTTCAAATTCGGAGCACCGCCTCACGCTGGTTTAGCATTTGGTTTTGATAGATTGGTTGCCATTCTCGACGGAAACGAAGTAATAAGAGATTACATCGCTTTTCCTAAAAATAATTCTGGACGAGATGTGATGATAGATGCGCCTTCACCAATCCACAACGAACAATTAGATGAACTGGCATTGAAAATAAATTTATAAATTAGAGCGAGGTTTTTTCCTCGCTTTTTTAATGAAATTTTATGAAAGAAAAACTATTAACTTTAGAAATCCCTCTTAATGAAGAGCTTTATCGTGAACAATTGAAAAAGTTCTTTAATTTTCGTTGGAAAAAATTTAAGAAAACAATCAAGATTAACATTATTAGTGTTATCTTTATGTTACTTCTTGCTTTATTATCTTATTTTGGAAAAGGAGATACTGCAATATTATATATTGTCCTTACTACTATTATTGCTACAATTTTATATATACAAACTGCAAAATTTTTGAAATCAAAGAAAATTTTTCATAAAAAAATTGAAGAAATAATAAAAGAAAATCGTGAAACCAATAATGTTGGAATTGTTGAGTTGTATGATGATAGTTTTTATTTTAAAAATAATTTTATAGAAATTAAATCAATTTGGGAAAAGACTAATTATGAGTTCATTGATGATTTATTTATTGTGAATTTTGAAAATACTCTTCAGTCATTTTTATTTGAAGAAAAAGAAATTGGTAAAGAGAATTTTGATAAACTAGTTTTAATAGTCAAAAAATATTCTAAAGAAAAAAAAGAAATTTAAAATAACTGAAACGAGGAAAATTTCCCTCGTTTTTTGTTAAAATTAAGGCAACTTCGCTACTATAAATTCTGGCGAAAGTTTCAAAATCCAATAGATGATTTTCCATTTCCAATTGGGGACAATTGTAAAAGAATTTCCTGCATTTACAATATGTTTTGCCACATAATCAGGCTTCATCAATAAGGATTTATTCAACTCTAAACCTTCGTTTATTTTCGTATTAATATAACCACTTACCAGAACATTCACGGTAATTTTTCTGGAGGAAAGCTCTTGCCGAAGTCCAGCTAAATATTGTGTAAAAGCAGATTTCGTACTTCCGTAGATAAAATTACTTTTCCTTCCTCTAACTCCAGAAAGTGAAGACAAACCGACAATTCTTTCTAAATTTTTGTTGCTTTTATCCATAGCAATAATGTTCAAAATAGAGACCGCACCTGCATAATTGGTTTTTATCATATCAAAAGTAGCATCAAAATCCTCAAACGCTTGATTATTTTGAACCAAAAAACCTGCGGCATATACTACCACATTTGGTTTTGTTTCTAAATCTTTGTAGAATTTTTGATGAGAAGAAAAATCAGTTGCATCAAAAAATACAACCTTTATTTTTGATTCTAATTGATGCTTTTCACTAAAATCCGATAATGATTTTACATTTCTAGAAGCAGCAATTACAAAAAGTCCCTTTTTTACATATTGCAAAATACATTGTTTGGCAACATCCGAATTGGCTCCGAATATCAAAACAGATTTTTGATTATTCATTGTACAAAAATAAATATTTGCTTTAGAAAATCAACAAAAAAATAAATAAACAACAGAATATCAATTTCAAAAAACAATTGGTTAAAGTGAGACAAAACTGTCATTTTATCTTTATTTATAGCCAAATTTTCATACTTTTATTTAAAATTTCTAATAATGAAAAAATCATTCGCTCTTTTTTTTATTTTTATCCTTAGTTTATTCTATTCTCAAAATCTTATATCTTACGTTAATCCATTGGTAGGAACCAAAAACATGGGACATACTTTTCCCGGTGCAGCAGCTCCTTTTGGAATGGTACAATTATCACCAGAGACCAATCAGGTTCCTTATGCAAAAGACGGAAAATACAATCCTGAAACTTATCAATATTGTTCTGGTTATCAATACAAAGACCAAACAATTTTCGGATTTTCTCATACCCATTTTAGCGGTGTTGGGCATTCTGATTTAGGGGACTTTTTAGTTATGCCAACTGTTGGCAAATTAAATCTAGAGCCTGGTGAAGCCAATCAACCGAAAAGTGGTTACCACTCACAGTTTTCTCATCAAACTGAAAAAGCAGAGCCCGGATATTATTCTGTTTTTCTAGATGATTATGGCATAAAAGCCGAACTTACTGCATCAGAAAGAGTAGGATTTCATCAATACATCTTTCCTAAATCTACAGATTCTCATATTATTTTAGATTTAATGTCTAATATTTATAATTATGATGACAAAAACGTTTGGACTTTTGTAAGAGTAGAAAACAATCAAACAGTGATTGGTTACAGAGAAACAACGGGTTGGGCAAGAACCAGAAAAGTATATTTTGCCATGAAATTTTCAAAACCTTTCAAATCATACGGAAGAAAAAGGTATGAAAAAGTAGAATACAACGGTTTTTATAGAAAATTTAATGAAAATGAAAATTTCCCAGAATTTGCGGGGAGAAAAATAAGAGCTTACTTTGATTTTGACACCGAAGAAAACGAAAAAATTTTAGTGAAATTTGCGCTGTCTAGTGTATCTACAGAAGGTGCTTTAAAAAATCTAGACACTGAAATTCCGCATTGGGATTTTAACAAGGTCAAGGCAGAAACTCAATCAAAATGGGAAAATGAGCTTTCTAAAATTAAAGTAGAAACCATCAACAACGAAGACAAAAAGGTATTTTACACTTCATTGTATCACACCATGCTTTCGCCAGTAATTTATCAGGATGTAGATGGAAAATATCTCGGTCTTGACCAAAATATTCATGAGGCAAAAAATTTTACGAATTATACTATTTATTCACTTTGGGATACTTACAGAGCGCTCCATCCTTTGTATAATTTAATCCAACCGAAAAGAAACAATGATTTTGTAAAATCTATGTTGGCTCATTACAATGAAAGTGTGCATAAAGCCTTACCGATATGGAGCCACTATTCTAATGAAAATTGGTGTATGATTGGCTATCACGCAGTTTCTGTTTTGGCAGATGCCATCGCAAAAGGAACTACAGATGTAGATATAAATCAGGCGCTAGAAGCTATGCAGAATTCTTCAAATTTGAAATATTATGACGGAATTGGAGAATACTTAAAATACGGTTATGTGCCAGAAGATAAAAGCAATTCTTCGGTTTCTAAAACTCTAGAGTATGCTTATGACGATTGGTGTATTGCTCAGGTTGCCAAAAAAACTGGAAAAACCGATGTGCAAACAGAATACCTAAAACGTTCTGAAAATTATAAAAATGTCTATGATGCTAAAACTGGTTTTATGAGACCCAAACTTTCTGACGGAACCTTCAAAGCTGAATTTGATCCGATGGATACTCACGGACAAGGTTTTATAGAAGGAAATGCTTACAATTATGGGCTATATGTACCACAAAATATTCCGAAAATGATTGAAATGATGGGCGGAAAAAACAAATTCTCTAAACATCTAGATGGAATTTTCGATACAGAAATTGCAGATAAATACATCGAAAAAAACGAGGATATTACCAGAGACGGAATTATAGGAAATTACGTGCACGGAAACGAACCTGGTCACCACATTCCATATCTATACAATTGGACTAACGATGCCTGGAAAACACAAGAAAAAGTAAGAATGGTATTAAGAAAAATGTATCACGACAGAGAAGATGGACTTTGTGGCAATGATGATGCCGGACAAATGAGTGCTTGGTATATATTTTCGGCGATAGGTTTTTATCCTGTATTACCTGGCTCTAATGAATATGCAATTGGTTCTCCATTAGTAAAATCTGCGATTGTAGATTTAGGAAATGGTAAAAAATTAATTATCGAAACTAAAAACCAATCAGACAAAAATATCTATGTGAAAAAAATAATGGTAAATGGAAAAATCATAAAAAACCATATTTTGAATTATGAAGAAATCAAAAATGGAGGGAAAATCTTGTTTGAAATGAGTAATTCACATTAATTTTAAGAAACTGATATATTTCATTTTGAGAAAATTATTCCTAGAATAGCAAAAACGTAACTTTGCACTAGCAAAAAAAATACAACTATGGAATGGCTTAAAACTTTACTTTTCCCTACAGAAAACCCTACCGTAATACAATCTATGATTACGATAATGCTAGCAATAGGCTCTGGTGTTTTCTTTGGGAGATTAAAAATGGGAAAAATCACATTTGGTGTGTCTGCTGTAATGTTTACAGGATTAATTCTTGGGCATTTCGGATACCGAATTAATGGCGAAATTTTTGATTTCATCAGAGATTTTGGATTAATATTATTTGTTTACGGAATTGGTTTACAAGTAGGACCGTCTTTCTTTTCATCTTTCAAAGACGAAGGCTTAAAATTTAATATTTTAGCGGTTTCTACTGTACTTTTAGGAGGTATAATCACCTTTATTCTGCACAAAGTAACCGCTCTAGATATAGAAAACTTAGTAGGTATTATGAGCGGGGCTGTTACCAATACTCCAGGTTTAGGAGCTGCAAAAAACACTATAGAAGAATTGAAAGTTCAATTCCCTGATAAAAGCTTTGCAGACCCTACCATAGGATACGCTATTAATTATCCTTTGGGCGTTTTTGGAATTATAGCCGTTATTATTTTCTCCAAAATTATTCTTAAAATTACGCCTTCCGAGGAAATGAAAAAATTCAGAATGGCAAAAATAAATAGAGAAGAGCCTCTTACTCATAAAAAAATGAGAGTTACCAATCCTGATTTTTTCGGAAAATCTCTGAATGAAGTTATTAAAGAAATAGGCTACGAAATTATTATTTCTAGACTCAAACATAGTGGTGAAGTCTCAGTATTTTCGCCTACACTAGATACTCATTTGCAAGACAGAGATGTACTGATGATTGTTGGTAAAGAAAAAGAACTAGATGAATTTATCACCAAAATTGGTCGTTCTTCTACCGATTCATTTATAGAATCTGATTCTGACATCAGTAAGAAAAATATTTTCGTTACGAAACCTTCTGCGGTACACAAAAAATTATCAGAACTAGATCTTTACAATACGTATGACCTAAAGGTAACCAGAGTTTTCAGAGCAGGAAGAGAGATTTTACCAAGACCTTCACTAGAATTATTCTATGGTGATATTTTGAGAGTTATTGGTACCGAACAAGGCATTCAAGAAGCAGAAAAAATTATTGGAAATCAAGAGAAAAAACTTCTAGAACCAGATTTTTTATCACTTTTCGGTGGTTTATTAATTGGTATTATTGTAGGTTCTATACCTTTGATGGTTCCGGGTTTGCCTATTCCTTTGAAACTAGGTTTTGCAGCTGGGCCTCTAATTGTAGCACTTTTAATTTCTAGATACGGTGGAATTTCGTTTATCCATTCTTACATTAATAATGGTGCTATTCATTTTATGAAAGATTTCGGAATTTGTTTATTCTTTGCCGCAGTTGGTATCCACGCTGGAGAAGGATTTTATGAAAACTTCATTAAATACAACGGCTGGAATTGGCTTCTTTATGGTTCCGCCATTACATTTATCCCATTAATAACAATGGTAGTGGTAGGTAGAGTCTTTATGAAAATTAATTTCTTACAACTTGCAGGGATTATGAGTGGCAGCTACACAGACCCTGCTGCATTATCTTTTAGTACCAATTATTTAGACAATGACGTTCCTATACAAAGTTACGCACAAGTATATCCACTAGTAACTATTGCTAGAATTTTCACTGCCAGCTTACTCATCTTATTACTTAGCTAAAAATATCTATCCATATATTATAAAAACCGTCTCTCAAAAATTATTGAGAGACGGTTTTGCTTTGCCCTAATTTATAGAACTATGCCGCCGTTTCAGGAAATCTAGCCTGAGTATATTCTCTAGAAATAGCTGCCTTTTCAAATTTTAATTTTCCAGACATCGTTTCTATAATTACACCATCTTCCATAATATCCGAAATCTTACCGTGCATACCAGAAGTAAGCACTACTCTTTGACCTTTTTTAAGATTTTCAGAGAATTTTTTGTCTTTGCTTTGCTTTCTCATTTGAGGCCAAAGAAACAAAACAAACATAACTACCATAATCAAAATCATGGGCATAAAACCGCCAAATCCACCTGCTCCTGCTTGTAAAAATATTGTTGAAAACATAATATAAATTATTTATTATTTAGATTGAATATCTGCAGTAAAGGTCAATTCTATAGGGTTTTTAGCTACATTAGCATATACCTGAGCTGCCTTATGTACTACTCCGTCAAAGTTAGCAGAATTAAATTTCAAGGTAATTTTACCTTTTTGCCCTGGTAAAATAGGATCTTTTGTAAAATCTGGAACGGTACATCCACAAGTTGGCTGAACGCTAGAAATAATCAAAGGATTTTTACCCGTATTCGTAACTTCATAGATATGCTCTACTACATCCCCTTTTTTGATTTTACCAAAATCAAAACTTGGTTCAGAAAGTGCCAAGCTTGTTTCTGGTTGTTTTTTTGTCTCATCTATGATGCTAGTTTCTGAAACAGGTGCTTGCTGTGCTGCAATTTGTGTAGAATCTACTTTTGATTGTTCTACACTTTCATTTTTCTTACAAGAAACTATCGCTAGAACAGCGAATAAACTTAGTCCTATAATCTTTTTCATGAAATTTGATTTAAAAAATTTTGTTCAAATTTAAACAAAATAATACCATTTGCCTCAATTTAAATGAGAAGATATTGATTATTAAAGAAATTTTAATTTCTAAAAATAACCACTTTATACTCTTGAAAGGTCTTTGGTATATTTATCTAGAATTCCGTTTACGAAAACCTGACTTTTATCTGTAGCGAATACTTTAGAAATTTCTATATATTCATTAATAATTACTCTGGCAGGCGTAAGCGGGAAAAAGTCTAGCTCGGAAATTGCAGCAATTAGAATAATCTTGTCCATCAAAGAAATACGCTCCAAATCCCAATTCTGGAGTCTTTCTTCTACTTTTTTCTCAGTAGAATCCCAATGATTGATGCTTTGCAACAACAATTTTTTTGCAAATTGTCTATCTTCATCATCTTTAATCATTTTAATTAAAGTATGCATTGCGTGTTCTGCTTTCATAAAACCAATGGTTTTTTGCACCATAGAATTTGCTACGTGGAAATCGTCTGCCCAAGACATTTCCATACCTTCTAGCCGATCGTGGAAATCTTCGTTTTCTGCAATGTATCTTAAGAAAAGTTTACCTATAAACTTTTGATCATCATCAAAAGTTAGGGTTTCATCTGTCATATAATCTTGATAACGTTTGCCAGCTACAATACGCTGAAATGTCTTTACTAAAAGATCATCGTGAAGTTCCCAGTTGAGATTTTTATGTTTTGAGGTAAAAGAAAGTCGTTCTTCGTTTTGTTCTAATTGAATAAGAACCTGATTATTAACGAATTTAAGGTTAG
>DDFD01000059.1 GCA_002337005.1 Flavobacteriales bacterium UBA1937 | reverse complement strand
GTTGTGAATTGCTTTCATTTTTTAGTATCTTTGGGATATGACACAACTATACGATATTTCTGCCAATAATTCAGAAGGTTGTGAATTGCTTTCATTTTTTAGTATCTTTGGGATATGACACAACCAATCATATCCTTACCTCTGAGGTCTGGCAGTTGTGAATTGCTTTCATTTTTTAGTATCTTTGGGATATGACACAACTGAGGCTACTCACAAAGGATGGTTGGTATTGTTGTGAATTGCTTTCATTTTTTAGTATCTTTGGGATATGACACAACATTTAGAAAAGAGAAAACGCCAAACGAGAAGTTGTGAATTGCTTTCATTTTTTAGTATCTTTGGGATATGACACAACTATCCTGTACCGCAAATATATCAGTTCGTGGTTGTGAATTGCTTTCATTTTTTAGTATCTTTGGGATATGACACAACGGCAGAGATGCCAGCCAGAATATCTGTGAGGTTGTGAATTGCTTTCATTTTTTAGTATCTTTGGGATATGACACAACTGTTAGATTAGATTGGGAACTTGTTGCCCAGTTGTGAATTGCTTTCATTTTTTAGTATCTTTGGGATATGACACAACCCCAGTGAGCAAGTAAAGTCTCTGTGTATCGTTGTGAATTGCTTTCATTTTTTAGTATCTTTGGGATATGACACAACCAATTTTCTAAAATTTTACCCCATTCAATTGTTGTGAATTGCTTTCATTTTTTAGTATCTTTGGGATATGACACAACTCTAATTCTCTTTTTAATAATACAAGCTCTGTTGTGAATTGCTTTCATTTTTTAGTATCTTTGGGATATGACACAACATTAATTTATTTTTTTTCACTTCAATACACGTTGTGAATTGCTTTCATTTTTTAGTATCTTTGGGATATGACACAACCTCAAAATTTAACCCGCTGAATTACAGTGGGTTTATTTTGTTTTCAGGATTTAAAATTCAGAACAATTCGAGTTGTTGGAAGGTCGGTGGCGGTTCTTCTTTATTTCTGGCAAAAAAAATTTCGATGTCTCCAAACTGTTTATCCGTAATGCACATAATGGCTACTTTTCCGGCTTTCGGAAGCATAAATTTTACTCTTTTGATATGAACTTCTGCATTTTCCCGGCTCGGGCAGTGACGCACGTACATCGAAAACTGAAATAAAGTAAATCCGTCATCAATCAAAGCCTTCCGAAAACGGTTTGCATCTTTCATATTCGCTTTCGTTTCGGTCGGGAGGTCATATAATACTAAAACCCACATAATTCGGTATGCATTAAACCTTTCGGCGTTCATTTTTGGTGACTATTGTTTGTTTGTCGTAACGTTCGCAGCCCGACCTGAGTGGAGCTCTTTTTGCAGATTGTAGTGCTGGAAAAATGTGGCTGGAAATCTGCAAAAAAGCGGGAACGGAGGGCGGATAAAGCTGCCATAAAAAAATTACATCAATTCCGGATATGAAATCAGTCGCTTTTCTCCTGTATAGCATTTGTAAAGCGAAGAAGCGGTTGTTTTTACAGCAACCAGCAACGGTCTTGTTTTGTCATCAATACGCACATCTTTGGTCGCAATCTGGAGAATATGCGCTTTAAATTCTTTCGTCAGCTCTTCAGTATCCGGATGAATTTTCAGCCACTGCATTACAAGCAGATCAACAAAAGGACGGTAAGGTTCCATTAAATCATCGGCAAGGCAATACGGATTGTATTTATTTTTATGAAAAATGCCGAGAACAGGCAACAGTCCGGTTTCTACGATGGCTCTTGCGACAACGCTTCTGAGTACGGCATATCCAAAATTGAAAAACTGATTGGGGGAATCTCCAAAACGCTGCCTCAAAAAGTCCAGACTGATGAGGTATTTCCAGTAATGCTGCGCTGCAATTCCTTCCATATTCGTAACGTCGCCGGATTTTACATTTCTCTGATATTCAATCAGGGGTTCGTAATAATTCCCCAGTTTCATCAGAACATTTTTCTGGTTTTCGATCTTGCATTCCACCGTCTGTTTCCAAAGCTGTTTTTTCAGCGGTTCACTGGCTTCCAGCTGATCTTTTACGCGGTCGGAATGTTCGGTATGCCCATACAGCGGAAGCATTATTCCGTGCGGTAAATGATGGGCATCGCAACTCACCACCACGACATTGTTTCCCATCATTTTCTGAATCAGATGGTGCGAAATGGTTATCTGATAATGATCCAGCATCAATAACCCCAAATCTTCCACAGGAACACTCCCCTTTTCCGTTTTGGTTTCCGGGCAGAGGATTTTCAACTGCTCGTCTTTGAGCCTAAGATAAGCGGGATTGCCGATATAGATGGAGCGGGTGATCATAATTAATATTCTCCGATTTTTGTGATTTCGCCTAAATGGTTTAATCTAACTTTTATAGGATTTAAAGAAAATAAAGATCCTAAACTTCTAATATTATAAAGTCTTTTACTTTCTTTGACACCATCTGTTTTCTTTAAATCAGAATTCTTAGTTTCCAAATGATGTCTAAACCAATAATTATTTTCAGAAATACTCCACACTAAATACAAATGTTTACTCAACAATGGTTTATCGCTTTTTTGAATTGCTTCGTCAAATTCTTCTTTTGATAATCCCAAAATAAACATTTCATTCTGCTGCATACTGAATTTTAAATTGAGATTGTCGGCAGGTAGTTTATTTAAAAATGATTCTGGAAGTTCTTTGTTTAATAATTCATTCCAAACGTCTGATGAATTTTTAATAACTGTAGAAATTTTATGCTTTTTTCTTTCTACTGCGTGCCAAAATGTACAACTATGTTGGATAAGTTTTTGATCTTTATCTTCATAAATAGCAATGTGATGATTATTTCCCATCACAACAAACCCAATTTCTTTGCCATTCTCATCTTTTTTTATGGCTTGTAAATTATTAGCATCAGGACGAGCAAACAAACGGACGGTTTTAATGGGAATTTGTTTTTCTTGGTTAAACCAGAGAGTATCTTTAAATGCTTCTTTTTCTTTATTATTAAATTGAGCTAATCTTTCTTTAACCAAGATCTTCACTCTTTCATCAACAATATCATCAGCTTGACTGGCTTTTAAATTTTGTAATTTATACTTCAAAACTGTTGCATCGTTGTAACAAGATGCTTTTTCAAGAATTTCTGTCTTTTCTTCATTCAAATAGATTGGGTTTTTCTTTAAACTGGATAAAGCCATTTTTGAACTATTTTCGTTTTCAGAAAGTCTTGTTTCAACGAGATTTTTAATTTTAGTATCAACAATTTTATTTGAATTTTCAAATAAGTATTTTAAAGGTTTGTCTTTTTCTATAACTTTAATTTTGCCGTAAACCGACTGTTCGTGTAATGCTCCTCTCGGAACAATTACGCCAGTAATTTTATTTTTGCCTGTAGCTTTAAATTTTGTTACAGTTGCTACTTTCTTACCTGCTTTAAAAGAAACTAAAACTTTATCGGCTTCATTCATTACTTGTTCAGTTGTAAATGGCTTTTGAGTTTTCAAGTATTTTTCTAAAAGTGTAGTCTTTTCGTTAAATTCTATTTTAGCTTCTTCAATTTCTTTGTTCATCAAATCTTTAGTTTCACTTGAATTTAAAGTATTGATGCGTTGAATAAAACCTTGTTTTGTGCAAGCGACCACCAAAGCGTCAATTGCGTGATGGCGATGGTCATCTCTTTTTGTCCAATTTTCAATTTCTTCTTTTTGGTGTTTTCTTTTTCCGTGTTCACTTGTCCATTCTTTAGTTACCGTTTGTCCTAATTCTTTGTATTTAGGCATTTGTAGATTCATCAAAACATCGTCCCAACCCCAAAGATTACGAAGCTTTGCTGTAACTCCACCTTCGGTAGTTGTTACGTTATTGCATACTTTCTGCAAAATTTCACGTGCTTTTCTGGAGATATATTGTGTATCTTTTAATTGTCTGTCGATGAAGTTTTCCCAAAGTTTTTTATCGGTTTCCGTTTCCTTCCCTAGCTTTTTTCTTCCTAAATATTCCTTATGCGAAACTTTTAATCTTTGCATTTTGCTATAAGAAATAATTCCTCTGTTAAACCAGTCATCCACTCTTTCAGCGTATATTCTTACCGCTTCATCGCCTTTTGTAGCCATATAATCATAAGCAGTTTGATTGGTTTTGGTAGCATTACATTTTCTATGAACCAAAACTTTATTATTCTGTGAATCGTCAAACAACAATGCTTTTGGTACGATGTGATCTACATCGTAAGCATCGCCGCTTAATGCTTCCGTAAGATTAAAACTTTCTCCACAATAGATACATTGATTGTTGACTTTAGCCTCTTTTAGATTTTTACTTAGTGACGGAAAAATAAATTTATATTTCTGAATATACCGCTTCGTAGCAGGCAATCCCAACTCTGTCAATCTTTTCCCTATTTCTTCATTAAGTTTTTTGTTTTTCGAGTTTTGTAAATCTGCATCATTTCGCTCGTCTTTGCTTTGTTTCAGCTCTCGCGCCAATTCTACTCTAATTTCAGATGGCTTTCCGTATTGCTCAATTATTGCATTAACTATATTAATCATTTGATTTAGAATCTTTTCAACAATAGGTTGTCTCAAACTGTTTTTGGTAAGGAGCTCTAATCTATCTATAGTTTTTTGCTGTTCTCTCTCATCTTTGGTCAAAGAATTTGAATGATTGTAACCCGCCAAACTACAAGATTCAGAATAATCGTAACCTTCCATCAGAAAAGGAAGAATTTTCCGCATTGCTTTGTTGGATTTATTTCCGAAAGCTTGTTTATTAAAATCAATTTTGGAAAGTTTCTCTGCAATTTCTTCCTCAAAACCAAATCGTTTAATTAAAGCATTTTTACATTCATCTAAATCCTTCAAAGAATAAATGGTATGCCACAATTGATATAATGGTTCTTTTTCTAAACTTGCATCTAATTCCAAACCTGCTCTTTCTTCAAAAATCTCACCAGTCTGTTTGTCTACTAAAATTGAAGTTTTTTCTGTTGGAATAATGGAAACATCAAAATTTAAAAGATCATTATCTCCTAAAATTTTATGAATACTCGCATAAGTTTCATTTCCTTTAATACCTTTTAAAATTTGTTTATTTACGTAAACATCATCTTTTTTGAGATTTAGAATTTCAATAAGCTTTGTAAAACTTAAATTGTCATTTTTAAATAAATATTCTGCTATGAGTTCCTTTTCTTCTAATGTAGGTATCTTTTCACCCCATTTATATTTGCTTTCTTCTGGATTTTTTATTTTCAAAGTAATGGTATTCACTACTTCCCAAATTCGGCAAAGTTGAAATAATGGCGAAGTTTTCGGAGCTACTTTTGGACCAACAAAAATGGTTTTCTCTTTATTTTTTTCTTTATCAAAAACAGTTTTCTCAAAGCCTTCAAATTCACAAACACTCACCAATCCTTTTTGAGATTTCAGTTTTCTTTGATAATAAATAATTTCATTTCTTAATTGATGAATAATCTCATCTGTAAGAAAATCGTGTTTTCCTTTTTGAGCATTAATAATCGTATCAAATTCTTCTATATAGGCTTCTCTTGGATAGACTTCTTCTTTGATTCTGAAATATGAGTTATTAAGATTAGCGTTATTCAACCCCTCATAAAAAAATTGTCCAATGGTTTGATTTTTATCTTTTAATTGGGCGTAACGACCTTTTACAGCTTGCACATAATCAGTATCTTTTTTATCCGCATTGGCTTCACTTCTTGCAGATTTGTATCCACGTTTTTGGTTAAGCATATAAAAAATACGCCCTAATTGTTCGGCTGAAATATTTTCATTAGGATTTGCAGCATCACTTCTCAACTTCCATAAATCCAACATTGGAAGTTTCAATAATTCTTCAGAAGGGAAAATATCATATTTGATAAGAAGTTTTTTTAAATCACTTTTTTTCAGTTGTTTCCTATCATAACCTTTTCTCTGAGTTCTACTAACTGTTCTGCTTTGATTTTTTGTAATTGACAAACCTCTTTGAAATTCTTCTTTATCACTTGCTGTTAAAGGAATAATTCGTGATCCCATTGCAATAATCCGAATAGGAATATTATTTCCGTCAACTTCCACCAACGCCCAACCAATCGAGTTCGTTCCCAAATCTAATCCAAGTATATTTTTAGTCATAATTATTGAGTTTTTTGAAATTGTATAAATTTAAAAAGAAACTTTTATATAAAAATACGGATTTCCCCTATTTCAATTATTTTTTTTATTTTATATTTGTACTCGAAAGCAATTCACAATAAGGATTATTCCGTTGTGAAAACATTCAAGGCGGGGCAACTCGCCTTTTTTATTGATTAATTATTGAATGTTTCACGAACACCTTAAAAAAATTAGATTCTTGTGAGCTAAAACATTTGGGTTGCCTCTTGTATAAAATCAGAAGACTTTTATATGCCTAAATGTTAAACCAAATCAGATTGTAATTAATAAAAGTTGTTGAGAGAAAATCTAAAATCGTACATCGCACACATAATTAGGCTATTCCATTTATTTAATGTATCTTTGCAATATATTTATTAAAATAGGTTACTGCCTTTGCTATCTGTTACAGTTTAGAATCTTGTTTTCTCTTTTTCAGTTTTTGCTTTTTCAGCGCCCCATTTTTTAACTTTAATTCATCACAATGATGCACAGCACTGAAAACAAAACTAGGCAAAATACCTCCCTATCAAAACCCCACAAGTTATGACAGAGTAAGTCTTCTACTTTTTTCAAAAAGAGAGATAGACCATACCCGAACAAAAAAACCAAATAATTTTGGTTATGACTTTACAATTTTAAAAACAAATAGAACAATATTATTTATGGCAGATTCTTTCTCAAAAAAAGAAAATTTTAAGAAAAAACTTCAAAAACAAAAAGAAAAAGCGCTCCGAAGAGAAGAGCGTAAAGAGAACAATAACAAAGGAAAAGATTTAGAACAAATGTTTTCTTATGTAGATGAATTCGGGAGAATCACCAACACACCACCCGAAAAAAGAGACGAAATCTCTCTAGAAGACATCCAACTAGGGGCTGCTCCTATAGAAGCAGAAGAAAAACTAAAAACAGGAATCATTACTTTTTTTAGCGAAAAAGGCTACGGTTTTATTACCGAAGACCGTTCCAAAGAAAATGTATTTTTCCACCAGAACAATTGTTCTGTTCCCCTTAAAAAAGGAAATAAAGTTTCTTTTGAGAAAGAAAGATCGGCTAAAGGTTTTTCTGCCATCAATATACAATTAGTAAAATAACAACAATTTATAACAAAATTACCATGCAAGAAGGCACCGTAAAATTTTACAACGAAGCAAAAGGCTTCGGATTTATTACTCCAACTAATGGTGGAGCAGACATCTTTGTACACTCATCTGGTTTGGGTACAAGAAGCATCCGCGAGAACGACAAAGTTACGTACGAAGTGGAACAAGGAAAAAAAGGATTAAACGCAGTAAACGTAAAGTTAGCGAACTAATACTCTAAGTATTTTCTATAAAAATTAAAACGATCTCTCTATTGAGGTCGTTTTTTTTATGCGCTTTAGTGATTATTGTAGTAAAATTCGTGCTATAATCTACACTTTACTATTAATGTTTTTATTCTTTTTGAGGTAATAAATATCTTGTCTAGCCTTCTAATAAAACATCATTCTCTACGAAACCAATAAAATCCTAAAACAAATCAACAAAATTCCTTATTTTTGCACATCTTAAAATCATAAACTATGTTTAATAGTCTTCAGGACAAGCTAGATAAAGCGTTACAAAACCTACAAGGACGCGGTAAAATTACAGAAATCAACGTAGCAGAAACGGTGAAAGAAATTCGCCGTGCATTGGTAGATGCAGACGTAAATTACAAAGTTGCTAAAGACCTTACCAAAAGAGTACAAGACAAAGCACTTGGTGAAAATGTATTGACCTCCATCACCCCAGGACAATTAATGACCAAAATTGTTCACGATGAATTGGTAGATCTTATGGGCGGTACACAAGAAGGAATAAACCTTTCTGCAAATCCTACCATTATCCTGATTGCTGGTTTACAAGGTTCTGGTAAAACTACCTTCTCTGGAAAATTAGCCAATTACCTTAAAGCCAAAAGAGCCAAAAAACCTCTATTGGTAGCTTGTGACGTGTATAGACCTGCAGCAATAGACCAATTAACTGTATTAGCAGACCAAGTAGGCGTTACCATCTACAAAGAAATAGAAAACAAAAATCCTGTAGAAATCTCAGAAAATGCCATCAAGTTTGCTAAAGAAAATAAACACGATGTAGTAATTATAGATACCGCAGGTCGTCTCGCCATAGATGAAGCCATGATGAACGAAATAAGAAAAGTTCACCTAGCGGTAAAACCTACCGAAACTCTTTTTGTAGTAGATGCTATGACGGGGCAAGATGCTGTAAATACAGCTCTAGCATTTAACCACGTTTTAGATTATAACGGGGTAGTTCTCACCAAATTAGATGGTGATACCAGAGGTGGTGCTGCACTTACTATTCGCTCTGTGGTGAATAAGCCTATCAAATTTATCTCTACCGGAGAAAAAATGGAAGCGCTAGACCTATTCTATCCAGAAAGGATGGCAGACAGAATCCTAGGAATGGGAGACGTAGTTTCATTGGTAGAAAGAGCTCAAGAACAATTTGATGAAGAAGAAGCAAAAAAACTACACAAGAAAATCGCAAAGAATGAGTTTGGTTTTGATGATTTCTTAAAACAAATTCAGCAAATTAAAAAAATGGGTAACATGAAAGACCTCATGGGAATGTTACCTGGTGTAGGAAAAGCCATAAAAGATGTTGATATTAATGATGATGCCTTCAAGCATATAGAAGCTATTATCCATTCTATGACACCAGACGAAAGAAGAAGACCTTCTATCATAGACATGAACCGTAAGAAAAGAATTGCCAGAGGTAGCGGCAGAAAAATAGAAGACGTAAATGGTCTGATGAAACAATTCGAACAGATGGGCAAAATGATGAAAATGATGCAAGGCCCTCAAGGAAAACAATTGATGCAAATGATGGGCAAAGGAATGCCTAATATGCCAGGAATGGGCGGTAACCTTTTCGGGAAATAAATTTCAATGAAAATTCAATAAAAAACGCTTCTAGATATTCTGGAAGCGTTTTTTATTTTTATTTAAACCAATAATTAAGTCCTATTTGCCAATAATTATTTCTCATTACCATTCCATCTACATCAGAGATATTATTAAACCCTATATTAAATCTTGCATCTAAATCTAACTTCGGAACAACACGAAAACCTGCGCCTAACAATAACCCCATATCTAAAGATTTAAAAGCACTTGAAGCATCTCCAGAACCTGAAATAATACTTGAATTGACACTTACTTTAGGATTAGAAATAAAACCAAAATTAAGACCTCCTTGCAAATAGAATTTTTCTGTAGAATAATATTTTAGTGAAACTGGAATAATAAATTCAGGAATTTTAAAATCTGCACTTTCCCCGTTTTCAGAATCTTTTCCTCCAAGTACGGTGTACAATGCTTCAGCCTGAAATTTAAGTTTTTCGTTTACACTTGTTTGTAATGTCAATCCAAAATAAGGAGCTATTTTAGAATCACTTACGCCTTTAGTACCTTGATATTCTGCAAATAAGGTAGTAACAGACAAACCTCCTTTTGCACCAATATTTACTTGAGCATTTAAAGCTCCAAAAAGAGCTATTGCACTTGCTAAAAATAATTTTTTCATAATTTAAATATTAAAAGCCATTCCTTTATAGAAAATGGCTTATGCTTAGTTATGTTTGCAAATTTATTTTGATATAAATCTACCAAGTATATCCAAGTCCAAAACCAAATGCAGGACCTATTCCACTTGCTTTAAGTACACTAGAATCTACATTACTACTGTCATAATTATAACTTCTATATACTAAGCCTCCGTTTAAGTCTAGCGTAAAACCACTATCCCAAACCCATTGGTAACCCATTTTAGCACTTACTCCAAAAGAACTGTAATTATCTTTACTATCATCGTAAGTAAATTTACCAGAATAATAATTTACACCACCTGAAGCGTACCAACGTTTAAGAACTTCAGAAAAATAGTATCTATAAAATACAGAACCAGCTAGAGAGCTATATTTAGTATCTGTAATTTTATAAGAAGAAAAGCCCACTCCTGCACCTACAGTAGAATGCTCACCTACTGCTCTTTCGTAGGTAAACATATCAGAACCACCGAAAACAGCTAAAGGATTAAACTTAACGGAATTTTGCTGTGCATTTACAGCACCGAAAAGAGCCAAAGCTCCTACTAGAAATAATTTTCTCATTGTTTAATTAGTTTTGATTAAATAATTTTTGCTAATGTAATATTTTTTTCCAATAAAGCAAAATAAACTAAAAAGCCACTTTTAGAAGTTCTAAAAGTGGCATAAATTAAATTTTAATTCTCTATATTACACTAGAAAAATAAAGAAAAACCAACTAATCCTTGGAAGGCATTTTCATAAGTATCTTTAGTAGCAATATTATATCTTACTTTAGGGGTAACTGCAATATTTGGAGCTACAAACCAAGCATAACCACCTTCTAATCCTACATAATTTACACTTTCTCCATCTGTACTAGCTCCAGTAAAATCAACACCTACAGGAATATTTCCGTTAAAATAGTATTGAGCTCCTAGTTTGTATGTAAATGTACCTTTGCTAAAGTCAGAGTCTCCATAACCTAAACCAACTTTAACCGCCAATTTATCTGCAACAAAATAACCGCCTTCTGCTCCAATATTCCAAACAGTGCTACCATCTATTGAAGTAAGACTAAAAGATGTATTACCAGCTGTAGTCCAAGATCCTGTATTAGCTTCTATCACCCATTTTCCTTTTGCAGTTGCTCCGTTAGAAGATTTTGCAGTTTGAGCATTCATAGCTCCGAAAAGTGCTAATGCACCTACTAAAAATAGCTTTTTCATAATTGTTATTAATTTATAAAATTTCGAGCGGCAAAAGTATAACTTTGAAGCAATACTCACAAATTATTGACAATATATTATCTTATGTTAAATACTTAGGCTATTTATAACTCACTGTGAATAAGTGGATAACTACTCTTCTCTTTGCCTTTTTTCTTCTGCATTGTATGCCAAAATAATCTTCTTTACCACAGGATGCCTTACCACATCTTCTTCTGTAAGATGTACAAAACCTATTTCCGGAACGTTTTTCAAGATGCGCATCGCTTCTTTCAGTCCAGAATGCATTTTCGGTGGCAGATCTACCTGCGAAGGATCACCTGTAATAATAAATTTGGCATTCATTCCCATTCTGGTAAGGAACATTTTCATCTGAGAATGAGTTGTATTCTGTGCTTCGTCTAGAATTACAAAGGCTTCATCTAATGTTCTACCACGCATAAAAGCCAAAGGTGCTACTTCTATCACTTTCTTTTCCATAAAACCTTCTAGTTTTTCGTGAGGAATCATATCCCTAAGTGCATCATACAATGGTTGTAAGTACGGATCTAGTTTCTCCTTTAAATCACCTGGCAAAAAACCTAGGCTTTCGCCCGCTTCTACCGCTGGTCTGGTAAGAATAATCCTTTTGACTTCTTTATCTCTAAGCGCACGAACTGCCAAAGCTACACTGGTATAGGTTTTACCTGTTCCAGCAGGCCCAATTGCAAAAACCATATCTTTTTTTTCAGATTCTTTTACCAACTTCTTCAGATTGGTGGTTTTGGCTTTTATGATTTTACCATTTACTCCTTTTACAATAATATCTTGGTCAAAAACCAATTGTTTTTCGGCTTCATCTTTTATTTTTAAGATGCTTTCTAATTCCTTTAATTCTATAGAATTATTTTTAAAAATGTAATTCACTACATCATCTAATTTTTGTTTAAAAACATCTAAGGTTTCTTGGTTGCCCATTGCAAAAATAAAATGATCTCTACCAGTAATTTTAAGGGTAGGAAAGCTAGATTTTATCAGATTAAAAAACTGATTGTTAACACCATAAAAAGTTTTGGTATTAATGCCGGAAATTTCATAGGTTAGTTCGTACAAGATATTCTGTTTTTAAAAATTTTATCTTACCAAAAATAAGCAATATCTTTGTTTTTTCAAACATTTATTTCATTAAAAAATGCCAATAATTACTTTAACTTCAGATTATGGAACGGTGGACCACAGAGTTGCAGCAATTAAGGGCAATATCATACAGCTAAATCCTGATGCCAGAATTATAGACATCTCTCATCAAATTGACGCATACAACCTGCTACAGACTGCATATATTGTAAAAAATGCATATGTAAATTTCCCCAAGGAAAGTATTCATATTATTTCTGTGGATAGTTTTTTTCATAAAGACCGAAAAAATATATTAGTAAAAGCAGACGGACATTACTTCATTTCAGCAGATAATGGTTTGCTGAGCCTTATTTTTTATGATGTAAAACCTGAAGCCATCTATGAAATTACAATCAATAACCGATTTGATGATAATGTGAAGTTTGCCAGTGTAGATATATTTTCTCCAGTAGCGGCACATCTTAGTAATGGAGGTTTACCCGAACTTATTGGTAGAAAAATAAAAAATTACAAAGAAATTACCTTCCCAAAACCTTACTTTAATGAAGCCGAAAAAATTATGATTGGCGAAGTAATGTATATAGACAATTTTGGCAATTGTGTAACCAACATTCCCAGAGGTTTATTTGAAAAAACGGCAATTAATTTTGAAAATCACGAAATCAACATCAGAAATATTTTACTCAAAAATATTCATAGAAAATATACAGACATTGTGACGGATTGGGAAAAAGAAACCGAATATCATGGCAAAGCATCGGCTATTTTTAACGAACAAGATTTATTAGAAATATCTATCTACAAAGGCACCAATAAAAATGGAGCCAATACTCTTTTCGGTTTAAAAGTAGGAGACAAAATTTATGTACAGTTTGAGTGAAGGAAGTTAGAGGTTAGAAGCTAGAAGTTGGAAGTTGGAAGTTGAAAATCATAAATCATAAATTACTATGACTTATTTAATTATAAAAGCATTACACATTATCTTTATGGTAAGCTACTTTGCAGGGATTTTTTACCTTGTAAGAATTTTTGTGTATTATAAAGATACAGATGCTTTCGAAAGTCCAAAAAAAGAAATCCTGAGAGAGCAATATGTTTTTATGGCGAGAAGATTATGGAATATTATAACAGTACCAGCAGCTGTTTTGATGGCGATTTTCGGGATTTGGATGATTATTTTAAATCCTACTTTACTAGAAATGAGTTGGTTTCAGCTTAAACTTTTCTTTTTGATAGGTCTAGGTATGTACCATTATTGGTCTTGGAAGAAAATTTTAGAAATTAAATCGCTTAATACCAAAGAATTACAAACACCTAATCTTAAATTAAGACAAGCTAATGAAATCGCGACTTTTATTTTATTTTTAGTGGTTTTCACTGTAATTATGAAAGCACTTACCATAGAATATTGGTGGCAATTAATTGTAGGATTTTTCGTTATAGTGTTTGTCATTATGATGACGGTGAAATTAGTGAATAAAAAAAAGTAAGAAAGTCAGAAGCTGGAAGTTAAATTTTGTCTTCCATCTTCCATAAATAAATTATGATTGCAATATTAAAAAAAGAACTTTGGAGTTATTTCGGGAATTGGAGCGCATGGATTATCATCGGAGCGTTTTCTTTTGTTTCCGCATTATTTTTATTTTTTTTCGAGAATGATTTTAATCTTCTTGACATCGGAACTGCCAGTTTGCAAAGCTTTTTCACGCTTTCGCCTTGGTTGTTTTTATTCATTATTCCTGCATTGGCGATGAAATCCTTCGCAGAGGAACAACAAAATGGCACTTTACAATGGCTTTTTTCTCAACCTCTCAAAATCTCCGAAATTGTTTCAGGGAAATTTTTATCTGTATTTTTGGTAGGAATTTTATGTTTATTGCCATCGTTGGTTTACCTTTATTCAATATATGTTTTAGGCGTTCCTGAAGGAAATTTAGATTTTGGGGCAACTCTTGGAAGTTATTTTGGAATTATAATTTTGATTGCTGCATTTTCGGCGGTTGGGATTTTGGCAAGTTCGCTTTCTTCTAATCAAATTATGGCGTATTTGTTGGGTGTTTTCTTGAATTTTATATTGTATTTTGGGATAGAACAATTGGCGAATTTCAAATTATTAGGAGGTGCAGATTATTTGCTACAAAACCTTGGATTTTACTATCATTTTATGGCATTTACACGAGGGCTCATTGATACACAAGATGTGTTTTACTTTCTTTTTGTGATTGGTGTGAGTTTGTTCTTGGCTAAAATTTTTGTGGAAAAGAAGAAGTAATGGTTAAAAGAACTTTCATATTTATTTTTGCATTTGTTTTTGGAGTCTCCTTTGCTCAAACCAAAGAAAATCAAAACTTTAAAAAAATAGATTCTATAGCAAGAACCATTAAATATAAAAATGATTTACCTCAATTGGTAAATAATTTAACTCAAAATTGTAAAACGGAAAAAGAAAAATACAGAGTCATTTTTATTTGGATTGCAGATAACATAAGCTATGATTACAAAACTTATAATAAACACAAAAAACCAATTGAGGTAAAATGCAAAGGAAAAGATGATTGTAATGAGAAATTTACAAAAATAGATAATGAGATTATTGATAGAGTTTTAAGCAAAAAAATAGCAGTTTGCGATGGCTATTCTAAATTATTCAAAAGAATGTGTGATATTGCAAATTTACATTGTGCAATTATAGAAGGATACATTAAAAACTCATCAAATCAAATTGGAAATATGGGAATTCTAGACCACGCCTGGAATTCTATTAAGATAGACAATGAATATTATAATGTAGATTTAACTTGGGCTTCTGGTTATTGTACAAAAAATGAAAAAGGAGAATTAGATGATTTTGTGAAAAAATTAGATGATTATTATTGGCTTACAAATAATAAAGATTTTTTTAGAAATCATTTCCCGAAAGATAAAAATTGGTTAAATGATTCTGGAATTTCGAAAGATTATTATAAAAATCAACCATTTATAGAAGCCTATCAAATGTCATATTTAAGATTTACAAAGCCAGAATTTGGAATTGTAAATGCTAAAAAAGGAGAAAAAATTAAATTTGAATTTACTTATGATGAATTGGTAGATAAAATACAAGTGAACACCAATATTTACAAAAATCCTAGTATTTGGAAAACTGTAAATGGAAAAAGAGAGCTAGATAAAAAATCAATACAAAAACAAAAATACATTGATTATCAAAAAATAAAAAACAATTATTCGTTTGAAATTATGGTAGATAACGAAAAATTAAGTTACATAGATATTGTTTTTGATCATAATTTAGTTGCAAAATTTAAAATAATAGTTTCAAAATAAAATGTATAAAAATTTGAAATCACGTAATAAAAAAAATATCATATTTATAGGATTAGCCATTATCTTGTTATTAGGCATTTTCGGGGTGTTTGCTCATCGTTTTGACTTAACCGCAGAAAAAAGATACACTCTTTCTGATGCTACAATTGCTACTCTAAAATCGGTGAAAGAACCGCTAACCATAGATGTTTATCTGGAAGGAGATTTCCCAGCTAATTTTAAGCAATTACAAAACGAAACCAAATTCTTGCTAGAAGAATTCCGAAAAGTAAATCCCAAAATAGATTATAAATTTATAGACCCAATTGCTACCAAAATGTCTCAAGATACATTAATGGCAATGGGAATGCAACCATCTATGTTGCCTTACACCAAAGACGGAAAAGAAACAAAAGTTATTCTTTTTCCGTACGCTACGTTTAAGTTCAAAAAATATGGCACTTCTATTCCGTTGGTAATTAATCAGGCAAACATAGACCTTACCGAACAACTGAATAAATCTGCCGAAAATTTAGAATACAATTTCGCGTCTAACATCAAATCCATCATTGCCGAAGAAAGAAAAAATGTAGGCGTTTTAGTGAATCAAGATGAATTGAGACCCGATGAATTCAGAGGTTTTATGGATATGACTTTAGAGAGTTACAATGCAGGACCATTTATCCCAGAAAATAAAAAATCATTGACTATTAATGATCTTCCACGTTTGAAACAGATGCAAGCATTGGTGATTGCTAAACCTAGAAAACCTTTTTCTGATGAAGAAAAAGTAGTGCTAGACCAATACATTATGAACGGCGGAAAAACCCTTTGGATGATTGATGCTGTAAATGCAGAAATGGATACCTTGATGACCAAAAGAAAATTGATGGCGTATCCTATAGACATTAATATGACTGATTTTTTCTTTAATTATGGGGTGAGAATTAATGCACCTTTGGTTAAAGATTTTCAAAAATCTGCTTTGATAAGAGTAGAAGCTGGTGAAGTTTCGGGAAATCCTATTTACAAGAGTTTGATATGGCCTTACTACCCTATCGGAATCAACGAAAATAAAAATCCTATTTCTAGAAATATTAATCCTGTAAAATTTGAATTTCCTACCTCTATAGACACTTTAGGAAGAAAAAACATTAAAACCAATGTACTCTTTGAGTCAAGTTCTAGAACTACACTCAAGGCGGTTCCTAATTACGTAGAACTCTCTGAAATGGCAAATCTAGACAGTCTTACCATGATGGAAAAACCGAGTACTCCTAAGATTTTTGCGGTAAGTTTAGAAGGAAAATTTGGGTCTGCTTATGCTACAAGAAGCGAGAGAAATTCAGTTCCAGATTTCCGAGCTGCTTCTGCTGATAACAAAATGATTGTAATAGCAGATGGTGACATTGGTAGAAATCAAACCATGAAAGGACAACCACTACCTTTGGGTGCAGATATCCTTACTCAGCAACAATATGGCAATGCACAATTTCTAAGAAATTGCCTAGATTGGCTGTTAGACGATAGCAATCTCATTGATTTAAGAAACAGAAACATAGAATCTAGATTGCTAGACAGACGAAGAATAGGCGAAGAAAAAACCAACTGGCAATGGTTTAATTTACTAACTCCTCTTGCTATTTTAGGAATTTTGGGCGGAGTTTTCTTTTGGTTGAGAAAAAGGAAATTTGGGTAATTTTTTTTGTAAAATCGATGATTTGTAAAGTCGTTAAATCATTGAATAGTAAAGTTATAAAGTTGTAAAACTGTAAAATCGTGAAGTCGTTTTTTTAGAGTTCACAACTTAATTACATATCGGAAAACTTTAATCTCTCGCTGATTAAGCAGATGTTGCAGATATAAAATTCAGCATCCATTCATCTTCTGTATCAGCTCAATCTGCGAGAGTAAAAAAACAGCTGAAAAAACCTTTTTAATTTAGAATTTGCAGATATGAAGTTATCTTATGACTTCTGTTTTTTTGCAATTTTGCAATTTTGCAATTTTACGATTTTACAGATTTACAACTTTACGACTTAAACATCTTTTATAAAATCCTCATATTCCCAATAAACTAGTTCGAAGGCAGACATTTTTTCTACAAAAAACGCAAAAATTTCTTGCCATGTATTTTTATTGAATATCGAAACATCGTGTTTCTCTACCCAAAATCTTGAAATAATTTTTCCGTTTTCTAAAGTGTAAAACTCGTCTTTGTAAACGTCACATTTTAGTTCTTCTTCTAAAATACTTTCTAAAGACCAAAGCTTTTCATAGTAAGCATTTCGGAAGATTTCGTCTTTGATTTCAATATCTAGAGAAACTTCCGCCTTTTTGTTATCACAATAGAACTTGAAGGCAAAATCTTTGATTTTGGTATCATACAAAATCCATTTTCTAGGGAAGGATTTCCCGAAACTTGTCCAAAATTCTTTTTTTATTTTTGCCGCTTCTTCTTTGCTGAACATAATTGATAAACGATAGATTGCGAAAATAGGGAAAATTTGTATATTTGATTCAATCAAAAAATTAAAACCAATGAAAAACTTCTTCTTTATCATTTTATTTTTAAGTTCGTTTCTTAATGCTCAAAGTTATTACAAGAAAATTTCCGAGAAAAACATCAATACAGAAAGACAAACCGTTGCCAAGAATTTTATTCTTGATTTTCTAAAAAAATGTGAAGACAAAAACTACTCCAAATTCGAAAATTATAATCTAAGTAAAAGATTAGAAATGTTTTTCGATAAAACCTTAGAAAAAAATTGTCAGAAAAACACGGAAGAACTCGGCAAAATAGAACTTTTAGGTTTTGATTCTGCTTATCTCAATAAATACTCAGAAAATACAGATCCTTATGAATTGTTTGTATTCAATGCAAAGACAGAGAAAAACCCTAAGTTAAAATATGTAAGTGTTTGGATTTACCAAGACCGAAACTACCTTAGCGGAATTGTAATCACCAAAGAAAAACCATTAAATCCTAAAAAAAGCAGTGTGAAAGATTAATTGGCAGGAATACTATCAAGTGGAGTTCCTTGCTTGTAAATCTTGGTGTAAATATGTTTGCCATTTTCATCGTAAATTTTCCAAGGTCCATTATAAAACCAATGCATTTGTGTATCATTCTCATCTGTTTTAGTTTGTCCTTTTTCTCTTAAAACACCATTTTGATGATAGATTTTCACTTTAGAAATATTCTTTTTGAATTTTTCTTTTTGATAGATTTTGTCATGATATTTGGTTACCCAAAGTCCAACTTTTTGTCCGTTTTTATATTTTCCTTTCCCGATTAATTCTCCAATATCAGAAGTATATTTTTCTTCCCAAATGCCGTTTCGTTGTCTTACACCATTATCATCTTTGGTGTATTGATTTATTTTCACAATTTTAGCAGTGCAAGAAATAAGTAACAGTAATATGAAAACAGTATATTGAACTTTCATTGGCTAAATTTTCACTAAAAGTAAAAAATTTGTTAGAATTTTCAAGAAAAACATTGAAGAAAATCAGTAAAAAACTACATAAATTAGAATAATTAAGACTAAATATTCATCTACACAATCCTTATCTTTGTAGTAGAAAATAATGCAAGAAGATGGCGAAAAAATTGGTAATTTTTGATTTAGACGGTACTTTACTTAACACGATTACAGACTTGGCAATGGCAACCAACCAAGCGTTAGAGCAATTAGGTTTTCCTACGCATCCTGAAGAAGCTTATAAAATTTTTGTAGGAAACGGAATTGATATTTTGTTTGAACGTACGCTTCCTGAAACTGAGCGTAACCAAGAAAATATAAAAAAAATGAGAGCCTTGTTTTTGCCTTACTATGATATTCACAACAGTGATTTTACGGCTCCTTATTTTGGAATTTTAAATACTTTACAAACTCTGAAACAAAACGGAATAAAACTGGCTGTTGCAACCAATAAATACCATCAGGCAGCCATAGAAGTAATGGACAATTATTTCCCTGAAATTGAATTTGATGTTGTTTTTGGGCATAGAGAATGCTACTTACCAAAACCAGATCCTGCTATTGTTTTTGATATTTTAGAATTTTGTAAAATTGACAACAAAAGTGAAGCAATCTATGTAGGAGACACTTCTGTAGATATGCAGACTGCAAAAAATGCGGGTTTAGAAGCGGTAGGTGTAACTTGGGGATTTCGTTCGGAAGAAGAACTAAAAGCTTATCATCCTAAATATATAATTCATAAAGCTGAAGAATTATTGGATATTGTTTTGGTTTAAAAAATGAAACTCATTAAACCAGATTACACTCTAATTCTTTTTAAACATTTCTAATTAATAGGATCAGCATCCTATTCTTTATTAAATCGTCCTCTTGGGACTAAAAATACAGTAATAAAAAAAGCGAACTTTTCGTCCGCTTTTATTGATTTTCACATTTTGCATCAGAATAAATTCTAATGCTTACATATCGTTCGTTGCTCCGCAACTTCCTAAAATAATCTATATTTTTAAGAAATAACTCCCAATTCTTTTCCTACTTTTTCAAAAGCTGCAATCGCTTTGTCAAGATGTTCTCTAGAATGACCAGCAGAAAGTTGAACTCTAATTCTCGCTTTACCTTTCGGAACTACTGGATAGAAGAAACCGATAACATACACTCCGTTTTCCATCATTTTTTCTGCAAAAATCTGTGCCAATTTCGCATCGTATAACATCACAGGAACAATGGCAGCATCTCCATCAGGAATATCAAAACCCTTAGCCTTCATTTCAGTACGGAAATAATCTGCATTTTCCATTACTTTATCACGAAGAGAAGTATCTTTAGAAAGCATATCCAGAACCTTCAAAGCTGCACCTACAATACCTGGAGCCAGAGAATTAGAGAATAAATATGGTCTAGAACGCTGTCTCAATAAATCAATAATCTCTTTTTTACCCGAAGTAAAACCACCAAGAGCGCCACCAAGAGCTTTTCCTAAAGTAGAAGTAATAATATCTACTCTTCCAATTACTTCATTAGCTTCGTGTGTTCCACGACCTGTTTTCCCGATAAAACCTGTTGCGTGAGAATCATCTACCATGACCAAGGCATCATATTTTTCAGCTAAATCACAAACGCCTTTTAAGTCAGCAACAATTCCGTCCATAGAAAAAACACCATCTGTAACGATGATTTTGAAACGATGATTTTGTTTAGAAGCTTCTATTAACTGAGCCTCCAAATCTTGCATATTGTTGTTTTTATATCTGTATCTTGCTGCTTTACAAAGACGAACTCCGTCTATAATAGAAGCATGATTGAGTTCATCTGAAATAATACAATCTTCTTCTGTAAAAAGAGGTTCGAAAACGCCACCATTAGCATCAAAAGCTGCTGCGTATAAAATGGTATCTTCTGTTCCTAAAAATTCTGAAATCTTGGTTTCTAACTCTTTGTGAATATCTTGAGTTCCACAAATAAAACGCACCGAAGACATACCGTAACCGTGACTTTCAATCATATCTTGTGAAGCCTTCATCACTTCTGGATGATTAGAAAGTCCTAAATAATTATTAGCACAGAAATTTAAAAGCGTCTTTCCATTGGCTACAATTTCGGCAGATTGCTGAGAAGTAATGATTCTTTCGCGTTTGTAAAGACCATCATTTTCTATGTTTGTAAGTTCGTTTTGTAAATGTTTTAGGTATTTTTCTGAAATCATTTTTGAGATTTTTTGATTTTCACAAATGTAATAAAAAAAGGCTTCATCAATTAAAAGCTTTATATTGAAAAACACCAAATTTAGAGATTATCATTTCATAAAATTCAAACTTACCAAAATTACTGTTGCAGAAATACAAAGCAAAGCCAACAAAAATAAATAATCGGCAATTTTCTCATACTTATCCTCTAATACAGAATTTGTAGTTCTTATGGCTAAAAAAGACAATACGCAACTAACCGATAAGCAAAGACTTGCAACACCTGTTATTTCATCAATGTATGTAACGTTTCCTACCTTTGCTATTTTCAGAGAAGTAATAATGATGAGACAAAATCCTAAAAGATTAGAAGAAGCATTCAATATGTGTGGAGACTTTTTTTCCATTTATTTATTTGAAAAATTTCAAAAAAAATTGTCTAAATAGCATTTATTACAAATTAACCACAGGTTCTAGAATGTACTCCATTTTAGATTTTACTTGGTCAACAGAACCTCTATAACCATTGATTAACAAAGAGAAAGTAAGAATTTTTCCGCTTTTGGTTTTAATGTATCCTGCTAAACATTTTACAGCATTAAGAGTTCCTGTTTTGGCAAAAATTTGTCCGTGATTATCACTGGTTTTAAACATTCTTCTCAAAGTACCTGTTTCACCAGCAATAGGAAGAGATTTTAGAAAATCGTCATAATATTTTTCTTTCATCACAGCTGCCAAAAACTTCACTTGTGAAATAGGCTTTACTTTATTTCCTCTAGAAAGTCCACTTCCGTCGATTAAAGTAAGTCCTTCGAAATCATATTTTTTATCTTCCAAATGTCTCACAATGGTTTCTCTACCCGATTCTAAAGAAACATTTCCTGTTTTATAAAATCCAACCGTTTTTAGCAAAGCTTCCGCCAAAGCATTATCAGAATGCTGATTAGTGTAAAATATAATATCTACCATAGTAGGCGAAGAATATTTAGCCAAAAACTCTCTTGGTTCTGGATTTGGGTCTGTAACTCTGGTCACTACTTTCCCAGAAATTGGGATTTTACTCGCAATGAGTTTCGTTCTAAGAGTATTTCCCAGAAGTGCAGGTGCAGCCGGAATGATAGTTACCAAATTATTGGCATCAAATTTTTCTGTAAACGCCATTTTGTGCGTAAACGGCGATTGATAAAAATATCTTTTGGAAGTGTCAAAAATAGACTTTGCTTTTACTGCAATTTTTTCAGTTTTGGGATCCACGGTAGATGTATTACCAACAGGAAGGTAATAATTATTGTGCTCAATCCAAACAATTTTTTCGGGAAGTTCTAACCTAACATCCTGATAAACTGCTGTTTCTACAATAATATTTCCTGTAATTTTTTTAATTCCTGCTTCCTTTATTTTGTCTAAATAATCTGCTGCAATACTTGCCGTAGAAGCTGCACCAGCTTTACCAGAACCGATGGAAGGATCACCACTACCAATAATGAATAAATCTCCGTTCAATGTACCTTCTGGTGTAATTTCGCCAGAATATTCTAATTGCGTAATCCATCTGAATTTACCACCAAGAAGCGCCATAGAAGCATCTGTAGATAGTAATTTGGTAGTAGAAGCTGGTACTAGAGGTGTATCTGAATTATATTCGGTAATTATCTGTTTTTTTTGAGTGTCATATACCACAAAACCCCAATTTGCTGTTTTCAAAACAGGGTCATTTTTCATCCTATTGACATTTTCTTCGATTTGTTCTTTGGGCGAAAGCACTACTTTTTCTACAGGTACTGCTTCTGCACTTTTATCGGAATTTATATCGGAAGGAACTGAAGGAACTTGTGCTAAAGCAATGCCATAAAAAGCCAATGCTGAGGTAACAAAAAATTTGTTCAGTCTTTTCATTTCTTATGTAATTTACTTTTAAAAAATTATAAATATTAAAAAAATTAAGGTTAAAAATGCTTTATCAATCTGCATTTTCAATATTTAAAGAGTATATTTCGATTCTATAATAGTCTTATTTTCAATAATTAATAAAGCAAAGTTATCAAATATTGCCACTTTTATTTCTTTAGCTATAGCTAAAACTATCCCAAGATAAGTTAAAATTTGTTAAACATCAACAAATGTTTCGATTTTTATGCTTTTGTAGGCTGTAATTTCATTGAATTCTTCAAATGACTTTAAGACCATTTCTTTGTATTGCTGATACTTTTTACCACGCGGAAGTTTCAGTAAAATTTGATACTGATACAGCAAATTTATTCTTCCAATCGGAGCTTTTTCGGGGCCTAAAATACATTGCAAAGGCAAATATTTTTGTAAAATAGAACTCAAAAATTGCGAAGCTCGGTTTACTTTGTCTTCTTTTCTGTGTTTTATTTCAATTAAAATCAATTTTACAAAAGGTGGATACAGAAACTGCTCTCTTTCTTTGAGAAAATGTTCATAAATTTTAGCAGAATTTTCTTCTTTAATCAACTCAAAAAGCGGATGAAAAGGATTATACGTTTGGATGTAAATTTTACCATTCCCCGAAATTCTGCCAGCTCGACCAGACACTTGTGTAATCAATTGATAAGCACGTTCTTCTGCCCTAAAATCCTGAACATACAACAGAGAATCAGCCTTTGGAATCGCTACCAATTCTATATTATCAAAATCTAAACCCTTGGAAATCATCTGTGTTCCTACAATAATTTCGGCTTCTCCATTTTCTATTTTTTCGTAGAGTTTTTCGTAGGCAAATTTCTTGCGCATACTATCCACATCCATTCTTTCTACATTAGCTTCTTTAAAGATTTTCTGCGTTTCTTCTTCTATTTGTTCTATTCCTACTCCACGTTCGTTTAGGTTTTCGCTGTGACATTTTGGGCAGAATTTTGGTTTTTGCGCTCTATGTCCGCAGTAGTGGCATTTCATTTCATTGGTCGCCTTGTGATAAGTCATCACCACATCACAATTGCTGCAATAGGTAACATTTCCACAAGTCTCGCATTCTACCACATTAGCATATCCTCTTCTGTTGTGTAGAATAATACTTTGCTTTTTATTGTGAAGATTTTCCGAAATTTTATCAATTAAAAATTCAGAAAAATGCCCAACTGATTTTTTGGTTTCTTGTGCTTCTTTGAAATTGATAATCTCATATTTCGGAAGTGCCACATCTCCAAATCTTCCCCCCAAAAAAACATATTTTAATCTATCATTTTTTGCAGCGTAATAACTCTCTACCGAAGGCGTAGCAGAACCTAAAATCACTTTGGCTTTATAAAATTTCGCCAAAACTTGCGCTGCATCTTTCGCGTTGAAATAAGGTTTTACTTCTTTGGGTTTATAAGCGTTATCGTGTTCTTCATCCACAATAATTAAACCTAAATTCTGAAACGGAAGAAACAGTGAACTTCTGGTAGCAATAAGAATTTTAATTTCGTTTCTCTTTATTTTCCTCCAAACCTCCACTTTTTCAAAATCAGACATTTTCTGATGATAAAAACCCAATTCTTTTCCGTATTTTTTCTCTAATCTTTGGGTAATTTGTTTAGTCAGTGCAATTTCGGGAAGTAAAAACAAAACATTTTTGCCAAAACCGACTGTTTCTTCAATTTTTTCAAGATAAAGATGAGTTTTTCCAGAGCTGGTAACACCGTGAAGCAATATATTTCTCCCCTCTTCGAAACCTTCATTAATTTCTACTAAAGCTTTTTTCTGTGTTTCAGAAAGCTCTTCTATTTCTTCTATTTCACCTTCGTAAGCTTCTATTCTGTCTTTCTGAAGATGATATTCTATTACCAAATTTTTCTCAACCAAACCTCTTAAATGCGATGCATTAAAAACACCATCTTCGAAAAACTGAGATTTTCTTAATGTCTGATTATCTGTTTGTTGAGCCTGTAAAATCGTTAAAAATAAATCTTTTTGTTTCTTGGCTTTATTTAAATTTTGAAGAATTTTGGAAAGATTTTCTAATATTTTTTCATCAATTTTGAGGTAAGCAACTTCCTTAGCTTTATATTTTTCAAAAATCTGCTCATCAATCAAAATATATTGTTCATCAATGAGTGTATTAATGGTTTTGATGATTTCTTTTTTCGGAATAAAAGCTTCAATTTCTGATAAACTGACCAGCGTTTTCACTTCTAGAGCTTGCAAAAGATAGGTTTCATTAGCATCTAGAACTTCCCAATCTATTTCTTTATTGAGATTTCTTTTGAGGTAAGTTTCGCTTTCTAATTTCAAAGAACTAGGGAATGCAAAACGATAGATTTCACCAATATTGCAGAGATAATACTCCGAAAGCCATTTCCAAAACTGAAGTTGCGCTTCTGGAACGATGGCTTCTGCATCTAAAATAGAATGAATTTCTTTTGGGAGAAAAGTTTCTGGTTCGTTTTCGTGAATTTCGGCTACAATTCCTGTGTAGATTTTTTTACCACCAAAAGGAACGAGAACGCGCATTCCTAAAGCTAATTTTGGCAATAAATCTTCTGAAACTTTGTAGGTAAAAGTTCCTTTTAAATTAAGTGGAAGAATAACTTGTGCGAAGGTCAAATTTTGAAAATATTTTCAAAAATAAGGATTTTAGATTGTTTTTTTCACGCAATGTCGTAAAGATTTTCGCAAAGAGCGCAAAGATAATTTCACTACTATACGTTTTTAAGATTCGCAAAGGCGCTTCACTCAGCAAAAAGAATATCGTTTTTTCAATTATGACAAATTTAAGGACACTCAAAAGACTAATTAAGAAATTAAAAAAACTTCAGAAAATTCTGAAGTTTATAATTTTATCGAATAAATTAATTCCCTTTTCTTCGTTGCAATTCTTTCTTAAGAAGTGAGAGTTCTCTACCTGTTTGTCCGGCCACTGAAGTATTTTCTTGTGCTCTTCTGGTAAGATACGGAACTACGTCTTTTACTGGACCATAAGGAAGATATTTGCAAGCATTGTATTTGTTTTCGCCAAGATAATAGGTAATGTTATCACTCATCCCATACAATTGCCCGAAGTGCAATCTATCATCATCGTGAGCTAAACCAAGCCCTTTCATCTTATCAAGAGCTAATTCTGTAGATTTCTCATTATGTGTCCCAAAAAATGCAGAAACTCTGGTTAGATTTTCCATAACAAAGTCTATAGCTGCATTATAATTATCATCTGTAGCTTCTTTGGTTGGTTGTATTGGGTCAGGATAATTCATTTGCGAGGCTCTTTCCCTTTCTTTTTCCATGTAAGCTCCACGAACAAATTTGTAGCCCAAGAAATAATTTTTAGAAATTGCTCTTTCTAAATCTGCTTTCAAATATTCTATTCTGCCCGTTCTGTACATTTGGATGGTATTCCAGATGATGGCTTTTTGTTGATTGTATTTTTCCATCATTTCGTTTACTAAATCATCTACAGCACCTTGCATCCAAGTTTCTTCTGCATCTACCATTAGGATAACATTTTTTTCAAAAGCTAACTGACAAACTTCTTCGTAACGAGTTCTCACTCTTTGCCATTCTTCTTTTTCGGAACTAGTGAGTTCTTTACCAGCAGTTACTTCGGTGTATAAATCTAATCTCCCGAAACCTGTAGGTTTAAAAACCACAAAAGGGATAGCAGGATTACCAACTGCAAAATTGATGTTTTCTTTAATTTCTCTACAAGTAATGTCAAAAGCTTCTTCCTCCTCTTTACCTTCAATAGCGTAATCAAAAATACTTCCAATATGATGGGTGTACATTTTTTGCACCACTTTCATACTTTGTTCACGTGTTTCGCCACCACAAAATTGTTCGAATAAAGTATTTTTTACAATATCTTCTACTAACGGAAAATTATTCTTAATGGTAAAATTAAGAGCTCCAATTCCAAAATTAGTAAGGCTAGGATATTGAATAGCGGTAAACATCCACTTTGCTTTTTCTAGTTGAGCAGTACTTCTGTCTGCAAATGCAATCTTAGTATCGTTAAAAATAGACATATAAAATATTTGGTGTTCAAATTTAATCATTGTAGTTCAAAACTGAAAATCTATTTAACATAAGATTTATCATTTTTTAAAAAGGCACTCAATCATTTATCTAAATAACAACTTTATAGAAAATTTAACACAAAACACATTAAAAAAAAATGATTTTATTAGTTATTTTTCAATATTTTTTTAATTTTGTTAAACTAAATAATAAAAATGAATTTATGAAGATTAAGAAAATTACGATTGCAGCACTTTTTTTGAGTGCTTTTATAACATATGGTCAAAAAAAAGATTCCATAAAAACAGAAAAAAATATTGACGATGTAGTTCTTACAGGTTCTAGAAACAAAAAAAGAACAGTTGTAAACTCCGCAGTTCCTGTGGATGTGATAGAGGTAAAACAATTAAGCCAAACTACAGGGCAAGTAGAAATAAACCAACTTTTACAATTCTCTGCACCATCGTTTAATTCTAATAAACAATCTGGTTCTGATGGAGCAGACGCCGTAGATCCTGCTACTTTGAGAGGGTTAGGACCAGACCAAACTTTAGTTTTACTTAACGGAAAAAGATATCACCAATCTTCTTTAGTGAATCTTTTCGGGACTAGAGGAAGAGGAAATACAGGTACTGATATGAATACTATTCCTGTAGCTGCCATCAAAAAGATAGAAGTTTTGCGAGATGGCGCTTCTGCACAATATGGTTCTGATGCTATTGCTGGTGTGATAAATGTGATACTTAATGATAGAAAACAAGGAACAGAAGCTACTGCTTTTTATGGACTAAATGTTTTTAAAAGCCCAGGAAATAATGATGTAGTTTCTGATAAAAAACTTGATGGTAATACTATAGATTTGGGTATCAACACAGGATTAACAATTGGTAAAAAAGGAGGATTTATGAATCTTACGCTAGATTTTGTAAATAAAGATTATGCCATAAGAAATGCTAATCCTGATAAATTTGATGCACCAAGACAACGTTTCGGGGACGCCGCTGCAAAAAATATGTATGCATTTTTAAATA
Organism: Flavobacteriales bacterium UBA1937; assembly: GCA_002337005.1. Taxonomy (GTDB): domain Bacteria; phylum Bacteroidota; class Bacteroidia; order Flavobacteriales; family Weeksellaceae; genus Cloacibacterium. The sequence goes on along the minus strand of DDFD01000059.1, from coordinate 3,136 downwards.
CAGAAATTCCTCTTTCAGAGAATGTAAAATTCTATAACAACTCTGGGTTTTCTTACAGAAATACCAAAGCTTATGCATGGACAAGAAGCGCAGATGCAGACGGTAATATAAAATCTATTTATCCAAATGGTTTTAACCCAATTCAGGATACAAAAATTACAGATTTCACCTTTAATAATGGTCTAAAGTTTAAAGTTTCTGGCTGGGATGTAGATTTCTATAATGCACTAGGAAGCAATAATTTTCATTATGACATTACCCATACTATTAATGCAACTCTAGGAACTAAATCCCCTACATCTTTTGATGCAGGAGGTCATTCTTTATTACAAAACACTACAGGTTTTAATGCATCTAAAAGTTACAACTTTTTAGAAGGACTAAATGTAGCTTTTGGTTCAGAATTCAGATACGAAAAATTTAATATTAATAAAGGAGAAGAAGCATCTTACGCTTCTTATGATATTAACAGAAATGTAGTAACTGCTTCTACACCTACCAGTTTATATGTTACCAATCCTGACACAGGAAACGTAAGACCTGGAGGTTCGCAAGGTTTCCCAGGGTATTCTATGGATTTAGGAAAAAGTAGAACCAATTTTGCTGCTTATTTAGATACAGAATTAGATGTTACCAAAAATTGGATGGTTTCTGGAGCTGCTCGTTTTGAAAACTACAGTGATTTTGGAAGTACGTTTAATGGAAAATTTGCAACAAGATATGCTATTACACCAGAATTTGCATTTAGAGGCTCTATTTCTACAGGTTTTAGAGCGCCTTCTTTAGTTCAAAAATATTACAGTTTACAATTCACTAATTTCCAAGGTGGAGATTTGGTAACCATTCAATTAGGATCTAATGATAGTGCTCTTGCAAAAACTGCAGGAATCCAAAATCTTAATGAAGAAAAATCGGTGAATGGAAGTGCTGGGTTCACCTTCAACACAGGTAAATTTACCGCAACTGTAGATGGTTATTATGTAAAGGTAAAAGACAGAATAGTTCTTTCTGGCTATTTTACCAATGCAGAAATACCTACTCTTCCTTCTTCTGTAGAACAAGCGCAATTCTTTGCCAATGCAGTAGATACTAAAACAAAAGGTGTTGATATTATTTTAACTTATGCTGAAAATATTGGAAGTGGTAAACTTACTGCTACTTTGGCTGGAAATTTCAATAATATGGAAATCACAAAAATAAATACACCTCCTTCATTATCTGGTTTAGAAAATATTTTCTTGAGCGAAAGAGAAAAAGCATTCATATTGGCTTCTGCTCCTAAATCTAAAATTAATCTAAATTTGAATTACAAATTCAATAAACTAACCACCAATTTACAGTTGGTAAGATTTGATAAAATAAGACTTATTGGTTACGGTGGAGATACAGATTATCAAGATTATGATGCTAGAATCACCACAGATTTATCATTTGGCTATGAGTTTTCAAATAAATTCTCTTGGGTACTAGGAGGAAAAAATATCTTTAATAGATATCCTACCCTTCAATACAACCATGTTTCAGATGGAAATACTGAATCTGGAGGTATTTTTGACCCTGTACAAATGGGATTCTCAGGAAGACAAGTTTACACTATGATTACTTACAAATTTTAATTTTTTATAATCAATAACAAAAATCACTGCACACCATAAACTTGGTGTGCTTTATTATTATTAATTTTGCCAAAATTTCAGAAAAATGATTTCTATTCTAGACAAAAACTTTTCAGCTCTCAACCAGTATATTACAGAACAAAATCCCAGTCAGATTTTTATTCTAGTAGATGAAAACACCCACGAATATTGTTTACCTACACTTCTAGCCAATCTGGAAACCGAAATCCCTTTCGAAATTATAGAAATAGAAGCTGGTGAAGATGCCAAAACCATTGCTACCGCAACTCAGCTTTGGGAAATCTTAGCAGAATTCAAAGCAGATAGAAAATCACTTTTAATTAATTTAGGAGGTGGTGTAATTACAGATATGGGAGGTTTTGTGGCATCTACCTATAAAAGAGGCATTAAATTTCTAAATATTCCTACCACACTTTTGGTAATGTGTGATGCCTCTATTGGCGGAAAAACAGGCATAGACCATCAATATTTAAAAAATATTGTAGGAACATTTGCCAATGCCGAAAATATTCTCGTTTATCCTAAATTTTTAGAAACTTTAGCATTTGTAGAATTAAGAAGTGGTTTTGCAGAAATGTTAAAACATGGGTTAATCGCCTGTGAAAATCATTGGAATGACCTTATCGCATTAGAAGAGATAACCGCAGAAAATGTAGCTCCGCATATAGAAAACAGTATGATGATTAAGGAAAATGTGGTGGTAAAAGATTTCAAAGAAGAAAATCTAAGAAAAATATTGAACTTCGGGCATACCATAGGACATGCTGTAGAAAGTCTTTTCTTGAAAGCAGACAAGATAATTCCGCATGGCGAAGCTGTAGCACTTGGGATGATTGCAGAGACACATCTGGCACATTTGGAAAATTTAATTAAAGAAGAAACAGCCACAGAAATTATCAAAAACATTAGAAGATTCTATCCATATATTTCAATTGAAGAATTTAAAAATGAAGAAATCATTAATTTGATGATTAATGATAAGAAAAACAATCATGGAAAAATCAATTTTTCTTTATTGATAGGCATCGGCAAATGTAATTATGATTATAAAGTAAGCGCAGAAAACATAGAAAAAAGTCTAAATTTCTATAGAAATTTGAATGTATAGCCTAATTTTTAACAGATAAAAAATTATTTTTTGGCACAAAAATTGAGAGCTTGGTTTCCGTTACCAAGCTTTTTTTATTGGTCAAATTTTTAAATCATATAAAATTTTTTAAAAATAATATAAAGAAAAAAGGTAAGAGCAGGCGCAACTTTGTAGCATAAAATCTAATAAAAAATCATTAATTAAGATTTTAAAACAAAAACAAAAAATCTTGTAACAGTTCGAAATCACAAAAATTGAAACTTTGCAAAACAATTTGTGATAAACAAGAACAAAAAACAATTAAGAAAATTAAAAAATTAAAATTATGAAAAAGTTATTTTTAGGATTATCAATCGCGGCTAGTTCACTAGTATTTTCTCAACAATTTGGGATTAAAGGTGGTATGAAC
>DDFD01000099.1:1131-2668 GCA_002337005.1 Flavobacteriales bacterium UBA1937 | reverse complement strand
GCTAGTTCACGAGTTTTTAGCAACCAGAGAAGATTTGTATTTGGTGGATTTGAAAATTTCTGCCAGTTCAGACATTACAGTAATTCTAGATGGAGACGAGAGTCTTACACTACAAGACTGTCTAGATGCTAGCAGAGCTATAGAGTTTAATCTAGATAGAGAAGAACACGATTTTTCTTTGCAGGTGATGAGTCCTGGTTTAAGTGAACCGCTTAAATTCCCTCGCCAGTATAAAAAAAATATGGGCAGAGAAGTAGATATTCTGTTGAATAATGACGAAAAAGTGGCTGGTGAAATAGCTGCCGTAAATGATGAGAAGGTTACCCTCACTCTTAGATACAGAAGACCAAAATTGGTAGGAAAAGGAAAAGAAGATGTGGTGGAAGATAAAGAAATTCTTTATTCTGATATTAAAAAAGCATTAATAGTAATAAAATTTTAGAAAAGTCTGAAGTTAGAATCTAAAGATTTTAAAAACAAGACTTTAAACCTTAAACTTTAAATATAAAAAGATGGACAATATAGCGTTGATTGAATCCTTTGGAGATTTTAAAGACGAAAAAGGAATCAGTAAGATTGATTTAATGGCGATTATTGAAGACTCGTTGAAAACTCTTTTGAGAAAAAGATACGACTCTGATGATCATTTCGACGTGATTGTAAACCCTGATAAAGGAGATTTTCAGATATTTTTGAATAAAAGAATCGTAGAAGACGAAATGTCTGAAGATGATGACTTAGAAATAGAAATTTCTGAAGCTAAAAAAATAGATTCTACCTTTGAAGTAGGCGAAGAATATACACAGGAAATTCCTGTAGCACAATTAGGGAGAAGAAGTATTCTTACCTTAAAACAAATTTTGGCTACTAAATTGCAAGAGCATAATAATGCGATGTTGTATGAGCAATTTAAAGACAGAATCGGTGAATTAGCAGTAGGAGAAGTACACCACATTCGTCACAAACACGTAATTTTGTTAGATGACGAAGGTAATGAGTACATCTTGCCAAAAGAAAACCAAATCCCTTCTGATTTTTTCAGAAAAGGAGATAACGTAAGAGCGGTAATAGAAACTGTAGATTTCAAGGGTTCTAAGCCTCAGATTTTTGTTTCTAGAACAGCTCCTAAATTTTTAGAGAAATTATTAGAACTAGAAATTCCAGAAATTCAAGACGGTACTATCATTTTGAAAAAAGTAGTGAGAATTCCTGGTGAAAAAGCGAAGATAGCAGTAGATGCTTATGATGATAGAATAGATCCTGTAGGTGCTTGTGTGGGCGTTAAAGGTTCTAGAATACACGGTGTGGTAAGAGAACTGAAAAACGAAAATATAGACGTAATTCAGTGGTCTAAAAATCCTGAAATCTTAGTAAGAAGAGCTTTAGGAAACATTACCATCAATAAAGTAGAGATTAATGAAAATGATACCTACGCATTGGTATATACACCAGTGGAAGAAATTTCTAAAGTAATTGGTAAACAAGGGCAAAACATAAGATTGGCTTCTTGGTTATCAGGATACGAAATAGACGTTTA
>DDFD01000099.1:0-1086 GCA_002337005.1 Flavobacteriales bacterium UBA1937 | reverse complement strand
GAAGATTAAAATCTTATTCATAATTCAAGGTTTTAAAATTAAAATTAACAAGGCATAAAGCCAAATAAGAAAATAACAAAATAGAATGCCAAAAATTAGATTAAACAAAGCGGTAAAGGAATTCAATATTTCGATGTCTAGATTGGTAGAGTTTTTACAATCCAGAGGCTTCGAAGTGGAGACTAATCCTAACGCTCAATTAGAAGAAGCGGCATATTCTGCATTAGAAGCCGAGTTCGCCAAAGATGGTGAACAACGTAAGGCTTCTCATGAGGTAGTAATCTCTAAAGTTCCTGAAGAAAAACTAGAACTTGAAGAGAAAAAAATACCTGAGGTCATAAGAGCCAAAGCTCCTAGCGTAAACGAAACCAAAGTGCTAGGAAAAATAGACTTGGATGCTAATAAGCCAGCTCCTACAGAACCAGCTCCTGAAGTAAAAGAAGAACCAAAACCAAAAGTAGAAGTTCCTTCAACCCCAGAAGTAGAAAAACAAGAGTTCAAAGTTTTGGATAAAATAGACCTTTCTCAGTTAGAGCCAAAAGCCAAAGCTCCAGCTCCTAAAAAAGAAGAAGCTCCTGTAAAAGAAACTCCAAAACCTCAAGTTCAAAAGGAACATAAGCCTGAAGCTCCAAAGCCTCAACCAAAACCAGTAGAGGCTAAAAAAGAAGAACCTAAGGAAATTACAAAAGTAGAATTTGATACTCCAGAAAAAATAGAAACGGTATATCAAAAACTAGATGGTCCTAAAATTCTTTCTACCGAAAAAATAGACCTTTCTCAGTTTCAAAACAGACCAAAACCATCTGATAAGTCTAAGAAAAAACAAAGAAAGAGAATTAATAATGGGCAACCTCAGCCAGGGCAAGGGCAAAATCAATCGCAAGGAAATAATACTGGCGGCGGAAATAGACCTAACCAACAAGGAGGTGGCGCAGGTGGCGATAAAAAACCGCCATTCAATAACAATCGCCCGCAAGGTCAAGGTCAAGGCGGAGGTTCTAGAGGTGGTAATAAAAACCAAAAAGGAAGAGGCGCTAGAGAAAAAGTAATGCCTGTAGAACTTACTGATGAACAAATCAAAAATCA
>DDFD01000066.1 GCA_002337005.1 Flavobacteriales bacterium UBA1937 | reverse complement strand
CCCGAAATAATATGTGAAATACTAGAACGCTGTACATCTATTTCGTCTGCAAATTCTGATGCCGAAAAACCAGAATATTCTAAAACTTTTGTAATTCTTTCGTTAATTTCCATAGTTACAAATGTAATAATTATAATTTATAAAAGTAAATACAAATGTAAATAATGAAAAGACAATACGATTTACTTTTGTAAATAATTTTGAAAAACTCTTTATTTAAAGTGTTTTTATGTAGTTTACAAAATTAAATTAATCATTAAAATAATAAAAATTTTATTGTTTATAAAAGTAAATTCAAAAAAAATACCTCCAAAAATGAAGGTATTTTATATTTTAAGAAGTTTTGTATTTATTCTGCGCTATCTTCATTAATTTCAATTTTGTTTCTTTTCTTTCTTATCTTCAGGGAAAAGCAAAGAGGTAAAAATGCTCAATCCTAAAATACTCACAATTACAATTAATGAATGGGTGGTTGTAAATCCTAAATCATCTAGATAATGGTGCAATAACATCTTTAAACCAATGAAAGTAAGTAATGCAGCTAGTCCTACTTTTAAGAATCTGAATTTGTCTATAATACCTGCCAATAAAAAGAACATAGAACGTAAACCTATAATGGCGAAAATATTAGAGAAAAATACAATATAAGGATCTTTAGTCACCGAAAATATCGCAGGAATACTGTCCACAGCGAAGATTAAATCGGTAAATTCTATAATGATAAGAACCAAAAATAAAGGTGTTATTTTCTTTATTCCGTCTATTTTTATAAAGAATTTATTGCCTACAAAAGCATTATGTACTTTAAAATATTTGTTAGCAAATTTTACAACAGGATGGTTTTGCGGATCTATTTCTTCTTCCTCGTTTCTGCTCCAGAACATCTTAATTCCTGTAAATACCAAGAAACCGCCAAAAACATACATTATCCAACTGAATTTAGCAATTAATGCAGCTCCTATAAATATAAAGATGAATCGCATTACTATTGCTCCTAAAATACCCCAAAAAAGCACTCTATGATAGTTTCTTGGTGCCACACCAAATGCTGAAAATACAAGTACAATTACAAATATATTATCCACAGAAAGTGCATATTCTACCAAATAACCTGTAATGTATTCTAAACCAAGGTTTTGATTGTATAAAGCAATGCTATTATCTAAATCTCCAGGTATAATTTTTACCGGATGATGATGCTTTGCGATTACATTTTGAAGTTTTTCTATACTATCAATGCCGTGGAGTAGGTGACCGTAGCTTGATAATAGAAAGTAAAATCCTAGTGCTAAACATACCACAAAAAAGCTCATAAGTCCCGCTTGTTTCAAAGAAATTTTATCAGATTTCTTGTGTAGAAGTCCTAAATCTAGTGCTAAGATAAAAAATATGAATACTATAAAGGATAGTAGAAAAATAATTTCGTTGCTCATAATATATTTGAAAATGCGCTTCAAAGATAGCCAAAATATTAAAAATCTAACAATTTACATCTGTATAAGATTAATTAGATATTATGTTAAATAAACTATTGTGTGTTTAATGGTATAACTCTACAAATGGGGAATAAGTAAGTAAAATATACTTAAAGAATAATTAAAATTTAACTTTATTTAAAGCTTATAAAATACTCATTTATAATAATTTATAAAATTAATTTAAAAATAATGTAATTAACAATTTTTTCCACAGACAAAGTGACATTATTTCTTGTTTAGTTGATTTACAAATGTTAATTAGGAGCTTATTTCTTTTTGTTGTATTTTTGAAAAACGAAATTTTATCCACATTATGAATTTTAACTTTCAGTATCAGAAAAACCCTAATTTCCCAAATCGCTATATTTCGCCAGAAAGTCTTCATCAATTTATTTATGAGAATCTCAGCGATTACGTTTCAGAAATCGGAAAATCTACTCTAGGGCTTCCTATCTATAAATTTTCCTATGGTTCTGGTGATATTAATATTTTGGCTTGGTCCCAAATGCACGGAAATGAGAGCAATTCTACACATTGTATGTTAGATTTGTGGTATTCTCTAGAATCTCAACCGGAATTGAAAGAAAGAATTTTCAAGAATATTTCTTTAGATTTCATTTTTATGCTCAATCCTGATGGTTCTAAAGTTTGGACAAGAAGAAATGCACTAGATATTGATATGAATAGAGATTATTTGCAAGGTGCAAGTTGCGAAATGCAATTGCTAAAAGAGGTAGCTTTCTCTAAAAAATATGATTATGGATTTAATCTGCACGAACAGAGAACTTTATTTTCTACCGATGGTAAAAACCCTGCAACACTCTCATTTTTAGCACCTTCTCAGGATTTTGACAGAACGGTTACTGAAACCAGAAAGAAGAGTATGGCAGTGATTTCTGCAATTTACAATGCGTTGAAAACCCAAATTCCCAACCAAATTGCAAGGTATTCTGATGAGTTTTATCCTACTTCTACTGGTGATAATTTAATGAAAGCAGGAATTCCTGTCGTTTTGTTTGAAGGTGGGCATTTTCCTGATGATTATCAAAGGTTTGGAACACGTAAATATTATACAATTGCTTTGTTTACGGCACTTTCTAACATTGGTTTGTTAGAAAATAATACTTTCGGTTACGAAAGATATTTTGAAATTCCAGAAAATAAAGAATCTCATTTTGATATTATTTACAGAAATGTAAAGCTTAATACTGATTTTGAATGTGTTTTGGATGTTGCCGTTCAGTTTAAAGAAGAAATAAAAGAAGGTGAAACCGAGATTTCTTTCGTTCCAATTGTGGTGGAAGTAGGTGATTTGCACAGAAAAAAAGGTTGGAAAGAAATAGATTGCACTGGCAAAAAGTTTATTTCTCAAAATAAATTTCCCAAATTAGATGCGGTTCAGAATTTCACAATAGAATAGTAGATTTTTTAGAAATAGCAATCGAATTATATCATATAACCTAACTTTTTTTGAAAATTAGTTAGGTTTTTTTATGAACAAAAATTTTCAATAGAAAAATTGAATAATTGATATTAATCATAAAAGTTTGCAAATTTTTTAGATTAAATAATTGATTAATAATATTTTAACTTTTTTAGTTTTTCAAAAAGTTTACAAAAAAAATTAGTCTTTGTTAAATTTAACATAAAGTAATTATATTTTTATTTACTTTTGATTTGTAAAAAATTAAATATAACTATGGAGAAGGTAACAAATAATTTTGCCTATGAAGAAACGCTTAAATACTTCAAAGGAGATGATTTAGCAGCGAGAGTTTGGGTTACAAAATATGCCCTTAAAGATTCTGATGGTAATATCTACGAAAAAACGCCAGATGATATGCATCACAGAATAGCTTCAGAAATTGCGAGAGTGGAAAAAAAATATCCAAATCCGCTGTCTGAAACCGAGATTTTTGATTTAATTAAAAACTTCAAATATATTATTCCGCAAGGTTCTCCAATGACGGGAATTGGTAATAATTTCCAAATTGCTTCGCTTTCAAACTGCTTTGTAATCGGAAACGGTAATGATAGTGATTCTTACGGAAGTATTATGAAAATTGACGAAGAGCAGGTTCAATTAATGAAAAGAAGAGGCGGAGTTGGTCACGATTTGTCTTATATTCGTCCGAAAGGTTCTGCGGTAAAAAATTCGGCACTTACTTCTACAGGTTTAGCACCATTTATGGAGCGTTATTCTAATTCTACAAGAGAAGTGGCGCAAGATGGAAGAAGAGGCGCTTTAATGTTGTCGGTTTCCATCAATCATCCTGATTCTGAAGATTTTATCAATGCTAAATTAGAGCAAGGAAAAGTGACTGGAGCAAATATTTCTGTAAGAATTGATGATGAATTTATGAAAGCCGTGAAAACTGATTCAGAATATGTGCAAAAATATCCTGTTTTTAGCAAAAATCCGAAGTTCACCAAATCTATTTTTGCGGAAGATTTATGGAAAAAAATTGTTTATAACGCTTGGAAATCGGCAGAACCAGGCATTTTATTTTGGGATACAATTTTGAAAGAATCTATCCCAGATTGCTATGCAGATCTAGGTTTTGAGACTGTTTCCACTAATCCATGTGGTGAAATCCCGCTTTGTCCTTACGATTCTTGCAGATTAATCGCCATCAATCTGTATTCTTATGTAGAAAATCCATTTACTAAAAAAGCGAAATTTAATTTTGAATTATTCAGAAAACACGCTGGTTTTGCACAAAGAATGATGGATGATATCATTGATTTGGAAATGGAAAAAATAGACGCTATTTTAGAAAAAATAAATTCAGACCCTGAAAATGAGGAAATAAAACACACAGAAAGACATCTTTGGGAAAAAATCCGTAAAAAAACACTAGAAGGACGTAGAACTGGCGTTGGAATTACTGCGGAAGGTGATATGTTAGCAGCTTTAAATTTAAGATACGGAAGCAAAGAAGCGAATGAATTTTCGGTGGAAGTTCATAAAAATTTGGCACTTTCTGCGTATCGTTCTTCGGTGGAAATGGCGAAAGAAAGAGGCGCTTTTGAAGTCTATGATGCAGAAAGAGAGAAAAATAATCCTTTTGTTTTAAGAATTAAAGAAGCAGATGAAAATTTGTACAAAGAAATGGTGAAATACGGCAGAAGAAATATTGCTTTATTAACCATTGCGCCAACTGGAAGCACAAGTTTGATGTCTCAAACTACTTCTGGAATTGAACCTGTATTTTTGCCTGTTTACAAGCGCAGAAGAAAGGTAAATCCTAATGATAAAGACGTAAAAGTAGATTTTATAGACGAAGTAGGCGATTCTTGGGAAGAATACATTGTTTTTCATCACCATTTTAAAACTTGGATGGAAGCCAATGGTTATGATACTTCTAAAAAATATTCTAACGAAGATATTCAAGAATTAATAGAAAAATCACCTTACCACAAAGCAACTTCTAACGATATTGATTGGCTCAGCAAAGTAGAAATGCAAGGTGCGATTCAAAAATGGGTAGATCATTCTATTTCTGTAACTATTAACATTCCGAATGAAGCGACAGTTGAGCTGGTAAATGATTTGTACATCAAAGCTTGGGAAGTGGGTTGCAAAGGCGTTACTGTTTATAGAGACGGTTCTAGAAGTGGAGTTTTGGTGGCTGCTGATGACAAAAAAGAAGAAGAAAACGAAGAAACGCAACAACATCCAGAAGCTTTTCCTACGAAAAGGCCTCAAATTCTAGATGCTGATGTGGTGAGATTTCAAAATAATAAAGAAAAATGGATAGCTTTCGTTGGCTTGGTAAGTGGAAGACCTTACGAAATCTTCACAGGTTTGGCAGATGATGAAGAAGGAATTTTGCTTCCACGTTGGGTAAATGAAGGTTTAATTATCAAAAATAGAGACGAAAATGGTGTTTCTAGATATGATTTCCAATTTAAAAATTTGAGAGGTTATAAAACCACGATTGAAGGACTTTCTCATAAATTTAATCCAGAATTTTGGAATTATGCCAAACTCATTTCAGGAACTTTAAGACACGGAATGCCAATAGAAAATGTGGTAGAATTAATTAACAGACTAGAACTAGATTCAGAATCTATTAACACTTGGAAAGCTGGTGTAGCAAGAGCTTTAAAGCGATATATTCCTGATGGAACAGAAGCAGACGGACAAAAATGCAGCAATTGTGGTTCTGATCAAGTAGTTTACCAAGAAGGTTGCCTGATTTGCAAAAATTGCGGAAATTCTAAATGTGGGTAAAACGTAGGGTGTTAGATGATGGATGCTGGAAGTTTACAAGACAACTGTTCATTTTGTCTTTCCGAAGGAAACTAAATAATTTCACTCAATTTATAAACAATGAGCCACAAACTTTTGTGGCTTTTTATTTTTATAATATCTTTGATTTAATTATAAAAATTTGCAATTCGTTTATGGAGAATCGGAATCAAGAAATAATTAATAGATTTAAAGAATCTTGGATAATCATAAAAAATCGTTATTTAGATTTAGTTGATAATTATAATGGTTTCGAAAATTTGAAGTTCATTATTAAATTTATTGATGAGTTAAATGCTAAAAATTACAATAATTTTTTCAGATTAGGTATGTCAATGCATAGATTAATAATTTCACGTTCTGTAGATAATGGATTAAGACTAGATCAAAAATATATAATGATTGAGACAATTGAAGCTGATAGATTTGAGATTACTATGAAAGATGGTGTCAAAATTTATAAACAATTTAATTCTGAACATTTAAATGATTTGAGAATTTTTAAGGTATTAGAAATATTGAAAGATACTTTGATTGACTAAATTTTATTTAAACAAAAACTCTATGAATAAAAAATTAAAACTTTGGGACGCCACAATGTTGGTAATGGGTTCTATGATAGGAAGCGGAATTTTCATTGTTTCTGCCGATATTATGAGAAATCTAGGTTCTGGATATTGGCTCGTTGCAGTTTGGGTGATTACAGGAATTATGATGGTTGCAGCAGCTTTAAGTTATGGTGAACTTTCTGCGATGTTTCCAAAAGCAGGTGGACAATACACTTACATTACAGAAATTTTCGGAAAAAAACTCGGGTTTTTGTACGGTTGGGGAATGTTTACCGTGATTCAAACTGGAACAATCGCCGCAGTTGCGGTAGCTTTTGGTAAATTTTCCGCCTATCTTTTTCCTGCGCTTAATGATGCAGCACCGCTTTTCCAAAGTGGTGAATTTAAAATTACTTGGATTCAAATACTTGGTATTGCGATTATTCTGTTGCTTACTTATATTAATACTAGAGGTGTAGAAAGCGGAAAATTGCTTCAAAATTTATTCACTGGTTCTAAAATTGTGGCGCTTTTGGCTTTGATTTTTTTAGGATTTATTTTGGTTAAAAACTCATTCTTGACAGATAATTTTAGTTTCAGTGGGGAAGCTTTTAATAATATTGCCAAAGATACTAAAGGTAATTTCTTACAATTAGGTTGGGAGAAAATTTCTGGAGCAACGGTTTTTGGTGGGATTGCAGCAGCAATGGTAGGTTCGGTTTTTAGTTCTGTAGCTTGGGAAAACGTGACTTTCGTTTCAGGAGAAATAGAAAACCCGCAAAAAAATGTGGTGAAAGCAATGGTTTTAGGAACTATTTCTGTGATGGCGCTTTACCTTTTGGTGAATTTTGTGTATCTCAATGCTTTAGACAGAGATTCTATTGCATTTGCAGCGAATGATAGAGTAGCTGTTGCTGCTTCGGAAAAGATGTTTGGTAGCGTAGGAATGATTATTATGGCGGTTTTGGTAATGATTTCTACTTTTGGTTGTGTGAATGGAATAGTTTTAGCAGGAGCTAGAGTTTTTCAAACGATGGCAAAAGACGGTTTATTTCTAAAATCTGCCATCGAAAATAATAAAAATGGAGTTCCTGAAAAATCACTTTGGATGCAAGGAATTTGGGCTTCTCTTCTTGCTTTGAGCGGACAATACGGCGATTTATTAGATATGATTTCTTTTGTAATTGTTTTGTTTTATATGATTACAGTTTTTGGCGTGATTTATATGAGAATTAAAAAACCAGAAGTAGAAAGAGGCTACAAAACGTGGTTGTATCCTGTTACGCCCATCATTTATCTGTTGATAGGAACAGCTTTTTGTGTACTTTTATTTATTTACAAACCGAATTATACTTGGCCAGGATTGCTTCTTATTTTAATAGGTTTGCCAGTGTATTATTTAATTAATAGAAGGAATTCTGAGAATTAAAGAATTAAAAAAATAATTAAAGTCGGGCTTTAGTCCGACTTTTTTTGTGGAAAGATTATTTTAAAATTTCTAAATACAAAGTTTGTCATTCTGAAAGAATATAAATAATAGAAAATAATTATTTTTTTTGTAATAATACAGAGACTCCGAAGAGTTGGATATTCCTTTAACCCTGCATTTTTCAAAAACTCAATTTTAACTAAAAGAGGTTTATTTTTTTTGATTTTTGAAAATTTGGTAGTTGTGCAAAAGCTATAAATGTCAACAGAAGTTTTTATTTTTCTGTATCAAGTATATAAGAAGTTAAAGCGTTATTCATTTCATTTTTTATTGAAATCAAATTTTCTTTATGATGGTTTAATTGTTTAATAATTTCATCAAATAAAATAGAAGATTCTCTAATTTCTTCCAAAATATCTGTAATATTTAGATTTTTATAATGTTTAATTAAAACATCATTTAAAATTAATCTGTTGAAGTCATATAAATCTTTTAATGTTTTATTTTCTTCACTAAGTTGATGAAAATTATACAAATGTGTATTAAGTTTTTCTAAATCTTCAGCAGGAATTCCAGTGTCTGTTCTTATGGTTAATTTTGCCAATAAATTTAAAATATTGCTAGACATATTTTTAAATTTCACTTTTCGTTCATAATCAAAATTCTGAGCTTTTTCAAACATTTTCCATAATTCATTTATTTGCATATTGAAATAATCGATTTCTAATGAAATTTTATTGAAAGTATCAACTTTTGAATATCCATATTTCTGAACAAAAGATTGAAAATAATCTTCATTTTTTAATAATTCATCTAATCTTTCAAAACTTTTGTTTGGTGCAAAACGTAGTAATTGAAAATCAAGATTATTGGAGTTATATAACGTTATAATTTCATTCAAATTCTGGATTGTTCCTTCTGCGTGAGAAATTGAAGAACTAACAAGATTATCAAAATTTCTCATCCTATTCTCAGTTTCTTGTTCTTTTAATTCAGTAGATTTTTTCTTTTCATTTCGAATTGTAAGATAAAAGACCAATAAAGCTGTTCCACTACCAATTAAAGTGCTTAAAAAATTTTGAAGAAATTCTTTGTCTGTTAAAAAAGTAATTATTTGACACATAGTTTTTTTATAAAATTTCTGCTAACAAACAAATATACACAACCAACAACAAATTTTCTCAAAAAAATTCCCGAAATTTGACTAAAATTTCATCGATGTCGCATTCTCACGAACACAGTCATAGTCACGTTCCACAAATGGATCTAAATTCTAAAAAATTAAGAAACGCTTTTTATATTGGTATCTTTCTAAACTCGGCTTTTGTGGTGATAGAAGCAGCGGTAGGTTGGTGGCAAAATTCTTTGGCATTGCTTTCAGATGCGGGGCATAATCTAAGTGATGTGGTGAGTTTGATTTTGGCTTTAATTGCCTTTAAATTGATGTATTCAAAAGCTACACAATCATACACTTATGGTTATAAAAAAGTAACAGTTTTGGTAGCTTTGCTTAATGCGATTATTCTGTTTCTGGCAGTTGGAGGAATTATTTATGAAGCGATTATAAGGTTTTATCATCCGCAACCTTTGCAAGGGAAAATTATGGCCATTGTAGCGTTTATTGGGATTATCATCAATTCGCTTACAGCGTATTTTTTTATGAAAGACAAAGATGCGGATCTTAATGTGAAAGGTGCTTATTTACATATGGCAGCAGATGCATTGGTAAGTTTGGGTGTGGTAATTGCAGGTGTGGTAATTATTTTTACCGATTGGTTTTGGTTAGATTCTGTGATGAGTATTGTGATTGCTTTGGTTATTCTCTATGGAACTTGGAGTTTGTTTATACAAAGTTTAAAATTGGCTCTTGATGGAGTTCCAGAAGGGATAGATTTCAATAAATTAAAAGAACAAATTTTAGGAATAGAAGGCGTAAAAGATTTTAAGCATCTTCATATTTGGGCGTTAAGTACCACAGAAAATGCACTTACCGCTCACCTTCAAGTTGATAAAAGTCTTTCTCTAGACCAGATTGAAAATCTAAAGGATGAAGTAAAACACGAACTAGAACATTATAATGTGCATCATTCTACATTAGAAATTTATTTTAACGATAGAGAATTTAAAGAAGAGGAAATGCTTTAAACTATCTCTAAAATAAAAATCCTGTTCAGAATTTGAACAGGATTTTTTTTGTAATATGGATGTGTATAAAAATTTTTATAGATTTTTAATTTCAGAAATTAAATCTTGCAGTACTTTCTTGGCATCACCAAAGAGCATTGAAGTTTTTGGTCTGTAGAATAATTCGTTTTCTATTCCTGCGTAGCCAGGTTTCATACTGCGTTTGTTTACGATTACGTTTTTAGCTAATTCAACTTCTAGAATTGGCATTCCGTAAATAGGAGAGGATGTATCTTCTTTAGCAGCAGGATTTACAACATCATTTGCTCCTAAAATTAGCACTACATCAGCGGTAGAAAACTCTTCGTTGGCTTGTTCCATTTCCATTAGTTTTTCATAGGGAACATCAGTTTCTGCTAAAAGTACATTCATATGTCCTGGCATTCTACCAGCAACAGGATGTATGGCGTAATAAACATTTACACCTTTACTTTCTAATAATTTTTCTAATTCGTGGCAAGCGTGTTGAGCTTGCGCTACTGCCAATCCGTAACCCGGAACAATCATTACTTTGCTAGCATAGGTCATTAAAACTGCGGTATCACTTAAGGTAACTTCTTTTACTGTTCCTCCACTAGAAGAACTTCCGCCTTCAGATTTTTTGTTTCCTCCAAAAGAACCAATTAATACATTGAGCAGAGAACGATTCATAGCGTTGCACATCAAAATCGTTAACAAAGTTCCTGCAGCACCTACTAAAATACCACCAGTTAGCATTACTTTATTGTCATACAAAAATCCTCCACAAGCTGCGGCAACTCCCGTAAATGAATTTAACAAAGAAATTACAACAGGCATATCTGCTCCACCAATCGGGAATACGAAAAGTAAACCATAAAACAATGATAGCGTGAAAATTACGTAAAATAAATAAGTGTTTTCTAAGCTGAAATTTAAAACTAAAAATATAGATAATCCTAAAATTGCCAATAGAATCCCAATATTAATGAATTGTTGCCCAGGAAAAGCAAAATCCTTTTTGATGTTTCCATTTAGTTTTCCCCAGGCAATCATACTTCCTGCAAAAGAAACAGAACCGATGATTAGTCCTAAAAGTATGATGGAAAGTGTTCCTAAATTAACAGGATTTTCAGAATTATGAATTAAATGACTGTATTCTACCAAAGAAATAAGAGCAGCACAAGCGCCTCCCATTCCATTGAAGATGCTTACCATTTGTGGCATAGCTGTCATTTTTACTTTTTTAGCAGCCAAAGCTCCTACAATGGTTCCGATGAGAATTCCCCCGAAAATCCAAGCGTAATTTCCTAATTTTTTCCCTTCATCATCCTGATAAAGAAAAATAGTTCCCAGAATAGCTATTATCATTCCTGCTGCTGCTAATAGATTTCCTTTTCTGGCAGTAGCTGGATTAGAGAGCATTTTTAATCCTAAAATAAAGGTAATAGAGCCAATTAAATAGAGTATTGTAAGTAATCCCATGATTTTTGAATTTTGTTTGGGTGATGGAAGCTGGAAGTTTGGATGTTATATTTTAAACATCTATCATCAAGCATCTTACATCCTGCATTATTTTTTTTTCTTTTTACTAAACATTTCTAGCATACGGTCTGTTACCACGAAACCTCCAACTACATTTAATGTTCCTAAAATCACACCGAGAAAACCTAAAATTAAGGCCAAATAATTGTCTGGTTCGGCTTTTCCCATTACAATAATAGCTCCTATAATTACCACTCCGTGTATGGCGTTTGCACCGCTCATTAATGGAGTATGTAAAACACTAGGTACATGACCTATTACTTCAATTCCTACAAAAATCATCAGAATTACAATGTAGATGATTTGCTGGTTTTGAGTAAACCACTCTATAATATCCATAAAATAATTTTTAATTGTTCATAGCAGGTGATAGTGCAGATTTTACTCTATCATTTATTATTTCACCATTGTGTGTAATACAAGCACCTTTTACCAAATCATCTTCCCAATTGAGGGTAAGGTTCGCTTCTTTGTCAATGATGAGTTGAAGGAAATTTGAAATATTTTTTCCGTATAATTTACTTGCATCAGAAGGCATAGTAGATTGTAATGAAGAATTTCCTATAATGCTGATTCCGTTATAGATTACGGTTTCATTGTTTTTTGTGTGAGGTGTATTTCCGCCAGTAGAAGCTGCTAAATCTATAATTACTGAACCATCTCTCATAGAATTGAGCATTTCTTCGGTAATTAAAATCGGAGCTTTTTTTCCAGGAATTTGTGCGGTGGTGATAATGATATCAGATTTTGCGACACTTTCGGCAATTCTCTGTTGTTGTTTTTGTTTATATTCTTCGGTTTGTTCTACGGCGTAACCACCAGCAGAACTGGCATCTGCAGCGCCATCCACTTCCACAAATTTAGCACCCAAGCTTATGACTTCTTCTTTTACAGCAGGTCTGGTGTCAAAAACTTCTACTACGGCTCCCAATCTTTTTGCGGTAGCGATGGCTTGTAAACCTGCCACTCCAGCTCCTAAAATAAGAACTTTAGCAGGAGCAATGCTTCCAGCAGCTGTCATAAACATAGGGAAATATCTACCATAAGAATTGGCTGCTAATAAGACGGCTTTATAACCTGCAATATTGGCTTGAGAACTCAATACATCCATTGCCTGTGCTCTGGTGGTTCTTGGGAGCATGTCTAATGAGAAAGTAGTCAGTTTTCTTTCGATAGATTTTATTATGTTTTCACCATTAGAAAGAGGCTGGTGTACTCCTAATAAAATTTTAGAATTTATTTTTGAGAAATCATCATCTAAAAGAGGGTGAATAGAAAGTAAAATCTCGGCTTGTTCTAGAACTTCGGTTCTGGATTTAATCTCAGTACCTATTTTTTCGTATTCTAGATTACTGTTAAAGGATTTTTCTCCTGCGCCAGATTCTACAATTACTTTGTTACCCTTTTTGATAAGTGCTGCAGCAGCTTCTGCGAGCAAAGAAACTCTGGTTTCGAAACTTGGTTCTTTTAAAATACCTATGATCATTTGATTAGATTTTTGAGGTATTCAAATTTATGACGACATTTCGAGATAAAAAATATGATTTTGATTATGTTTTTTGACGAATTGATTTAAAATTATGAAAAATATCAGTTTTAAAATGAAAATAATGCAATTTTGTTGCATTAACTTTAATGAACATTTTTATGATAAGTCATTCTAGAAATTAGGGCTAGAATCTAATCTGATATTGTAGAAGCAAAAGCCTAGAACTATATTGATTAGTGTTGATTATATCTTTGCTGTAGTCAGAAATTACACCAACTAAAGAAATTTTAGAAGTATAATCATCTCCAATTACATAACTAAGCATAGGTGTATAAAATCTACCAATATTTCCGTTTTTGTTGATATCTTCTAAATATTCGTATCTGCAAGTGAATTCTATGAAACTCTTATTATTTTCATTAATCGTTCTGGAAATGAAAGGAATGATGTAAAAACCAGTCATTTTATAGTCGGAAATATTTTTTCCTGCGAGTGTAGCTGCGGTAAATGCAGAAACATTGGTTCCGTATTTGAATTCAGAATTGAAGCCAGCATTCCACAGTTTAGATAATTTAGTTTGATAAGAAATATCTGCCCCAAACATATTGGCATTTTGACCTTCTACTTTAGTTACGGCATCATTTACACCCAATTGTAATTTAGGCAAAACATCATATTCCAGACGTAGAGAATGATTTTTAGAATTATCATTATCTTGCAATTGATTTTTACCATTTCCGTTGTAGAAAGTGTAGTAATATCTCAAAGGAATTTTTTTCTTAATTAAAGAACCAGAAACTGCTGCTCCTATTTGGAAACTTTCCCAGTTGCTTTTTCCTAAAAGAGAGTATTGATTAGACCAAGTGTAAGATTTCAAAATTTCGGCAGGAAACATATCTTCTAGCCCAAAATATGGTCTAAATTGTCCAACTTGTACATTGAAATAAGTACTTGGAGTCCATTTTAAAGCGGCAATTTCTAAAACTTTGTTCTTTGGGTCGCTTTTAAAATCTGCAAAATTCACTAAAATCTGTGCCGAAAGTTGATCATTGATGGCAAATTTTCCATTTACCCTGAAATAAACCAAATAAAAACCATTATTTGCACCAGAAGGATTATGTTTGCCATTCATATCTACCTCTTTGGTAAAAGAATTGGCATAATCACCTACCAATAATGCTCCGATGGTTGCCTTTTTATTTAAAATTTTAAATTCTTTGGCTTTTGGAGTTTCAATTTTTAAAGAATCTTTTTTTTCTTGAGCATTGAATAATGCAACTAAACTTAGCGTAAGAATGCTCGTTAGCATGGGTTTCCACATATATTTCATACCTACATTTTTTACAGTTGCAAAGGTACTTAGGTATTTTTTTTCTGAAATTTATTTAGGATATGAATAAAANNTTTTATTCATATCCTAAATAAATTTTAGAAAACAAAGGAAGGTTTTTTGTCTTAATAATGATGATTTCGTCTAAAAATTGGTCAATAATCGTTATCTTTACGCAAAATTTTTTCTATGAATATTGATTGGAAAACCGTAAAAGAATACGAAGATATTACCTATAAAAAATGCAATGGTGTAGCCAGAATTGCAATTAATAGACCAGAAGTTAGAAATGCATTTCGCCCGAAAACGACTTCGGAATTATATGACGCTTTTTATCACGTTTCAGAAGATTCTTCCGTAGGTGTGGTTTTATTAACTGGTGAAGGACCTAGCCCGAAAGATGGCGGTCACGCTTTTTGTAGCGGTGGAGACCAAAAAGCACGCGGATACCAAGGTTATGTAGGTGATGACGGAAGACATAGACTTAATATTTTAGAAGTTCAACGTCTCATCAGATTTATGCCAAAAGTGGTAATTGCTGTAGTAAATGGTTGGGCAGTTGGCGGTGGTCATTCTCTGCACGTAGTTTGTGATCTCACTTTGGCAAGTGAAGAGCACGCTATTTTTAAACAAACTGATGCAGATGTTACCAGTTTTGATGGAGGTTACGGTTCTGCTTATCTCGCCAAAATGGTGGGGCAGAAAAAAGCCAGAGAAATTTTCTTTTTAGGTAGAAATTATTCTGCCAAGGAAGCCGAAGATATGGGAATGGTAAATGCAGTAATTCCTCATGCTGAATTAGAAGAAACTTCTTACCAATGGGCGCAAGAAATCTTAGGAAAATCGCCAATGTCTATCAGAATGTTGAAATTTGCAATGAATCTTACTGATGACGGAATGGTTGGTCAACAAGTTTTTGCAGGCGAAGCAACCAGATTAGCTTATATGACTGAAGAAGCCAAAGAAGGCAGAAACGCATTTTTAGAAAAACGCAAGCCAGATTTTGGAGAAAATCAATGGATATCTTAATAAGGAGTTAGGTTTTGGGTATTAGTAAAAGCTAAATCCTAAATCCTAAATCCTAAATCCTAAAAACTATGATTGATTGGATAAAAGCAGCTCGACTGCGCACTTTACCGCTTTCTATTAGCGGAATTATTATGGGTTCTTTCATCGCAAGATGGAAACTATTACAAAATGGTGAAACTTGGGATTGGACTATTTTTGCATTGGCACTTTTGGTGACTTTGTTGTACCAAGTTTTGTCTAACTATGCCAATGATTATGGCGATGGTGTAAAAGGAACCGATAAAAATAGAATAGGAGAGGCTGAGCAAAGAGCAGTAGCTTCGGGCAAGATTTCAGCTTCACAAATGCGAAATGCTGTGATTTTGTTTGCGGTTTTGTCTTTGGTAGCAACTTTTTATTTGCTTTATAAAGCATTTTTCCCGAATTTTATTAATGAATTTTACACGTTTATAGGATTGGGAATTGCTTGTATTTTAGCAGCAATTGGTTATACCGTTGGTAAAAAACCTTATGGTTACTTAGGTTTAGGAGATATTATGGTTTTTATATTTTTTGGGTTGGTTTCTGTTGGCGGAAGTTATTTTCTTTTCACAAAATCTTTTGATTGGGATATACTTTTACCAGCTTCAGCTATTGGATTATTAAGTGCAGCAGTTCTTAATCTCAATAATATGAGAGATATAGAAAACGATGAAAAATCTGGCAAAAAAACTCTGGCGTTGAGATTGGGTTTCAAAAATGCGATGATTTATGAAATGATTATTTTGGTGCTTCCTCCCATTTTGGTTTTAGTATATATGATGATAAATGGTTTACAAGAACAAGGTAAATATTATGCATTTATCTTTTTTGTAACCGTATTTCCATTAATGTCTTTACGCAGAAAAATGATGGAAGTAAAAGAACCAAAAGAGCTAGACCCTTTCCTGAAACAAGTGGCTATGATTACTTTTGTGATGAGTATTTTGGTGGCGATTGGATTGAATTATTTTAGTCTAAACTAGAAGTCAGAAGTTGAAATTTCGTAGAAAGGAAATTGGTGTAATTTAATTCATCACAAATTTTTTGCATACCAAAGAGACACAATTTAGAAAATGAAAATCAAGAAATCATCTTCCAAGCTTCATACAAGACTCACAGAAATTTCTTTAATTTCAAAAAAATATTGGAATTATTCTGATGAATGGATGGATATTTGGAAAGATGATTTAACTGTTACAGAAAATTTTATCATCAATAATTACGTTTATCATTTAGAAAATGATGAGAATGAAATTATAGGTTTTTATGCTTTTGTGAAATTTGATGATTATATTGAATTAGATTCACTTTTTGTTTTACCAGAATATATTGGTAGAGGATTAGGTAACTTATTAATGACTGATTTCCTGAGTAAAGTTAGGGAGATTGATTTCAATTATATAAAATTAACTGCAGAGCCTTTTGCTGAAGATTTTTACAAAAAATATGGATTTGAAACTGTTGAATTACAGCAATCTTCCAAAATTGAAAATCGCTATTTACCAATAATGATTAAAAATTAAGAAAATGAAAATAAAATTCCTCGGGCAAAGTTGTTTTTGTTTCATAGGAATACAATGTATCAATAATAACCATGTTTATAGATTTTAAAAATAAAAAATGGCAATCGGTAAGTAGAGTTTTGTTAATTCTATGTTTATTATCAATATTTTTAGCTTTATTTTTTTTTGATAAAGATTATGCCTACAATTTTCAACCAGATTACTATAATTATTTAAATAAAATAGAATTTTCATTAATCTTTGGTTTGGTTTTAGCAATATTGTTTACTGGTGCTGTATCGGAAGAAAAGTATATATTTAGCATCTCTAGTGTTTTTTTAATATTACTTTTTTTTATTATTTCATTTCCAACTTTAATGTATTTAGAAAATAGACATAGCCTTGTTTATCATTTTGACAGTATCTTTAAAAAAGAAATTTCTAAAGATAGAATTGATATTAAGCTAGATAAAATTAATTCTAGTAATTCTTGGACTACTTATTTATTTCAAATAAAAAATGAAAATAATATTGATTCAGTTTATTTTTCTCAAAATAAAAATTTTGTTAAAGTCTTAAACAAAAATGAAGTGGAAACACTAAAAGTATATAGAACTATCTGGAGAAAAAGATATATTTTAAAAGAGAATTAATCATGAAAATAAAATTCCTCGGACAAAACTGTTTTTTGTTCACATACAACGGCACAACTATTCTTTCTGACCCTTTTTATAATTTTCAGAAAGAGCAAACAGGTTTTGATATTTCATCGCAAAAAATTGATTACGTGCTTATTACACATGCGCACGGAGATCATATTGCAGATGTAAAAGAAGTGTTAGTAAATTATCCTGATTGTGCAGTAATTGGTCAACCAGAAATTTGTGAATATTTCAATCATCCAAATTCTATAGACATTAATTTCGGAGGTTCTGCCAAATTTGATGACATGAAAATTTCTATGGTTCCTGCGCATCATACCTCTAGTTTCCCTGACGGAACGTATGGTGGACAACCTTGTGGATATATTTTTAGATTTCAAGGAAAAAATGTGTATTTAGCAGGAGATACTGGTGTAATGGCTGATATGGCTTATTTTCCTCAGCTTTTTGGCGAGATTACTTTGTCTATTTTGCCAATTGGTGGTCATTATACGATGTGTGCCAGAAAAGCAGCGTTTGCAGCTTCAGAATTATTAAAATGTAAAAAAGTGATTGGTTGTCATTTTGATACTTTTCCACCGATAAAAATTAATCAAGATTCTGCTAAACAATTATTTGCGGAAAAAAATATTGACTTTTCGATACCAAAATTGGGAGAAGAATTTGAAATATAATTGTAGAAAATTTCAAAAAAAGGCATAAAAAAATGGCAAGCTACCTAAATCACACCGCTACAACCGATTACCTTTGCTGCGTTCCCACCCTGGAGGATTCTCAGGAGCTGGTTGTTTAGGACTTGCCGTTGCAAAAATACAGAATTAATTCAAAATTCAAAATTCAAAACTGAAAAAAATTAAAAAAATAAATTTAGAAATATGATTAAAAATGTTTATGCTGTTGGTTTTGTGTTGTTTATCGCAAATATGTTGGTTTTTTTTGGAGCCTATTTTTTTGCATATAATACCAATTATTTTAATACAAGTATGTTGCTCAATGCATTTGCACTACCAGCTATATATACTTTGGCAGCGTATTTATCTGTAAATTCTTTGAAAAAGGAAAAAGGAATTCTTGGTTTCAAAGATGCTTTTGGTAGAGCTTTTAAGCCCATGTTTATTGGGGGTATTTTGTCAATGACTAGTATTTTCGGGTTTCTAAATTTTATAGACACAGATGCGAAAGATACCTTGAATTTTCAGTTTGTTGAAAGAAATAAAAAGGAATTGACGGAGATTTATCAAAAACAAAGGTCTATCATGAAAACTGAAAAAGAAAAGCAAGATTTAGATAAAGATTACCAAAAAAGTATGCAAAGTTTTTCACCAGAAATGGTAAAAGATAAGGATATATTTAATTTCAGACAGTTTACGTATTATTTTGCAGCGGTTTTGGTGTTTTATACTATTCTTTCTACATTTTTCGGAAGTTTCTTCAGAAGCAGAGTAGAGGCATAATATATCTCATATTCTCATCAATCTAAAGTTTTTATTTCTTAATTTTGTAGCTTAAAATTATTGAATGGATTTATCAGTTGTAATTCCCCTTTTAAACGAAGAAGAATCTCTGCATGAGCTTTATGCAAGAATAGATAAAGTATGTAAAGAGCATCATTATACCTATGAAGTTTGGTTTGTAGATGATGGTAGTACAGATACTTCTTGGCAAATTATAAATGATTTGTCTAAAGAAAATAATCATATACATGGAATCAAATTTTCTAGAAATTACGGTAAATCGCAAGCGTTACACGCAGCTTTTGAGAAAGTTCAAGGAAATGTAGTGATTACAATGGATGCAGATTTGCAGGACTTTCCAGAAGAAATACCAGGATTGTATAGTAAAATTATTGAAGAAAAGTACGATCTAGTTTCTGGTTGGAAGAAAAAACGTTTTGATAATGTAATGACTAAAAATTTACCATCAAAACTCTTTAATTCTGCTGCAAGAAATCTTTCTGGTGTTGAATTGCACGATTTCAATTGTGGATTGAAAGCTTATAGAAAACAAGTGGTAAAATCGGTAGATGTTTATGGCGATTTGCACCGTTGGATTCCGGTATTAGCAGCCAATGCTGGTTTTAAAAAAATTACAGAAAAAGCGGTACAACATCAGGCTAGACCATACGGAACTTCCAAATTTGGTACAGAGCGTTTTATTCGTGGTTTTTTAGATTTAATTACGCTTTGGTTTGTTAGTAAATTTGGTGGAAGACCAATGCATTTTTTTGGGGCAGTAGGTACATTGATGTTTATTTTCGGGTTTTTATCTGCATTTTGGTTGGGTGCAACTAAATTGATAGACGTTTATTATTACCACATTTACGGAAATCTTATCGCAGAAAATCCTTGGTTTTATATTGCTCTTACGATGATGATTTTAGGAACTTTACTTTTTGTAGCTGGTTTTTTAGGCGAATTGGTAATTAGACAAAGTAGAGGGCATCAGAATTATCACGTAGAAGAAGTTATTTAATAACAGATTAATTGCATAAAAAATATTATAAAATTCATTCCACGGAATGAATTTTTTTTAATTATAATGATTTATCTATTTGATTGATATGATTTTAATTTCTAATATTGATTATCTTTAATTCTTTATTTGATTAATTATTACTCCAAATAGCTAAAATTTACAAATTAAAATAATTTAATAATAATTGATTATTAATGTTTAATTTATAGAATTTTAATGAATTATTAATTTTATTTATTTTTTTTAATTAATGTCATTGTATTTTCTTCATGGGGTTCAAGTTTTTTTACAGTGTGTTTTTAAAAAAAATCAAAAAAAAATATTTTTAATTAACTGAATTTCATTACATTTGGTATTATTTTTGTTTAAAATCAGAAATATCTAAAACGCAAATGATGAAATTATTACAGCCATTTTTATGGATTTTTTTCTTGTGCATTACTATGCAAAAAATCAATGCCCAAGTAGGTATTAATACTGAAACCCCAGATGCTTCTGCTGTTCTGGATATAGTTGCTAAAAATAGTGACAAAGGGCTATTAATTCCTAGAATTCCCTTGGTAAGTACTACAGATACTTCTACTATTCCTAGTCCCGCAACTAGCCTTGTTGTTTATAATACTACTAATAATGCATCAATAACCAAAGGTTTTTACTATTGGGATGGCCTTAAATGGCTCAGAATTACGGATAAAACTGAAAGATTGTTTTATGGAACTACTAATCCAGTTGTCTCTGGTTCTAATCTTGCTGGTGATATATATGTGAATCAAACTTCTGGTCAACTTTTTGTTTTTAATGGGACAAACTGGGTTAGTGCAACTCCTTCTTCAGGCTGGTTATTAACAGGAAATTCTGGGACTTCACCTTCAACGGATTTTTTAGGAACAATAGATGATAAAGATTTAGTTTTTAAAGTTAATAATACAGAATCTGGAAGATTAAGTGTGTATCAATTATCGGCAGCTTTAGGATTAAGTGCTAATGCAGCATACAAGAGTGTATCTGTAGGTAATAATGCAGGAAACGCACAGACAGAAGCTGTAGCAGTTGGCGAAAGTGCAAAAGCACAATTTCAAGGTGTTTCTATAGGTTCTAGTTCACAAAATTCTAGTACAGAATCTGTAGCTGTTGGAGCTTCGGCCTCTTCTGCTTATCAAGCAGTAGCTGTGGGAAAATCTGCTTTGGCTACACAAAACGGTACCGTTGCAATAGGTCAAAATGCTAGAGCAAATGTAAATCAAAATGCTATTTCAGTTGGTCAAAACAGCTTAGCTTCAGGTCAAAACTCAACAGCTATAGGTCAAGGATCTACTGCTTCGGCTACTAATGCAACTGCAATAGGATATAACGTGACAGCAAATCAAAATAATACTGTAATTCTTGGAAATGGTGCTAATGTTGGAATTGGAACTTCAACCCCAAATAATAAATTAGAAATCACTCAAGGAACAGCTGGTAACAGTGGATTAAGATTTACTAATTTACCAAATGCGGCATTGCTTTCCACTAATGCTAATGGGGATGTAATCGCTACGAATAATGTAAATGCTATGTCAATTGCTGGTGATGTTACAGGAACTATAGGAGCAACTACTGTTGCAAAAATTCAAGGGAGAAATGTAGCAACTACAGCTCCTATTGATGGGCAAGTCTTGACTTGGGATAATACAACCAGTACTTGGAAACCTTCTACTATTGGAGTTTTTTCTGTAGTTACGGTAACTGGAACTACTTATACTTTAACTTCAGCAGATCACGGAAAAATATTTGATTTTACATCTAACTCTGCGGTTACTCTTACTGTTCCAAATACATTACCAATTGGATTTCAAATTAGTATAACTCAAGCAGGAACGGGGCAAGTTACAATTTCGGGTTCTGGAGGAATGGTAATTAATAATAGATGGAATGGTACCAGAACATCTGGAAGATGGGCAAAAGCAGGTTTAGAAGTAAGAGCAACTAATTCTAGTGTATTAAGTGGTGATGTACAGTAAAATTAATACTATAATTTTTGGTTTGTTTTGTGTGTTTAGTAATGCACAATTACTACCAGCTAATCGATATTATAATCCAGATGTAATGGGAGCTTTAATCTGGGATAATACAGCGGGCAACGCTCAGGTAGATAATGGTTCTGGAACTTGGAATTCTACTAATACTACTTGGTTGCAAACTGCTACATCTGCTAATCAGGCTTGGGTTCCTGGTGGAAATGCTATTTTTGGTGGTAATCTAGGAAACGGAGCTGCTGGTACAGTAACAGTTTCTGGAACTCAAGATGTGAAAAGTATGTTTTTTAACAATACTCCATCAGGAAATTTTCTTATACAAAATGGCACTTTAAATCTTTTAGGAGGCATAATCACAACCAATCAAGACGCAACCATTTCTTCTACTTTACAAGGTGGAGGAAGTTTTATTAAAAAAGGGCTTTCCAATCTTATTTTAACTGGTAATAATACATTTTCAGGAAGCATTACGGTAAGTGAAGGTGGTTTATATTTAGGTACAAGTACAGCTATCGGAACAACCAATGTAATTTTGGGAGATTCCGGAACTGGTAATAGTAATATAGAATGGAGATGGGCAGGAGGTTTTACTCCGTCAAACAACATTGTTGTTTCTGCTCAGGGAACAGGTTTAGTATTAATAGGAGCATATTCTTCTGGGTTTTATACAGTACATAGTGGTAATATTAACATTAATAGAGATGTTACTTTCTATGATGCATCTAATGATAGAAGTTCATTTACTGGTTTAATTTCTGGAACTACAAATTTTTTAACAATTGATGGACTGGGAACTTGGAATCCAACTATAGGACAAGTAGCAAGGGTTACTTTTGATAATACCGCAAATACCTTTGTAGCAACCATTAGAATATTGGCTGGTAAAGCATTTCAGATGAATAGTAGTGGCTCTATCAACAAAAATAAAATTGAAGTTAATGGAAACCTTGTTTTAAACGTTGGAGCAAATAATACCGCAATTATTGGTGCTTTAGACGGAGCTAGTACAGGTATTTGTGAAATTCATTCTACGGTTTCAGGACCTCAAACTTTTTCTATAGGAAATGATAATGGAAATGGAACTTACAATGGAATTTTTAGAAATGGACTCGGCGGTCAAGTGGTAAATGTTTTAAAAACAGGAACAGGAACTCAATTATTAAATGGAACTAGTACTTACACAGGAACTACTGCTGTAAACAACGGAGTTTTGGGCGGAACAGGTTCACTAGTAACTTCTTCATCTACTACAGTTAGTTTAACAGGTTTTTTGCAAGGAGGTACAGGAACAGGAAATGCAGGAACATTTTCTGTTGCTAATTTAGCATTTAGTGGCTCCACTTCAGGTGTTAATGTCTATTCTAATGGAACCTCACTTTCTTTAATTAATGTAACAGGAACATGCAATCTTGGCACAGCTTCCAAAATTAATTTAATGCAAGCTATGCCTACAGGAACTTTTACCATAATTTCTAGTTCAGGAGCTATGAGTGGTACTAATCCCACAATTGGAACTAATTTAAGTGGTAGAACAGCAACGATTACAAGAGTAGGTAATACGATTAGAGTTACACTTTCCTAGTTTCTTATTTTGTCAAATTATATTTATCATCTTTTCTATTGTACATTTTTTACGTAAATTTGTTTTCTTGATTTTGTAAAAAATGAAAAAAACTATTTTTCTTTTCATCCTGTTTTTAGGACTTATATCTTGTTCTAAAATTTCGCCAAAAGGTGAGATTGAAGTTAAGGATAAATCCGTAGAAAATTTCTCTAAATTAAATTTAAAAGGAAATTTCAAAGTGTTTTTTGCCAAAGGAAATCAGAATATAGTAAGCGTAGAAACATATCCTAATATCTACAAAAATCTAGATATAGAAGTAGAAAACGGAACTTTAACCATTGAAGAAAGCCGAAAACTCGAAAATGTAGATTTCTACAGTATTACTATTTTTGGAAAAAATGATTTAAACGAAATTTCACTTTCAGACCAAGTAGAAATGAATGTTTCCGGACAAGTAAAATCTCCCAATTTTTCTTTACATTTGAAAGATAATTCTAAATTTATGGGAGCAGTAATCTCCGAGAAAAGCACCTTAGAAATGTCTCAAAAATCCAAAGCCAATATTCTAGGAGAAACCAAAAATTTGAATTTAAAATTAACAGATTCTGCGAGTATTATGGCACCTTATTTTTATGTAGAAAATTTAGAATTAAATGCTAAAAATGACGCTTCAGCAGGATTAAATATTGATAATGAAATGAAAGGTACTCTCGAAAATACATCAAAACTAATTTATTACGGAGAACCTCTCAATAAATTAGTAAAAAAGGGTAAATCCTCTTTGGAAAACAGAAAGTTGAAGTAAGTCAGAAGTCCAAAGTCGAGATGAAACAAAATAGTTTATAACATTATCAAACCACATCAAACAATATCAAACAATATCAAACAAAAAAACAATATATATGACAACGGTTGAAAAAGCAAAACTATGGTTATCAGATACTTTTGATGCTGAAACCAAAGCTACAGTTCAGAATTGGATTGATACCAATTCTCCAGAATTAGAAGACAGTTTTTACAGAGAATTAGAATTCGGAACTGGCGGAATGCGAGGAATTATGGGGGTTGGAACCAATAGATTAAATAAATATACACTTGGGCAAGCTACACAAGGTTTGGCAAATTATCTTCATCAGCAATTTCCAAATCAAGAAATTAAAGTTGCCATTGCTTATGATGTGAGAAATAATTCTAGAGAATTTGGGAAAATGTGTGCAGATGTTCTTACAGCAAACGGAATTAAAGTTTTGCTTTTTAAAGAACACAGACCAACTCCAGAACTTTCTTTCACCGTTCGTGATAAAAAATGTAACGCAGGAATTGTTCTCACAGCTTCTCATAATCCGCCAGAATATAACGGTTACAAAGTATATTGGAATGATGGTGCACAAATTGTTCCGCCAAATGATGATGCGATCATCAAAGAAGTATATGCTACAAAATTTGAAGACATAAAATTCAATGGGAATGATGATTTGATAGAATGGATTGGCGAGGAGCAAGATGATGTGTATATTGATAGATGTATTGCAGAATCTCTTTACCAAAAAGATAAAATAGGTTATGATAATTTGAATATCGTTTTCACGTCTATTCACGGAACTACCTATACAACTATTCCAAAAGCTTTAGAAAAAGCAGGTTTCAAAAAAATAGATTTGGTTACAGAACAAATGATTCCTTCTGGTAATTTCCCAACCGTAGAATCTCCGAATCCTGAAGAACCAAAAGCACTAAAAATGGCAGTAGATTTAGCAAATATTACCAATGGTGATATTGTAATTGGTTGTGATCCAGATGGTGATAGATTAGGAATTGCAGTGAGAAATTTGGATGGAGAAATTCAGTTGCTAAATGGTAACCAAACCAATATGATTCTTACAGATTACATCTTGAACCAATGGAAAGATGCAGGAAGAATTACAGGTAAAGAATTTATTGGTTCTACCATTGTAACTTCTGATGTTTTCTTTGATTTAGCCGAACAATATGGTGTAGATTGCAAAGCTGGGCTTACTGGTTTCAAATGGATTGGTAAGATGATTCGTGATGCAGAAGGTGTAGAAAAATTTATTTGTGGTGGCGAAGAATCTTTCGGATTTATGACTGGAGATTTCGTAAGAGATAAAGACAGTTGCGGAAGTATTTTGGTGGCGTGTGAAATTGCAGCCTGGTGCAAAGCTAACGGAAGAACGATGTATCAATATATGATTGATATTTACAAAAAAATAGGCGTTTATCAAGAAGCATTAGTAAATGTGGTGAAAAAAGGTAGAACTGGTGCCGAAGAAATTGCTCAAATGATGGTAGATTTCAGAAATAATCCGCCTAAATCTTTGGCTGGTTCATTGGTAAAAGAGGTTAAAGATTTCCAAGAACAAACTTGCCTTGATGCCATTTCTGGTGAGAAAAAAGTAATGAACGATATTCCGAAATCTAATGTATTAATATACTATACAGAAGACGGAACCAAAATCTGCATCAGACCATCTGGTACTGAACCAAAAATCAAGTTCTATTTCTCTGTAAAAGGCTCTATTTCTTCAGAAGCAGATTATAAAGCTGAAGTAGCAAGATTAGAAAAGAAATTTGATATTGTAAAAGAAGATCTGAAACTATAAAATTTGTATAAATTTTAATCACTCGCTGATTTTGACAGTTTTGCTGATATTTTTAATCTGCTCAAATCTGCTTAATCAGCGAGATTTTATTATAATTTTATGAAAAACAAAACCATACTAGAGACTAAATTCATTTATTATGCATCATTAGTAATTATACTTTTGGTTGTTTTTAGTGTTTGGATTTCTGGTAGAAGTTCTCATCAATCATTATTTCAAAACTCTATAATTTCTACAACAATATTGGCTGTTTCTTTTTTTATTTTTGTATCTTTTAGCTTGTATAATGGAGTAAAATTAAAGGATAATTTAGGGAGTATATTCTCAAAAGAAAAATTTAAAGAAATTAATAAATCAAGTTCGGACTTTTCACCAACCAATTTAGACATTCCAGATACAGGTTCTGATGGAATTGGAGGAATTATTTTTGCCATTTTTGCATGGATTTTTTTCACAATAGCATTATTAATATTGCTTTATATTGTTGGAGTTTTCTTTTGGTCTATTTTATTTCTTTTATTGGCAATGCTTTATTGGATTTATTTTAGAGCGTTAAGATTAATATTTAAAAATTCTGGAAAATGTAAAAAAAACTTACTAAAAAGTATAAGTTTAGGTCTCTTTTATTCTTCTCTATATGTTTCTTGGATTTATGGAATTATATATTTAATAAAATACATTAACTAAATGAAAATCATCGCTGTAATACCAGCAAGATATGCTGCAAGCAGATTTCCCGGAAAATTAATGCAGATTTTGGGAGACAAAACCGTTATTACTACCACTTACCAAAATGTAGTTGAAACAAAACTTTTTGATGAGGTTTTCATAGCTACAGATTCTGAAATTATTTTTGATGAAATCACCAAAAACGGTGGAAAAGCAGTAATGACTGGTCAGCACGAAACAGGTAGTGACAGAATTGCAGAAGCAGTACAAGGTATTGATTGTGATGTTGTTATCAATGTTCAAGGTGACGAACCTTTCCTGAAAACAGAACCTTTGAAACAATTAATTGAAGTTTTTAAAAATGATTTGAATAAAGAAATTTCTTTGGCTTCTCTTAAAATTAGACTTAAAAATCAGGAAGAAGTAGAAAATCCTAACAATGTAAAAGTGATTACCGATTTACAAAATTTTGCGATGTATTTCAGTCGTTCTATAATTCCTTTTCCAAGAGAAACTTCTGTAGAGCATTTTTATTACAAACATATTGGCGTTTATGCTTTTAGAAAAGAAGCTCTTCTGAAATTTGCTAATTTAGAAATGACACCGCTAGAAATTTCAGAAAAAATAGAAGCTATTCGCTATCTAGAACACGGGATGAAAATCAAAATGATTGAAACCGATTTTATTGGTGTAGGAATAGACGTTCCTGAAGATCTAGAAAAAGCGAGAGAAATTTTGAATGGCAGAGTAGGTGAGTTGTAGAACCTCAGAGTTGAATTATTAATATATATTTCTTAAAACATTAGACTTTCCTCTTAAACTTTAAACTAAAAACTTTATATTTGGAATCCCTTAAATGAGATTGAATGAAAAAGATAATATTAATAGCAACAATTCTAATAACCACCTTATTTTCGGCGCAAACAGCCAAACAAATTATCGATAAGAACATCGAAATTACAGGCGGACTTACTCAATGGAAATTGCTGAATTCTATTTTACTTCAAGGCAAAGTGATTTTGGGAGTAAGTGAAGAATATCCTGTTAAAATTTTTCAGCAGAGACCTAATCTTACCAAAACGGTGGTTATTGTAGGTAAAAAAGAAAATGTAGTAGAAGGTTATGATGGCAAAAATGGGTATGCGATGAATTATGTGGTCAATAAACTTCAAATTCAGAAAGATTATGTAGCAGAAAGTTTTGATACAGATTTTATAGATTTTGAAAGTAAAGGATTTTCTGCGCAAGTTTTAGGAAAAGAAAAAGTGGGAGATAAAGATTGTTTTAAGGTAGAATTAACCAAAAATGTAAATAAAACAGTCTATTATTTTGATGCACAAAATTATTTTCTTCTGAAAGAAGTAAAAAAAGATGAAACCCTTATCTATTCGGATTTTAAAAAAGTAAATGGTCTTATTATGCCTTTTAGAATAGAGGCTAACACCCCAAAAAAGGAAGGAGATTATGTGATGATTCTTAATAGAATAGACACTAATAAAGCTTTTCCAGAAAATACTTTTAAGTTTTAAAATGATTGATAATGGAAGCTGTGAACATCAAACATCTAACTTCCATCATCTAGCAAAACAAAATAGAAAATATCTAAAAGCGTTATAAAACGCTTTTTTTGTTGAATTAAGTGGTATTTTTGAGAAAAATAAGTTTTATGAAATCTTACAAATATTTATTCATTCTTATGTTCTCATTATTCGGTTTATTTAGCTCAAAAGCACAAACGCCTAAATCTATTCATTCTTTTAAAGTAGAATCTCTAGAAGGTAAAACTATTGATTTTTCTAAATTTAAAGGAAAGAAAATATTAATTGTAAATACCGCTTCAGAATGTGGATTTACACCACAGTACGAAGACCTAGAAAAATTGTACAAAATGTACAAAGATAAATTGGTAATTGTAGGTTTTCCTGCCAATAATTTCGGAGGACAAGAACCAGGTAGTAACCAAGAAATTGCTACTTTTTGCCAAAAAAATTATGGTGTAACCTTCCCAATGGCGGCTAAGGTTTCGGTAAAAGGAAGTGATACAGCACCGATTTTTAAATTTTTGACTGACAAAAAACTAAATGGTGTAAAAAATACTACCATCCTTTGGAATTTTACTAAATTTCTATTGAATGAAAAAGGTGAATTAGTAGATACTTTCATCAGTACTACCAAACCAACTTCTGATTCTATCACAAAATATTTGAAATAAATTTCAGAATTTAGGATTTAGGGCATAATAGAACTAAATCCTAAATTCTTATCTCTAGTCCCTCTTTTTCTCTGCAAAACTGAAAATATTTCCTAGTTTTATTTCGGAATAACCATTTGATTTTATTTGCATTAATCATCGCTTGTGCCAAAACGTCTGTTGGTAATGGTTTTTGACTTTCTAAACACCCCAGTTTATTTACAAATTTTATAATTCTAGCTCCTAAAACTTCACCAGTTCTTTCAGTATTTTTTCTTTCTAGCATCCCCGGATTGAAGATGGTTAATTTATTGAAATTAAGATTTTTAACAGCTTCTTCTAATTCGCCTTTCATTTTAGAATAGAATATTTTAGAATTAGGATTGGCACCATAAGAGGAAACTAGTACAAAGTCTTCTACATTATTTTCTCTGGCGGCTTTGGCGAAATTCAGTTGATAGTCAAAATCTACTTTACGTTGTGCTTCTTTGCTTCCCGCATCTTTCAGTGTAGTTCCTAAACAAGAAAATGCTACATCACCAATTACCAAATCTTTCCAAGTTTCTGGTTGGTCAAAATCTACAATATGTTCAAAAACTTTGTTGTTTCTTATTTCTAAAGCTCTTCTTCCGAAAACATGAATTTCCGAAAAGTGCGTGTCATCTATTAATTTTTGGAGTAAATCTTTTCCTGTAGCGCCAGTTGCACCGATGATGAGAGCTTTCATTTTTTACAATTGATAATTAATGAGTGATAATTGATGATAAATATTTTTAAAATTACTAAATTTGGTTGAATTTCAAAAATCATTTATCAATTATTATGATCGCCGAAGAAATCCGTGAATATTGTCTCGAAAAAAAAGGTGTTACAGAAGGTTTTCCGTTTAATGAAACTACTTTGGTTTTTAAAGTAGGCAGTAAAATGTTTTTATTGATGGCTTTAGAAAGTCAACCTTTGGTTTTTTCTGCAAAAAATACAGAAGATTATAATGAAGAACTAAGGGAAAAATATTACCAAATTTCTGGTGCTTTTCACATGAACAAAACCCATTGGAATTCTGTAATTTGTGAAGGATTAAAACCTGATTTAATCAAAAAATTGATTGATGATTCTTATGATTTGGTTTTCAATAGCCTAACTAAGAAAGTGAAAAAGGAGGTTTTAAATCTTAAATAGCAATAATTCACTAATAAAATTTGAAACTAATTTCTAAAAACTCAAAAAGATTACAACAAATGATCAATGATTTATATTGCTAAAAAAGAAACAAAATTTGTGCATTTGCGGCAAAAACTAAAACTTAAATCTTTCTGTCAATCTTTTGTCTTCATCTAATCTTTCAATCAATTTTTCTAAAGATTCAAATTTAATTTCTTCATGTAAAAAATCTCTAAATTTTACAGTAATTTCTTCACCGTAAATATCTTCGTTGAAATCCAAAATATAAACTTCTACGGTAAGTTTTTCGCCGTTTACTGTAGGATTAGTCCCTATGCTTAGCATTCCTTTATAGAATTTGTTTTTTACAAAAACCTCTACAATATAAGCTCCTTTTTTCGGAAGAAGTTTTAGCTCATCTACTTCTATATTTGCTGTAGGATAGCCTATAGTTCTGCCTAATTTTTTGCCATCAATTACCTTTCCAGAAACAGAGTAGTGGTAACCTAGCATTTTATTAGCACCTGTAATATTTCCGTTGGATAGGCAATTCCTGATTTTGGTAGAGCTGATGTTAGAATCACCTTCTTTCACAGCGTTTAATTGTTGGACTTTAAAATCCAATTCTTTAGATAGTTTTTGCAAAAGTTCGAAATTCCCAGATTTGTTTTTTCCAAAAACGTGGTCGTGACCTATGATAATGTGTTTTACATTAAGTTTTTGAACTAAGATTTGTCTTACAAATTCTTCGCCTGTTAAGTTTCGGAAATTTTCGTCAAAAGATTTTAAAAAAACAACGTCTAGATTGGCATTTTCTAGAAGATTCAATTTTTCATTTAATGTATTGAGGAGTTTTATCTCATCATTTGGGTTGAATACTTTTCTGGGATGTGGCCAAAAAGTGAGGATTGCAGTCTCTAAGTTGTTTTCTTGGGCTACAGATTTTAGTAAATTAATGATAGAAATATGACCAAGATGAATTCCATCAAACATTCCTAAAGACAAGACTTTAGGCGTATTTTCGGTGTAATTTTCAAATTCTCTTACGATTTTCAAAACTGCATAAATTTTGTGTGTGCAAAGATGAAAAAAAATATTGATTTATAGTAAATAAATTGTAAAGAATCACTATATTTGCACGCAAGAAAAAATAAAGCAATGGCAAACCAAATTAAAGGAAAAATTTCACAAATTATCGGTCCAGTTATCGACGTTGTTTTTCAGGAAGTAGAAGAATTACCAAGTATCTATGATGCCCTTGAGATAAAAAAAGCAAACGGAGAATCTCTAGTACTAGAAGTAGAACAGCACATTGGTGAAGATATGGTAAGATGTATCGCAATGGATGCTACTGATGGTTTACAGAGAGGACAAGAAGTAGTAGGGTACGGAAAACAAATTACAATGCCAATTGGCGAAGAAGTAAACGGAAGACTTTTTAACGTGGTAGGAAATGCTATCGATGGTCTTAAAAACATCGAACATTCTAATGGATTACCTATTCACAGAGAAGCTCCAAAATTTGATCAATTATCTACTTCTGCTGAAGTTCTTTTTACTGGTATCAAAGTTATAGACCTTATTGAGCCTTATGCTAAAGGTGGTAAAATTGGTTTATTCGGTGGTGCTGGTGTTGGTAAGACAGTATTAATTCAAGAATTAATTAACAATATTGCTAAAGGTCACGGTGGTTTATCTGTTTTCGCTGGTGTAGGCGAAAGAACCAGAGAAGGAAATGACCTTTTAAGAGAAATGCTAGAATCTGGTATCATTAAATATGGTGATGATTTTATGCATTCTATGGAAAACGGTGGTTGGGATCTTTCTAAAGTTGATACTGAACTAATGAAAGAATCTAAAGCTGCTTTCGTTTTCGGACAAATGAACGAACCTCCAGGTGCAAGAGCTAGAGTAGCACTTTCTGGTCTTACATTAGCAGAATATTATAGAGATGGTGATGGTGAAGGGCAAGGTAGAGATGTACTTTTCTTTGTTGACAATATTTTCCGTTTTACACAAGCTGGTTCTGAGGTGTC
The DNA here is from genome assembly GCA_002337005.1 of Flavobacteriales bacterium UBA1937. Taxonomy (GTDB): domain Bacteria; phylum Bacteroidota; class Bacteroidia; order Flavobacteriales; family Weeksellaceae; genus Cloacibacterium. The sequence continues at coordinate 14,676 of DDFD01000066.1, read as the reverse complement.
TGCACTTCTTGGTCGTATGCCTTCTGCGGTAGGTTACCAACCAACCTTAGCTTCTGAAATGGGTGCAATGCAAGAGAGAATTACTTCTACTAAAAATGGTTCTATTACATCTGTACAAGCGGTTTATGTACCTGCAGATGACTTAACAGACCCTGCTCCTGCAACTACGTTTGCACACCTTGATGCTACTACAGTACTTTCTAGAAAAATTGCTTCTTTAGGTATTTATCCAGCGGTAGATCCATTAGATTCTACTTCTAGAATTCTTACTCCTGAAATTTTAGGAAATGAGCATTATGACTGTGCACAAAGAGTAAAAGAAATCCTTCAAAGATATAAAGCTTTACAAGATATTATCGCAATCCTTGGTATGGAAGAACTTTCAGAAGAAGATAAACTAGTAGTTTATAGAGCTAGAAAAGTTCAGAGATTCTTATCTCAGCCATTCCACGTAGCAGAACAGTTTACAGGTCTTAAAGGAGCTTTAGTAGATATTAAAGATACCATCAAAGGTTTCAATATGATTATTGATGGTGAATTAGATCACTTGCCAGAAGCTGCTTTCAACTTGAAAGGAACAATCGAAGAAGCTATTGAAGCAGGTCAAAAAATGCTTGCTGAAAACGCTTAATAAATTTTAAATGTTAAATTTTAGATTTTAGATTTGATTTCAATAATTTAAAATTTAAAATCTATAATCTATAATTTGAAAAAAATGAATATTAAAATATTAACTCCGGAATTTGTAGTTTTTGAAGGCGAAGTAGAATCTATTCTTCTTCCTGGAAAAAATGGTGATTTCCATATTATGAAGAATCACGCCGCTATTGTTTCTTCTTTAGTTAATGGTAAAGTAAGATTGTTTACTAAGGAAATTGCAAATGATAATTTTGCAAAATTCTTCACCAAAGAAAACGAAAAGAATAGTGTTTTTTCTTACCAAATAAACAGTGGTGTAGTAGAATTTAATAACGATAAAGGAATTATCCTTTGTGATTAAAATTTTTCTCAATTAAAATACAAAACTCGAGCTTTTTGCTCGAGTTTTTTGTTTATTTTTTTTTCTGATTGAGGAATTTTTTGATAGCTTCACTTCTATTTCTTACCTGTAGCTTTTCGTAGATTGCTTGTGTAATTTTTTTTATAGAATCTACTGATAAGAATATTTTTTCTGCAATTTCTTTATTTAGTAATCCTTCAGAAATGTAATTTAAAACTTGTATTTCTCTAATATTTAAACTGCTTAATTCATCATTGGTTATTTCATTTTCTTCCTTTAATTTAAAATAATTGATAATTTTATTTGCAATAACAGGAGTAATGGGTGAACCTCCGTCTTTTATAAGAAGTATGCTTTCTTCTAATGTTTCTAGTGCATTTTTTTTCAATAAATAACCATCTGCTCCAGCTTTTAAAGAATTAAAAATGTTTTCATCATCATCATGAACAGTTAAAATAATTATTTTTACTTCTGGGTGTTCTACTTTTATTTTTTCTACAGCTTCTATGCCAGAAATCCCCGGTAAATTAATATCCATTAATACAATTTCAGGTTTTATATAAGGGAAATCCTTGATAAAAGATTCTGCATTTGAAAACATTCCTACTAAATCGAAATTTTTACTTTCTATTAGTAATAGCTTTAATGCTTGATAGAAAACATGGTTATCTTCTATAAAAGCGATTGAAATTTTCTTCATTTGTGTATTTTTTTATTGATAATTGAAAAATTGAACCATATTTAGTACTATTTAATAGTGTTATTTTAGCGTTGATAAGTTTTGCTGCTTTTCTTGCTTTTAGTAAGCCTATGCCTGTTCCGGAAATATTTTCCAAAGTATTTAACCTTACATAAGGTTTAAATATTTTTTCTCTGAAAACAGGGTTAATTCCTATGCCATTGTCAGCGAAATTAATTTTTATTCTTTCTTTCGTTTCTTCTATTGTTATTTCTAATTTTTTGTCATTATTATTGTTATATAAATAGGCATTTTCTGTTATGATTAAAACAATTTTCTCTAGTAAATTTTGATCTATTTTTACAAAAATTTTTTCTTTATTTTTATAAATAGAATAGTTGAAAAAGTTATTGTTTTCTTTGAAATTTTCTAGTATAGAATCTATTATAGAAATGATTTCTAGCTCTGTTTTTTTTGCAGTAGTAAGAATAATTTTATTATAATCAAACATGTTATTTATAAACTTTTCTTCTTCATCTATACTATGTTTTATAACAGAAAAATATGATTTTAGTTCTTCATAAGACTTATTTTCATTAATGCCTGTTTCTATTTTGTCTATAAAAGCGTTAAAGATATAAATTGGAGATTTTAAAAAATGGCTTGATGCTTCACTAAATAGAAAATGATCTCTGGATTGTTCTTCTAGATTTTTTTTTGATTCTTTTAGGTTTTTATTAAGGTTGATTAATCTTTTTGCTTTTGTGTTTATGTAGTATAAGTATAAAAATGTTAGGCATAAGATGAAACTTATATTACCATATAAAATAATAATATTAGATTTTTCTGGTAAAAAATCTAAAGAATATGATGGTAAAAATCTATTCAAAGAAGTATTCTCAATTAAAATTAACAAGACTGAAATTAGATTAATAGAGAATAGATACTGAACTTCTTTACTGTTAAATATAAATGTTGATGTAACAATTACAGGCAAGTAATAATAAGATAATAAAGGGTGAGAAAAATATATAGATGCAACAAAAATGATGATATTAAAATATGATATTAAGAAAATTTTAGAAATGAAATATCTTCTTTTACCATTAAGATAATATACAAAAGTAATTCCAGGCAGAATAAGAATACAATAAATACTACTTATATAATATGAGATGGTTAAAAAAAGAAGTGCTTGTATAGATTGGTTTATTGTATAAAGAATAACTAACCTATTAATAAACATGGTTTTCATGTTTACCTCTTCGGTATTATCTTTATGTACGCCATTATAAATTATTCTGGCGTATTTTATAATAATATATTTCTTTATTTTAGAAAGCACTACCTTTTTTTTAATTTATAAATTAATGTTAAGTTTAAATGTACTCCCATTTTTACTAGATTCTAATGTAAGTGTAGCATTTATTTTTACCGCTGCTAAATGAGCAATAGATAGCCCTAAACCACTTCCCATTATGGTTTCTATTTTATTAATTCTATTAAATGGTTCAAAAATTTTTTCTCGATATTCATCTGTAATCCCTATTCCATTATCTTCAAAAAAAATTGAAGCTTCTCTATTATTAATTTTAGAGTAAATTTTTAAAGTGGGAGAGGTTGATTGATTGTACTTTAATCCATTATCTGTTAAGCATTCTACTATAATTTCTAAGAGAGAAATATTGGTGTCAAAATAAAAATCTTTTGGTATGTCGTTAATTATATTTGCATTTTTATGGTTTAGAAGTACAATCGAAGTGCTCTTTTCTATGATTTTTTTTAAATTAATCCTTTCGTAATTTTTTTCTATGTTATATAGAGATGTATATTTAATTAAATCATTAGAATATTTTTCATTTAGCAAATTACTTTCTCTAATAAGATTAATATAATATGGTATTAATTCTTTAGATTCATTTTGTTGTAAATTATCTTTAATTTTATTTAAAAAGCTGTTGATAATGAATAAAGGTGTTTTAAGAGAATGTGTAGCTGCCATACCAAAAGTCTGTAGCTCATTATTTTTAGAACGAAGTTTATTTTTTTTGATAAATAATTTTTTCTTTAGTTTTCTTAATTTATTTTCTTGATATTGATTTACAATTACCCCAAGTAAGCTTAGCCCGAAAATATAAGTTATCATGATTGAAACCATTAAATAGGTATAGGTATTAACCTTGTCATCTGGTAACAAATGAAAATTTGGAAGATACGTTTTGCCATATAAATTTTGTACAAAAAATAATACTATCGCTTGTACTAAGAGAATTAGCTGATATTTGAATTCTTTCTGATCAAAAACAAACGGAATTACTGCCAAGAAGATTAAATAAAAATGATTAAATACTGTTTGGTATCCATGAAAAGAACTGCTTAAAAATATAAAAACAATCACAGATTGAAATCCTAAAAACTTACTAATAAAAAAAGAATTTTGTTTTTTTAGGTTCAGATAGAGCAAGTGTATTGCTAAACTCCAAAGAGAAACTAATAATATTTGCCAATAAAACCCTAAAATAATATATACAAATATAGTAATCAGGTTAAGTGTATTAAGTAAAATAGCAATCGCACTTAAAAGCTGATGTTTATTTTTTTCCAAAACATTATCCCCATAATTTAAAATACCAATATTTAATAATCGGATAATTTTTATTTTTAAAACACCTTTTTTTAGTACTGAATTAAACATATTATGTTAAATTACGTATTTGTTTGTTTTATTTGAACTAAAGTATGAAAAATATATGAGTATAAAGCATTGTTTTATTGTTTTTTTTATGAAATTTTAATTTAATAAAAATAACGTTTTAGAATTATAATTGAATTAAAAAAGCCGAAAAAATACAAGAAAGTATATTTTTCGACTTAACACAAATGATAATGAAATTTTTTTACCTATTATATAGGTCAAAATTATTTATTTTATAACTAAAATCTATTATACCTTAGTGTAAAAATAATAACACTTTAGTATATTTTTATTAACTATAAAAAACACGAGAAGCCTATTTTAGGCTTCTCGCATACACAAATTAAGAAAATAAATCAATTTTCTTATTTACAAATTTAGTCTAATAATGTACTTTTAGTTTTATACCTTAAGATAATAATTGATTCACTTTTGGGTAAAATTATAAACATAAAATCACCCCATTTTCCTTCAGGGTTTGCATTGGTTTTGAATACCAAAATAATTCAAAATCATCAAAATTTAATTCAAATTTTGACTTTAAATCATTAAAATTTAATGCTTTATTATTTTTATGTAAAGCAATTTTATCAATAGTTTCTAACAACCAATTGGCTTTATCTTTATCTAAGTTGATACTAAAAACATTCGTTTTTTCGTGGAAGGTAAGTGTTGCCATTTCCCAAGTGTTTCCTTTTTTAGATTTAGTGAAAAATTCTACCAAAGGTTTTGTACTTGTCCAAATGATTTTTGAATTCGGCTTGGGGTTGAAATTTTCTTCTTCTAATAGACAATCGTGTATATAATCTGGATGAATTTTTGTTTTTGGAATTTTAAATTCAAACCATTCTTGCAAAGGATTTTCAAAACAAATTCCGTGCATATAGTTAAAAAGTGATTTTTTCAGTCCAAAACTGAATTTACTGTGGTCAATTCCTGTTTTATCTCTAAATTCTACATCATTATTGGCAAAAGTAATTTCTTTTACACTAGGAATCACCCCAAATTCTTCAGGATTTAAACCAACTGGTGAATGTGCCGTCATTGCAAATTGGTGCCAAAATCCGCTCTGCAAAATCCCCATTTCGAACATTTGTCTTACCATTTCAAGAGAATCTATGGTTTCTTGTTCTGTTTGCGTAGGATAACCATACATTAGATAAGAATGAACCATAATTCCTGCTTCTGTGAAATTTCTACAAACTTTGGCAACTTGTTCTACCGTAACTCCTTTATTGATAAGCTTTAATAATCTATCACTTGCAACTTCTAAACCACCGGAAACAGCTACACAACCTGAAAGTTTCAGTAAAAAGCACAAATCTTTGGTAAAACTTTTTTCAAATCTTATGTTTGTCCACCAAGTAACCACCAATTTTCTTCTTAAAATTTCAAGGGCAACTTCTCGCATCAAAGCTGGTGGTGCTGCTTCATCTACAAAATGGAAACCATTTTCTCCCGTTTTTTCGATGAGTTCTTCCATTCTGTCCACCAAAATTTTGGCCGAAATGGGTTCGTATAATTTGATGTAATCCAAAGAAATATCACAAAAAGTACATTTTCCCCAATAGCAACCGTGCGCCATCGTAAGCTTGTTCCATCTTCCGTCACTCCATAAACTGTGCATCGGATTGGCAATTTCAATCACAGAAATATATTGATCTAATGGTAAATCGGTGTAATCTGGCGTTCCTATTTCGGCTTGTTTATAATCGTGTTTTTCAGAATTATTTTTATAAATTACTTCATTATTTTCTAGTAAAAAAGTACGTTTAAATTCGTTTTTAAATTCAGAAACATTGTGGTAGAGTAGTTCTATAGGTAATTCTCCGTCGTCAAGTGTAATAAAATCAAAAAATTCAAAAACTCTTTTATCTTTTAAATTTCTAAGTTCTGTATTCGCAAAACCACCTCCAAAAGCCGTTTTTACATTCGGGAAATTATTTTTGATGAATTGTGCACATCTAAATGCAGCATACAAATTCCCAGGAAATGGAACGGAAAAACATACCAATTTTGGTTGAATTTCAATCAGTTTTTTTGCTAAAATTTCTAAAGCTATTACATCAATAAAAGTCTTTTCAACATTGAGTTTTTCATATAATTCATCGAAAGAATTGGCACTTCTTCCTAATTTTTCTGCGTATCTGCTAAATCCAAAATTTTCGTCTGCATTTTCTACAATAAAATCTGATAAATCTTCTAAATATAAAGTTGCCAAATGTTTTGCTTTGTCTTGCAAACCCATATTTCCGAAAGCAAATTCCATATCATCTAAATGGTTGAAACGTGATGCTTCTGGCAAGAAATTCATACTGCAAATTTGTCTTGCCAAAGTTGGTTTTTTGTTTTGTAGAAAGGCAATTACATCATCTATTGTTTTAATATATTCTTCTTTCAAGGCAAAAATTCTCTGCGAATTTTCAGAAATTTCTTGACCAAAATCTTGAAATCGATTGCCAGAAATTTGAAACAAATTTTTAAGACCTTCTTTAGAAAAAAGTTCCAAAATGACCTCAATTCCCAAATCCATTTGATGATTTGGAATATTTTTGGTATTCAAAAAACCTTTTAGATACGCAGTTGCAGGATATGGCGTATTGAGTTGCGTAAACGGAGGTGTAATGAGAAGAATATCTTTCAAATGATAAATTTTTGCAAAGGTAAGATTTATAAATGTCTTACAAATTTTTTTTATAAATTCACAGAATGAAAATGAAATGGACATCAATTCTGAGCGGAATAGTTTTGTTTTTAACAATTTCTATTAAATCTCAAAGCATTGAAAACAAGGAGGTTCTAAAACCTTTTATTGACAAATTAAATGAAAATAAAGTTACTCAAATTTTATTTTTAGGTGATTCTCACATTCAAGCAGATTGGATTACCAGTTTTTTAAGGAATAAATTTCAGGAAAAATACGGAAATGCAGGTAGAGGATTGGTTTTTCCTTATACAGTTGCCAATTCTAATGGTCCAGATGATTTTACTTCGGCTACCAATCAAACTTGGGAAAATTTCAGATTGGTTTATGAGCAAGATGTTTTTCCACAAATGGGAGCTTCTGGTTTTGTCATCGGAAACCAAAAAGAGAGTTTTCTGGAAATTAAATTTAAAAATCCAGAAGAAACATTTGATAAAGTATTGATTTTCAATGATGAAAAAATGAATGGAGAGAGATTTCAGTTGTATGAAGAAAATCAGTCTTTAAGCAATTTTGTTTCGAAATCAGCAGAAAGAATAAAATATACTGTTTCATCTGGCGAAACTTTTCCAGAATTAGCTTCTAAATTTTATACCACCACTACAAAATTGGCTCAACTTAACGGAGTCGGAATTAAAAATCCTGTGGAAGGAAACTCTTATCAAATTGAGAAAATTTCTTTTAATTATAATCCAGATTTTGAAAATTCAATTGAGAAAATTGCTGATTATCAGTTTTCTGGAGATAAAACGTTGGTGCAACTTTCTGAGCATCAAAATACATTCTTAATGAAAACGAGTGCAAGTTCTGGAAATACATTCTATGGTTTTCAATTTTTGAAAAATGTAAATAAAGGTATTGTTTTTAATACAGTTGGTGTAAATGGAGCTACATATGCAGATTTTCTGAAATTTCCACTTCAAATGGAGCAATTGAAATCTATAAATCCAGATTTTGTGGTGATTGCTTTGGGAACTAATGAATCTCTAAGCACCATTACTAAAGAAGAATTTCAAAAAAATATTTCTGATTTGGTTTCTAAATTTCGAAATGGTAACCCTAATCTTCCTGTTATATTGATTTCTCCTACTGATAATCAATTAAAACCACACCAAATCAAGGAAATTGTAAGTTGGATTAAGGAAAGTGCAGTGCAGAATAATGTTTCTTTTTTTAATCTATATGAAGCAACTGGTGAACGTGGTTATTTCAAAAAATCACTGAATAGGAAAGAAGCCAATGTAGATAGAGTTCATTTTTTGAAACTAGGTTATGAGTTTCAGGCAGAGAAAATTTGGAATGCACTTTCAGAGAATTTTAAGTAAAAGTACATTTAGTGCATCATAATTTTTTAAATTATATTTTTTAACCACAAAAGAGATAAAAGATTTCAGTTGCTTATAAGCCATTTAAAAGAAAAAAAAGCTAAATATTATACTTTTTTTTCTATTGAAGTTCTTGTTTCCAATCAATTCTTTTGTCTTTTTTGTGGTTTATTGTTTTTTGTCTTGTACTAAAAAAATATATTAAAAAAGCGCTGATTTTCAGTGCTTTTTATTTTTTAGAATTGTAAATAAATTGGCATTACTTGTTCCGCAGATTTAAAATAGCCGTATAAAATCAAAAATGCAAAGAAAATAATCATATAAATTACCAAAGGAATCGTTTTGGTTTTTGCAATAAATTTTTCGGCTGCATTATCTGGAATTAAATGAATAGCCATTGCTAAAACAATCATCCAAAGAACTTCTTTATAGTTTTCGTAGAATGGCCAGAAAACTTGCGCATCAAAATTGAAAAGAATTTGATTAATCATTGTCATCGCAGCATCAAAATCTTCGGCTCTAAAGAAAATCCATCCGAAACATACAAAATGAAAGGTGATAATTCCCATCAAGATTCTGTAAATTTTACTATTGTTAAAGCCAGAAAATGCTTTTCCTGTAATAAGCATCCAAATTTTGTGAATCCCGAGTCCAATTCCGTGAATTGCTCCCCAAATAATGAAATTCCAACTTGCACCGTGCCAAAATCCGCCAAGTAACATCGTGGTCAATAAATTGAAATTTGCGGCAATTCCTTTAGAATTTCTGGTGATGATTGCTGGAAGCAAGAAGATTAAAAGTAAAACTAATGAAACGATAGAAGCGTATAAATAGCTTAATTTGAATAAATTAACAGACATTAAAAATGCTCCTGCCAAAAATCCTATCACAAAAATAAAAGAAGCAATAGAGAATTTTCTGTTTCCACCTAATGGAATATACAAGTAATCCTTTAACCAAGACGAAAGAGAAATGTGCCATCTTCGCCAGAATTCTGTAATATTTTTACTTTGGTAAGGCGACATAAAATTGGCAGGGATTTTAAAACCTAACCAGAGTGCAATACCAATGGCAATATCACTATAACCGCTAAAATCACAATAAATTACCATAGCATAGCCATAAACCGCAAATAAATTTTCGAGACCAGTATGAAGTGATGGCGTATCAAAAATATAATTGACCAAATTAAGGGTAATGTAATCAGAAATGACAAGCTTTTTGATGAGACCAGAAATAATTAAATAAAATCCCATTGCAAAATCTCTTTCAGATAAAATGTAAGGCTTATTAATCTGTGGTACAAAATCGTGTGCTCTTACAATTGGCCCCATCATTAATTTTGGGAAAAACGAAAGGAACAACAAATAATCTGTGAATTTATTGGCAGGTTTGAAATCTCCTCGGTAAACATCTATGGTATAACTTAAATTTTCGAAAGTGAAAAATGAAATACCAATTGGTAAAATAATATTTAAAGGATGAAATTCTGTACTGAAAATTTCATTAGAAAGTGTAATGAAAAAATTAGTGTATTTATAATAAAAGAGTAGGGCAAGGTTAAAAACAATGCTCAGAACCAAAATTAAAGTTTTGCTAGACTTGGCTTTAGATTTATAAATAGAATTAGAAAGAACATAGTTTACCAATGCCGAAAAAATAACCAAACCAACAAACCAACCACTAGCTTTGTAGAAAAAATACAAAGAAAAAAACGTGAAAACATACCTTTTAGCAGCGTGGTGATGTCTTAATAAGAAAAATAATACAATAAAAAGTGTAAAGAAATAGACAAAAAAACCATTATTAAACAACAAAGGATTTTTACTATCATACAAAAACTGTTGAAAGAAAGCACTCCAATCAAAAGTAGAGAAAAGATTTTCTAATGGTTTCATTGTGCAGTTTCTGTTTTAGGTTTATAGTTATTGTAATCATTCATTATGGCGTGGAATAGTTTTTCTGCCAAAATATCTGCTCCTTTTCCGTTAGGATGCACATAATCTTTATTGGCAAGAGGTGGTTTCTGCGAAGCCCAATCTACAATAGAATTTTCGCCGCCCATTGTTTCAAAAAGATTGAAAAATGCCAAATGATGATCATAAGCCAATCTTGCCTGTGTTTCTAATAAATTTGGCAAACCTTTTGCGGTTTGGTATTCACCATTATACCGAAAAGCTCTATCTGCGCTACTTACCAAAAGAATATCTGTTTTAGGAAATGCAGATATAAATTTTTCTAAAACAGGAGTCATATTTTTGGTATAATAAGAGTAATCTGTATCGTTTGGTCTAAATAATAAATTTACACCGTATTGCATAACAATCAAATCATAATGATTGGCGCTTTGTACCGCTTTTAAGAAATTTTCATCTATTTTTCTGAATTCTACTCCAGTAATTCCTCTGAAAGAGAAATTGTCAAGAATAATTCCGTTTTCAGACTCGAAGCTTACACCATAGAAAGGTGTGGCAGCAGAATTACTTTTTAGTTCGAAAGAAGTGGCATTATTATTAGAAAGCAATTGAGAATTGACCAAATCATTTCCTTGTAGAGAAATAGATGTTCCGTCATAGTCTATGCTTCCGCCATTAGGTTGTCCATAAATTAAGAATTTTTGCAAAGATGGTGGTGTTGTTACTGTTTTGTCTGTAAAACTTCCATTTCCTAATCCAGAAAAGCTAAAACCAGAAATGTACATATTTTTGGCACCTTTGTCCATAAAGTTTATGGTTTCCCAACCAGAAGATTTTACAGTAGCAGTTTGTCTAAAACCAGCAACTTTAGAGTGTATTGGTAAAAAACCTACACCATAACCTCCAAATTCTTTTTGAAGCAGTTTTCTAAGAGTTTGGGTAAGAAGGTCACCTTCAATCATACTATCTCCGAAATAGGCAATTCTAATTTTCCCTTTTTTGGTTGTCCTTAGTTGATGAAGTTTTTCTGCAAATTCAGAAAGTGCAGTTATGCTATCTCCTTTATAAAAATTGGTAATAAAGTTTGACTTCTTATAAAGTTCAAAATCTAGTACTAGATTTTTTGGGTTAGATTTAGTGTTTTCTGGGTTATTATTTTTTGCTAATTCAGATTTTTTATTTTTATCAAAAACATCTGTAATTAAGTTTACTTTTTCAAATGGCTCCCATTTGATGTCAAAAGCAAAGCTTAGAATAGATAAAATAAGGTATATAAAGAAACAAATGGAGATAAGGGTCACCACTCGCCAATTTCTATTATTGTTCATAAATTTTGGGGGAGATTTTACGTGCTAATATACTTAGATTTAAAAATATAATCAAAATATTTTTTCATAAAAAAAAGCTCCAAAATTTTGGAGCTTTAGGTATGTAATTTTGAAAATTTTTGCTAAAATTAATTAGTCTCTTTAAGTTGGTATTTGTTAAAGATAAGATTTATTCTTCTCATCCATTCTTGTGGTTGTGTAGAATAGCCAGCAGATGCTATTGCTTTAACCCAAGAGGAAAAATCATTATTTCCTTTAAGACTGGTGTAGTAATTTTTTTTAGTAAGTAATTTGCAGAAGGCTTCGTAACTTTCTTCAGTAGAGCTAAATTGTTTGTACTTAGATCCAATGTTGTTTTTTCCTACAATGCCAAAGTGATTGTTTAATGCTTTAGAATTTTTGCTGCTACCACCACCTGATTCTACGAAGGCAATCGCAAGGATAATAGAACTTGGGATTCCATACTTTGTAGAAAGGTTTTCTGCTAGAGTTTTGTTTTTTTCTATATAACTGTGTTTCTGAGCATAAGTTGGCAAAGAAACAAAGCTTAATACCAAACTCAAAATTACAATTCTTACGTAACTGAAAGTGTTCTTCATAATTGTATGTTTGAAATTTTATGCTGCAAATTTACCTTAACAAAGTACTAAAAGCCTAATTTTTAACAAATTATAACGCGTTTTTTAAGAAAAAGACCGTTTTTGTGTTAAAGTATGTTAAAATTTTGGAATTTCATTTTTTATTTACTATTCCTCTGTTTTAAATGAAGAAAACCGCTTGATAAAGCGGTTTTCTATAGGTTTTTATTTTTTACAAAGGCTTAAAGGCTAAACCTTGCTCTTCTAGAAGTTTTTCTGCCTGTTCTTTATAAACACCATTTATAAGCTTATCATGAATGGCTTCAAAAGCGGCAAGAGTTTCGTTAATTTCGGCATCTGTATGAGAAGCTGTAGGAATTAATCTTAATAAAATATTTCCTTTAGGAATTACAGGATATACTACAACTGAAGTAAAAATTCCGAAATTTTCTCTTAAATCTTTAACCAAAAGTGTAGCTTCTACAGGCGTTCCTTGCATAAAAACAGGGGTAACACACGTGTTAGAGTTTCCTAGATTGAAACCTCTTTTTAATAGGCCACTTTGTAATTTTTCTACATTTTCCCAAAGTTTAGCTTTAATTTCTGGTCTGGTTCTTAGAAGTTCTAGTCTTTTTAGACCACCTACAACCATTGGCATGGTAAGCGATTTTGCAAAAATTTGTGAACGGAGATTAAATTTTAGATATCTTATAATTTCTTTATCACCTGCGATAAAAGCTCCGAAACCAGCCATAGATTTGGCAAAAGTAGAGAAATAAACATCTATTTGGTCTTGGCAACCTTGTTCTTCTCCTGCACCTGCACCAGTTTTACCTAATGTTCCAAAACCGTGAGCATCATCTACCAAAAGACGGAAATTATAATCTTTTTTGAACGCTGCTATTTCTTTTAGTTTCCCTTGTTGACCAGTCATCCCAAAAACACCTTCTGTAATGACTAGAATTCCTCCACCGTTTTCAGTTGCTACTTTTGTCGCTCTTTTTATGTTTTTTTCAAAACTATTCATGTCATTATGAAGAAACATAAAACTTTTGCCCATATGTAAACGTACACCATCTACAATACAAGCATGAGAATTAGAATCATATACAATAACATCATGTCTAGAAACCAAAGCATCTATAGTAGATACCATTCCTTGGTAACCGAAGTTTAATAAATAGGCAGATTCTTTGTTTACAAACTCTGCTAATTCTTTTTCTAATTTTAGATGATTATCTGTTTCTCCAGACATTGCTCTAGCTCCCATAGGATAGAACATTCCGTATTCTGCGGCAGCTTTAGCATCTGCTTCTAAAACTTCAGGGTGGTTACAAAGCCCTAAATAATCATTTGCGCTCCAAAAAATTACTTCTTTTCCTTGAAATTTCATTCTAGGCCCAATTGGACCATCTAATCTTGGAAAAATGAAGTATCCTTCTCCATAGTCAGCAAACTGACCTAGAGGTCCAGGATTTTGTTTAATTCTTTCAAAAATATCCATTAAGAATTTTTTTAATTTAAGTATTATCAAAAAATAAATGCCAATCAAGGCATTTATCTATTATTATTTTATTATTTCAGTTTTGAAAACTTCTTCGTAATTGTGAAAACAATTGTTAATAAAGCCTTGCTCTTCCATCCATCTATCACTATATACTTTAGTAATATATCTAGAGCCGTGATCTGGGAAGATTAAGACTACTAAGTCATCTTCTTTGAAGGGGTTAGAATTAGCATATTGTCTAAGAGCCTGTAAAACAGCACCAGTGGTGTAACCGCCCATAATTGCTTCTTTCAAAGCTATTTCTCTGGTTGTATAAGCACTCATTTCGTCATTTACTCTTATGAAATGATCTATTTTGTCAAATAGAAGAGCACCAGGAATCAAATTTTTTCCTAATCCTTCTATTTGATAAGAATGAATTTCAGAGTAGTTAATTTTTCCAGTTTCGTGATAGGTTTTCAAGATAGAACCATCCGCATCTACACCTATTACTTTTATATCTGGATTTTGTTCTTTTAAAAATTTAGCAGAACCAGATAATGTACCACCAGTACCTGTACAAGCAAAAATATGGGTGATTTTACCTTCTGTCTGCTCCCATATTTCTGGGCCAGTACTAGAGTAGTGAGCGTCTATATTTAATTCGTTAAAATATTGATTGATGTAAATTGAGTTAGGTGTTTCTGCTGCAATTTTTTTTGCCACTTCATAGTAAGATCTAGGATCATCTGCTGGTACAGAAGCTGGGCAAACATAAACAGTAGCTCCTAAAGCTTTTAGATAAGCTATTTTTTCTGGTTTTGTTTTGTCACTTACAGAAAGAATGCATTTATATCCTTTTATAATGCTTACCATTGCTATAGAAAATCCCGTGTTTCCAGATGTGGTTTCTACGATGGTAGCTCCAGGTTTTAGAAGGCCTTTTCTTTCTGCTGCTTCTATAA
>DDFD01000100.1 GCA_002337005.1 Flavobacteriales bacterium UBA1937 | reverse complement strand
CGTTTTCGAATCTGATTAAATAATGCACATCATTTCCTACTAAATCTGGAGTGATAATATCTCCTTCTAGACAAGTTTTATCATTAGGATCTACAGAATTTACTACTTCTTGTCTTAATGCAAAGGTATTATCTCTTGGGGTTTCGTCATCAGCAATTGGAAAAACTTGTGCAGAATAAGATAAAATATCGCCACCATTTACAGGGAAATTTGCATCAGTTGGTGGATTGATTTTTAAAATAAGTTTTATAGTTTTTTCTTCAAACGGCTTTAAATCGTTAAAATTAAAAAACAATTTACCTGTTTCTGTAGAGTTAGGAATTATATCTGAAGAAATATAATTTAGTTTATCATCATTAAATGCAAAAAGCACATTTCCGCTTAATGTGGTAGTTCCTTTGTTTTTGTATATTAATTGATATTCTGTCTCAAAACCTGGTCTTGCTTGATTTTTTGGGATAATTTTAACGTCTAGGTCATTTTTGGGTGATAAACCATAGCAAAAGTTATGTGTAAAAACATTATGATTATCATTAGAAAAAGAAACATTAATAGGTTGCTCATTGAAATAAGAACTCTCAAATACTGGAGTTATAACATAGTCTCCAGTTTTAACAAATATATTATATTCTCCATTTGAATCTGAAAGAGAGTAGCTTATATTATCTCCTTTTTCAATTTTTAGTTTTATAAATTTTAAACGTATATCGTTTTCATCACAACCATTTACATTAGCATCTAAAGTTAGTTTTCCTTGCACTATATTGTAATTACCCCCAGGTTCAAAGGAACAATAGGTATTTATTTCTGGAGCAATGTAATTTAATTTAACTAAATCTATGTAATACTGTACATTTTCAGAATCACAGCATAAATATTTTAAGTTGCTTCCAAAAATAAAAGGCGATGAGTTCGCGCTTACTATTTTTCGAGTGTTTTTTAGATTTACTATTAATAAAGAACTCGAATTACAATTTAATGATGAAAGCATTATGTTATTAGATAAATCCAAATCGACCATGGTATTGTTACTACAATTTAAATAAATTAAATTTATATTTTTTGAAACATCCAGATTGCTTATTAGATTACTATAACATCTTAAATCTATTAATTGAGTAGAATTTGATATTTTTAAATTTGAAATTTGGTTGTTGCCACAATTTAATTCTAATAGGTTAATGTTATTAGAACAATCTAAACCATTTATAAGATTGTTATAGCACTTAAGATATTTTAGTTTGGAATTAGAAGATACTTCTAAAGTAGTTAATTTATTTTCACTGCAATCTAAATTTTCTAAATTTGAAAGTCCGTCTAATTTCAAACTATTCAAATTGCTTTTATTACAAACTACATTTACCAAATTTATATTTTTGGATAAATCTAAACTTGTCATTTTATAATTTTCATAACAAGATAAATTAGTTAATTCAAGATTGTTAGAAAGATCTATATTAACAATATTGGTTCTTCCACAGTCTAATTGTTTCAAAAGGACATTTTTACTTACATCTATTGATAATAAACCAGATCCTGTACAATTAAGTTTAGTAAGAGCAGTATTAGTAGACAGATCTATATTTTTCAGATTGTAACAAAATGAAATATCTAAAGTTTTGAGCGTTGTAATGTTTTGTACATTCAAGTCTATTACATTGGGCTTAAATAAAAATTTTAGTTTTTTATAAATAGATGCATCAAATGAATTTACACTAACAGTACTTAATGTAAAATCTAAAGTTTCTAGGTTTGTAAAATACTCAAGTCCCGATAAATTAGTAATTGTACCAAGGTTGAATAAATACCAATTATAAAGGTGTAGGTATTTAATGGCTTGCGCTTCTGACACTTGAATTTCTTGATCAAAATTAGTGTCTATGCGGCTGTAAGTTGTGACTTTACCATCTTCATCTGGTACATCAGTAGATGATACTTTAGAAAGACTATCGGCAGACAATAATAATTTTTTTAAGTTAGGATCAGCAAACTGTATTGTTTGCGCATTCACATTCCAAAAGAAAAAAATGCTAAAAAGAAAAAATAGTTTTGTTTTCATTGTATTAATTTTAATTTCTGTTTTTTAATAAAATAAATCCTGTTAAAGAATTTCCATTTTCCAATTCTACAACATACCAATAAGAAGTGGTAGGCAAAACTCTTTTTAAAAATTTCCCATCCCAAAGATAAGTTCCTTTTTTATCTGCTCTAAAAATCAAAAGTCCGAATCTATCATAAATAGAGAGTTTTGCTTTAGAGAAATTATCTAAAATAGAAAAATCTAAAATATCATTATACCCATCATCATTTGGAGTCACCACATTAGGTAAATGTAATACTATTCCTGTAGATACAGAAGTACAATCTGAATTTTTAGAACGGACCCAAACATTATACTTTCCAATTGATAAATTATCGAAACGATTGCTCAATTGCCACGTAATTTGATTATCTATAGAATATTCATAAGGTAAAATTCCTCCTTCTGCATTAATGATAAGATAATTAATTCCAGAAACTATTGAAGTAATTATTGGCGTATCAGAAACAATTACAGAGATTTTAGCTTTCGCACTTTCGCAACTTCCCAATGTTTGTGTTACGTAGTAATCGGTTGTTTCTGAAACTGTTGTATTAGGAATTGGTGCAGATGTTAAAAGATTTCCTAAAGAATCATACCATTTTAAATTGCTTCCCGTTGCGGTTAAAACGCTTGAAGTTTGATTCAAACAATAATTTATGGTTGAATTTACAATTGGTGAAGCAATTGAATTAGA
>DDFD01000095.1 GCA_002337005.1 Flavobacteriales bacterium UBA1937 | reverse complement strand
TAGTGTCTGTTAACAGTTTCGTACTCTACGTGAGCAGTATTAATTGTGATACCTCTTTCTTTTTCTTCTGGAGCAGAGTCAATTGAAGAGAAGTCTTTCATTTCAGCTAATCCTTTCTCAGCTAATACTTTAGTAATAGCAGCAGTAAGGGTAGTTTTACCATGGTCAACGTGACCAATAGTACCAATGTTTAAGTGTGGTTTGTTACGATTAAACGTTTCCTTTGCCATGATTTTAATATTTAATTTATTAACTATTGAAATTTTCAGTGCGCAAATATAGTGATTTTTTGAATATCAAAATCTTTTTATTAAAAAAAATTCAATATTCAGTTTCAATCTATTTGACACTATGATATTATTTGTTTTTTGAGGGTACAAATTTATGAATTTATTTTCGTTTACGAAATTTATATTTCTTTTTTAGACAAGTTTAACAAAAAATCACCCAAAAAGCATCTAAATATTTTTTAGTAACAAATTTAATTATTATTTAACTTATTTCCTCATTCTTTGTTCTATTGAAAATCCAAAAAACAATCGGGAATATGAGCAATGTAAGAATGGTGGCAGTAACCAGACCTCCTATAATCACAATGGCTAATGGTTTTTGGAATTCTGACCCAATTCCGCTAGAGATTGCTGCTGGTAACAATCCTATAGACGCCATCAAAGCGGTCATTACTACTGGGCGAGTTCTCACTCTTACTCCTTCAAAAATTCCTTTAGCTACATCCATTCCAGATTTAATATTTTGATGAAATTCTGAAAGCAGAATTACTCCGTTTTGAATACAAATTCCAAAAAGTGCAATAAAACCTACTCCCGCAGAAATCCCAAAATTCATTCCTGTAAGATGCAAGGCGATAATTCCTCCGATTAACGCAAATGGAACATTGGCTAATACCAAAAGAGAGTCTTTGATATTCCCGAAAAGGATAAAAAGGAGAAGAAAAATACCCAATAAACTCACAGGAACTACTTGCCCCAACCTTTTGGTAGCTCTTTGTTGGTTTTCGAACTGACCTGTCCACCCGAAAGAATAACCATCTGGAAGCTTTATTTTATCTACATTTTTTTGTGCTTCAGCAATTGTGCTTCCCAAATCACGGTCCCTGATAGAGAATTTAATCCCAATATATCTTTTAATACCATCTCGGTAGATAAATGCTGCTCCATTTTCTTGGCGAATTTCGCTGATTTCTTTTAACGGAATTAAGGTTCCGTCTTGAGTAGGCACCATTAACCTTTCCAAATCTTTTTCGTCTTTTCGGTATTCTTGTTCATAACGAATCCTGATGTCAAATTTCCTTTCTCCATCATACAAAGTAGATGCAGTTTTTCCTCCGAAAGCAGTTTCTAAGACCGATTGCGCATCTGTAAGAGAAACATTATACATTGCCATTTTATCTCTATCTAGAATCACTGTTTCTTCTGGCTGACCAATATTTTTGATAATACCAGGTTCTTTAACTCCTGGAACATCTTTGATGGCAGCTAAAACTTGTTTGGCGTATTTATCTAATGTATTTAGATTATCTCCATAGATTTTAATCCCATTTTCTGCCTTGAAACCAGCCACTGCTTCCGCCACATTATCAGAGATAGGCTGAGAATAATTATAGGTAATCCCTTGGTATTGTTTTAATTTATAATCTATTTCATCTATTAATTTTTCCATGGAAATTTTCCTTGACCATTCTTCTTTTGGCTTCAAATTCACAGCAAATTGCACGAATCCGAAACCATTAGGATCTGTGCCATCATTACTTCTACCTGTTTGAGCGATAACTCCCGTTACTTCTTGAAATTTCAATATTTCTTGTTTCAGTTTATCAGCTGTTTTTAAACTTTGGTTTAAACTCGTACTCATGGGCATTTCTGCGGTAATCCAAAGAGAACCTTCATTTAACTGAGGTAAAAATTCTGTTCCTAAAAAGGTAGCAGAAAATAAAGTAGTTACCAATAATCCTAACGCTACCATCAGACTCATTTTTTTGTTTCTGAAAGTAAGCATAAAGCCTTTCTCTACGAGTTTATCCCAAAAAATAACAAAAACATTGTGCTTTTCTCTCACATTTTTATTAAGCAAAAGATGACTGAGAACAGGAACTAATGTTAATGTGAAAATTAAAGCTCCCATTAATGCAAAACCAAGAGTATAAGCTAAGGGCGAAAACATTTTTCCCTCTACTTTCTGAAAAGCAAAAATGGGAAGTAATGATGTAATGATAATCATTTTCGAGAAGAAAATTGCTTTTCCTAGACCTGTACCCGTGTTTTTAATCCAGCCTGCTTTAGCCATTTTATTGAAACGCTCCATCCCATATTTGTGAGCTTTTTGGTCTAGCATCACAAAAACGCCTTCTACCATCACTACAGCTCCATCTATGATTATCCCAAAATCTACTGCACCTAGCGAAAGTAAATTAGCACTCATATCCGCCATTCTAAGACATAAAAATGCAAAGAGCAATGATAGTGGAATAATAATAGAAACAATTACTGTAGTTCGCCAGTCTGCCATAAACAGAAATACCACAACGGTAACCAAAATAATACCTTCTAGCAAATTATGCATGACAGTTTTGGTGGTAAAATCCATCAAGGTTTCTCTATTATAAAATGTTTCTAACTGTACATCTTTCGGTAGAATTTTAGTATTGAGTTCTTCTATTTTGTCTTTAACTAATTTTATTACTTCTTCAGGATTTTCACCTTTACGCATTACAATAATTCCTTCCACATCATCTTTACCATTATTGTAAGCAGCTTGTCCTACTCTAGACATAGAACCTTCGTGTACATTGGCCACATTTTTAACCAAAACAGGATTTCCATTATCATTTTTAATAACTACATTTTCTATATCTTGGATAGACTTCAGCAAGCCAATACCTCTTACTACATAAGACTGACCACTTTTTTCGATAACGTCTCCTCCTACATTTAGATTGCTTTTAGAAACCGCATCATAAACCTCTGATGTTGTTAAACTAAATGTATCTAATTTTCTGGGGTCTATACTTAACTCAAAAATTTTATCCTGACCACCAAAAACATTAATATCTGCTACGCCAGGTACTCCGCGCAATGCTCTATCTACTACCCAATTTTGTAAAGTAAGTAATTCTCTAGAATCTCTTTTAGGACTTTTAAGTACATATCTATAGATTTCTCCTGTAGGTCCATAAGGCGGTTGTACATCTGGTTCTGCACCTTCTGGTAGAGAAACTGTTCTCAGTTGATTATTTACCTGAATCCTTGCAAAAGTATCATCTACTCCATCATCAAAAATAATTTTAATAATAGAAAGTCCAAACATAGTGGTACTTCTTACTGATGTTTTCTTTTGCACAGGGCTCATAGACAACTCTATAGGCGTAGTTACAAAGCGCTCTACTTCTTCGGCACTTCTTCCGTTCCATTGTGTAATGATGACAATTTGCGTATTGGTAACATCTGGAAATGCATCAATAGGCATATTTTTAAAACTAACAAATCCTGCAATTGCTAAAATCCCAACCCAAAAAAACGTAAACGCTTTGTTTTTGATTGAGAATGCAATAATATTTTTAATAAATTTATTCATAGATGATGTTTAATGAGTAATTATTGATGATAGAAAAAACTCAATCATTATTATTCGCTTAATGCTCTGTAAATAAACAACTGATTATTGGTAATCACTTGGTCACCTTGGTGCAGACCCTCTGAAATATATGCTCTACTACCTGTTTCTTTATCTAGTTTTACTTCCTGTATTTTTACATCGCTTTGAGACTTAAAAACCACTACAAAATATCTGTTGTCATCAAAAATTAATGCCTCTTTTGGAATAGATATTGCCCTTGTGTTTTCTGTTTTAAGAACTTTAATGGTTGCTTTGCTTTCTGGTATAAGCTGTCCGGTAGCATTTTCTAGCACTACTCTTGCTTGCATAGCATTGGTTTCTGGGTCTATGATTTTAAAAATTTTATCAATAGTTCCAGTAAAAATTTTGGAAGGATTTGCTAATGTAAAAACTTTAGCTTTCATCCCTAGAGAAACTTTATTAATATCACTTTCGTTAATGTTTACAATTGCCCATACATTGGTAGTATTGGCTACATCAAAGATATTATCACTTCGGTCACTTCTCAACTGCATATCTTTATTGATATTTTTTTGAACAATATAACCCGATATTGGAGCTATTACACTGTAAATATTTCCGTTTTTAATATTATAAACTTGGTTTACAGATTGGCTTCTTCTTAGTTCATCATTCGCTTTCTGAAGTTGGCTTTTAGCTTCTAGTACATCTTTTTCTGTATTGAGCTTTCCGGAATATAAATCTTGAGCTACTCTCAAGTTGTTTTCTGCTACCGCTACTTCGGTTCTGGCATCACTTAAATCTTTTTGAAATCCTGCTACTTCAGTAGAACGAATGGTTGCCAACACTTGACCTTTATGTACATAATCTCCCAACTCTACATTTACAGACATTACATTACCTCCTACCAAAGGATAGATATCTATGTACTGATTTTTATCCGCAGATATTTTTCCATAAAAACTCATTTCTGTTTCCACAAAATTATTTTGCACTTTTTCTACAGTGGTCGTCTTCATCATTTCATTACTTATAACAAATCCTTTTTGTATAGGTAATTTGTCTTCTATTTTATCTTTATTACAACCCCAGAAAAAAATGGTGGTTACGATGGCTAATCCTATATATTTGTAAGTATTCATTATTTAAAAATTTGAGTTTGAGTTAAACGATTGAGTTCTTCTGCGGAAATCATAATTTGCTTTTTCATTTCGTTCATTTGCAAAACGCTTTCGTTATAACTGTCCGAAAAATCTGTAAATTCTATAAGAGAAACATTTCCTTTTCTGAAATTATCTTGCATACCTTTATACACCGCTTCCAGATTATCTAAATCTTTCGGAGTAATACTCATTAATTGATTGTATTGATTTTCCCAAGTCTGATACGCCAAAGCAACTTGGTTATAAAGCTCATTTTTTTTGAACTCAGCGTTTTTTTGGCTTTGTTCTGAAATAAATTGAGCTTTCTGTATATTCCCTTTGTTTTGTTTCCAAAGTGGTATAGGAATTCCAATCATAAAATTAAGTTCATTTTTAAACGAACCTCCCAACTGGCTATACTGTAATCCTGCGGTTAAGTCTGGTGTATTGAGTGATTTTTGCCAATTGTAATATGCTTTACTACTTTCTATTGTTTTAAGCGCAAATTGGTATTCTGCATTATTCTGTTCTGCTCTTTTCTGTAAATCATTTAGAGAAATTAGCGGAACATCATCTAATAAATCTTTTGCTTCTTCTATAGATAAATCTGGTAAGATATTCTCACTAATACCTGTAAGAATTCTAAGAGCATTCTGAGATGTCAAAATACTATTAGTAACCTCTGTCTTATCTCTATTTAAACCTAAAACTAAAGTTTGCAAGCGCACTTCATCCTTCAAAGAGATATTTCCTTTAGCGGTTTGTACTTTATACGCTTTTAATAAATCATTTAAAAAACTGAGTTGATTGTCTATTCTAAGAATTTTTCTACCATCATAGTAGAGAGAATAGTACGTCTGTCTAATCTGCGAGCGCAAATCTACCAATAATTGGTTGTATTGAAGCTGCGCTAATTCTTTGTTAGTTTTAGCAAACTCTACTTCTTTTTTTCTTTTTCCACCTAGCACAAAGAGCTGCTGTATTTCTACATCTTTAGAATGCCGAATATCAATAGTCCTTCTATCTTCAGGATTATAAGCATTTCCTGTAAAAGAAATTTGTGGTAAATCCCAGATTTTTGCTTGAATAATATCTGCATCTGCCTGCGAAATATTATACTGCTCTGCCAATAATTGTAAATTGTTACTTCTAAAAGCTTCTTCACATTGCCGTAATGTCATACTCTTCTGGGCAAAAACACCAATGGAACTGCCCAAAAAAAACATTAAAATTTTAATTCTCATAACTAATTTTTATGCCGCAAAAATCAGTTTGTCAAATTAAAACCTACTTTAAAAAAAATTAAAAAGCTCTTAAAATCTTAAATTGGAAAATTAATAGTGAAAATATTATGGTTTTTATCCGAAGAATAAAATATTTCGCCGTGGTGAAAATCCATAATCCTTTTTGAAATCCTAAGCCCCAATCCAGAACCTGAAATATTCTGAGAGTTCTTCCCTCTTCGGAAAGCTTCGAAAATTTTTATTTGATCCTCTTCTGAAAGTACTTCGCCTTCATTTATTACTTTCACCACAATCTCGTCATCAGTTTCAGAGATTTCTACCTTGGCTTTCGGTTCATAAGAATAGAGGCATACGTTTTTTAGAAGATTAATGAATACAATTTCTAATAAGGATTTGATTCCTTTAATTGTTAAATCTCCATCTGCGCTTTGTTCTTTGATTTCAAAATCCATTTCAAATTCTTTAAAATTCTTTTTGACTTTGCTAAAAGCATCAAAAACAATCTCATCCATTCTCACATTTTCGAAGTGCACATCATGCCCTTCTTCTACTTTAGAAAGAATTAAAAGTGAATTTACGGTGTCTGAAAGTTGAAAAACCTCATTCTGAATAGAATTTATATAATCTTTAGATTTTTCTTCTTTAATCAGATTAGACAAATTTTCTAACTGAAAAGACATTCTGGTAAGCGGAGTTTTAATCTCGTGAGAAGCGCTGGTTGTAAATTCTTTTTGAGCCAAAAAAGCTTCGTTCAGCCTTTTCATCATTGTATTAAAGGCTTTTATTAGCACATTAATTTCGTTGTCAGATTTCTGCTCTGGCAACTGGATGGTTAATTGATGAGAAGTAACATCGGTAATTTTGTCTTTGAAATCATCTAGTGGTTTCAATTGTTTTTTCATGAAGTAAAAACTGAAGACCCAAATAAATGCAAGACTTATAAGAAAAATAGAAATCAATAAAATTTTTAAAAAATTAAGTTTTGCATTACCATTTATATCTTCCGCAGAAGTGAGTATGTAAAAAAAATCTCCTCTAATTTTTGTTTTAATCCCAATATTTTCTTGATAATCATTAATCCAAAAAATCTTTTTTTTCTTGTCTAGAGTATTCAGATGAGAATTATCCCAAACCAATCTTTCGTCTAGCACATTAGAAAAGATAAGGTTTTTCTCATTATTAAAGACCAGAATTTTTTCTTTAATCAAAAAATCATCTTCATTATTATTAATATCATCTACCGTTTTATCATCATTATTTAATACTTTCTGAGGTAGTTTAGAAATATAATTAGCGGTTACTACAGCACTATGTTCTAGATTTTCTTTGAATTCTGCTTTTCTGAAATTAGCAAAAGAAATATAAATCACCGTCATCACAATTCCCATAATAATAGAAAATGCAATACTTAGGTTAAGGGCTATTCTGGTTTTTAAATTCATGAATTATTGCTCAGATTTTATATAATAACCAAATCCAGGACGAGTGTGTATTAATTTTGTATCAAATCCTTTGTCTATTTTTTTTCTTAGGAAATTAATGTAAACCTCTATTGTATTCGTATTGGTAGAAAAATTAATATCCCAAACCTGCTCAGAAATCTGTTGTTTAGAAAAAATCCTTTTAGGAGTCTCTGCCAAGAGCAATAAAAGCTGATATTCTTTTACTGTAAGATTAATTTCTTTACCCGCTCTAGAAACTTTTTGCTCTGTTTTATCTATTACTAAATCATCTATAATAATAATTTCTGAGGGAGATTCTGTAAGATGTTTCCTTCTTTTAAGAGCTTCCATTCTCATCAGCAATTCCTCAAACTGAAACGGCTTTACCAAATAATCATCTGCCAATCTGCTAAAAGCATCTTTTTTATCAGAAATATCACCATAGGCAGATATCATAATAATGGGAGTCTCATGATCTACACTTCTTATTTTCTCACAAACATCTAGACCATTAACTTTAGGGACATTAATGTCTAAAAGGTAAAAATCATATTGATTCGCTTTAATCTCTCTCATAAAAACATCACCATCATATACTCTTTTACACTCATAGTCATTATTTTCAAGAAATTTTCCTAGTTCCGCAGAAAGTATAAGGTCATCTTCTAGTAAGAGAATTTTCATAATATAAATATTTATTCAACGAAATTAAGAAATAAAAAAGTCTCTCAAAAATTTTGAGAGACTTTTGAGCCAACTATGAGATTTGAACTCACGACCTCTTCCTTACCAAGGAAGCGCTCTACCCCTGAGCTAAGTCGGCTTGGAAAAAAAAATCACATACCGCTTAATTGGAATGTGATTTTAATTTGAGCGGAAGACGGGGGTCGAACCCGCGACATTCAGCTTGGAAGGCTGACGCTCTACCAACTGAGCTACTTCCGCAATTTGTGTTTACAAATTTGTTGGTAAACGGTGTGCAAATTTATAAAAATTTTTAAAACCTGCAAATTTTAATTTATAAAAAAGTGGGGAGAGCAGGATTCGAACCTGCGAAGTCGTAAGACAGCAGAGTTACAGTCTGATCCATTTGGCCACTCTGGAATCTCCCCGCTTGTTTTTTATAAATTAATGAGCCTCCAGAGGGATTCGAACCCACGACCCCGAGATTACAAATCACGTGCTCTGGCCAACTGAGCTATGGAGGCAAAATAGATTTCAAAAGAACTGCTATTCCCTTTTTGCGAGTGCAAATATAAGGTAGTTTTTTTGAAATCTACAAATTATTTTGCAAAAATTTTTAATTATTTTTCTATGCTAATTCTTTTTTCTTGATTAACAGTTTCTTAGCGGTATCATAACACAGATCTAAACTTTCTTCAAAACTAGCAGATGTCTTCTTTACTACAATATCATCCCCTGGAACCGCCAGTTTTATTTCGGCAGTTTTATTTTCTTTTGCAGAAGTATTTTCTACTTTTAGGAAGACCTGACAATCATGTATCTTGTCATAAAAAGTGTCTAATTTTATTAATTTTTTTTCTAAATACTCTTCTAGCGGTGCATGAGGAGTTAACCCCATAGATTGAACTGTAATTTTCATAACGTAAACATTTTTTTAAAAACAGAAAAGACAAATTTAATTTTAATCTTCTCTATTAGCTCTTGGATGAGCTTGGTTAAACACTTTTTTTAATTGTTCAATATTGCCATTTGTATAAACTTGTGTAGAAGCTAAACTAGAATGACCAAGCAACTTTTTAACTTTAGAAATTTCTGCTCCATTATTTAAAACATGGGTCGCGAAGCTATGTCTTAAAATATGCGGACTTTTTTTCTTTTTAGAAGTTACCATACTAAGATAGCTATTTACCACAGAATACACAAATTTTTCGGATATTTTTTTTCCATTTTCACGAACGAAAAAATAAATCTCACTCTCTGGCAAAGGCTTTCTAATTTCTGTAAACTTATACAAAATTTCTGCCAAAACAGACGAAATTGGGAC
Organism: Flavobacteriales bacterium UBA1937; assembly: GCA_002337005.1. Lineage (GTDB taxonomy): Bacteria > Bacteroidota > Bacteroidia > Flavobacteriales > Weeksellaceae > Cloacibacterium. Next base: position 10,255 of record DDFD01000095.1, on the reverse strand, counting down.
TATTCTTTCTTTATTTCCTTTTCCCTTGATTTTGATTTCGTTAGAAGTAAAATCTACATTATCAAAAAACAAACCACAAAGCTCTGCCTTTCTCATACCAGTTTGGTAAAGCGTCTCTATAATAGCTTTTTCTAAGAAATGCTCTGTGTCTTCATCTAAAATTTCAGACAATTCCGTCATTTCTTCTTCAGACATTGGGATTTGTTTTTCTGCATAAAATTTAAGCGAGGAAACTGATTCTAGTGGAGAAACTTCTATATCGCCTATTTTCAACAAAAAAAGATAAAAACTTCGGAGAGAAGAAAGCTTTCTATTGATGCTTCGTTTTTGGAAATCATTTTCGGTGAGATGAACCAAAAAGTTACGAATTGCTTTTTTATCTATTTTAGTAAGGTCTGTAGTACCTTCTTTATCCGAAACAAATAACAAAAAATCTTCTAAGTCTTTTTTATAGCTAATGAGTGTATGCTCTGAATAGCGTTTTTCTACGGCAATGTATTCTAAAAATTTTTCAATCATAACGCTAACTTTGAAATATACAAAAACAAAAAATCACTTCTCAAATATAAGAATTTGAGAAGTGATTACAATATTTTATAAGGAAAAATATTAAGCTTGTTCTTCCTTGCTTTGTTCTCTTTGCTTATGAGCTGCTTTTAACTTAGCTTGTCTAAGAGTTACTGAAGGCTTGATAAACTGTTGTCTAGATCTTAATGCTCTTACAACACCTGTTTTATCAAATTTTCTTTTGTACTTTTTAAGTGCTCTGTCGATAGACTCTCCGTCTTTTACTGGAATTATTAACATATTTTACATCTCATTTTGGATTGCAAAAGTATGGATTATTTTTAATTTGACAAAAAATTTTACCGAAAAATTAAATTTAAAATTTTTAAAATAAAAAAACCGTCTTTCTAGCCCCGATTGAAATTGAAATCCTGTCATTACGAGCAAAACTTGTGAAGCAAAACAATTTGTCTCAATAAAGAGATTGCTTCAAACATTTTTTAATTTTTCTCGAAATAACAGATTGTAACGAAAAGCGAAACCGTGAGTGAGCAGAAGCAAAAATCCTTATTCTACTCTATAATTTCGTGGTTAAGCTGTGCTTTATATAGATTAGAGTAATAACCACCTTTCTCTAAAAGTTCTGCGTGCTTGCCTTCTTCTACAATTTTTCCGCTATCCATCACCAAAATTTTATCTGCATTTACGATGGTGGAAAGCCTATGTGCAATAATGATAGAAGTTCTATTTTTGGTAATTTTTTCAGTCGCTTTTTGTATCAATTTTTCACTTTCCGGATCTATGGAAGAAGTAGCTTCATCCAAAATCAAAATTTTAGGATTAGAAAGATACGCTCTTAGAAACGACAACAACTGACGCTGACCAAGGGAAATACTGCTTCCGCGCTCGCTCACCACAAAATCATAACCGCCCGGCAATTTTTCTATGAAATCATCCACTTCTATTTCGCTGGCTATTTCTTTTATTTTTTCTAAAGGAATATCTTCGCCTAGCGTAAGGTTCTCATAAATACTACCGTGAAAAAGGAAAACATCTTGTAAAACTACGCCAATTTTATTTCTAAGATTAAACAGTTCGTAATCTCTAAGTTCTACATCATCTAGCAAAATCTTACCAGAATTAATATCATAAAACCTTGTCATTAATTGAATAATCGTAGATTTACCAGCACCAGTTGCTCCTACAATTGCAACAGTTTCACCAGAATTTACTTTGAAATTTACACCTTTTAAGACTTCTTGTTTTTCGTCATAAGAAAAATGCACATTTCTAAATTCTATTTTTCCTTCAATATGATCTTTTTTTACAATTCCGTTATTTGGCATAGCATTATCTTCGTCCATAATTCCTAAAACTCTTTCTGCGCCTACCAAACCACGCTGAATATTATTAAATCTATCTGCAATCTGACGAAGCGGACGAATGAGCATATTAATAAATTGAATAAATGCTAAAATTGCTCCCGGAGTTGCATTGCTTCCGTACAAGGCATTAAATCCTGCCATAAAAAGAATGAGCCCAATAAAAACCGATGAAATTAATTCTACTACTGGAAAAAACAACGAAAAGTAAAAAACAGTTTTTAATAAAGCTGCCTTTAAACTGATGTTAATTTCATCAAATTTTTTGAATTCTGCTTCTTGCCTATTGAAAACTTGAATCAAAGACATTCCAGACAATCTTTCTTGCACGAAACTATTTTGGGTGGAAGTCCAAGCCCTCTCATCACCAAACGCTTTTTTTAATTTTTTTTGAAAAAATCTAGTAATTACAAGCATTATCGGAAGAATAGCTAAACCAATATAACTTAATTGCACATTGACCTGAAACATAGCTACCAAAACAAAAACAACTTTCAAAACATCACCAAAAACCATTAAAAATCCGTCGGTATAAACGGTAGCAATGGTTTCTACATCACCAACTGCTCTCGTTACCAAATTTCCGATGGCGGTTTTATCAAAAAATGAGGTTTTAAAATAAATCAATTTATGGTAAAGCCTTTCTCTGATATCTCTAATTACATTTTGGGCAATAAAATTAGACAAAAAGACCAATAAAAAATTGAAAAAAGTCTCTGCAATAACCAAAACAATAAGTATATAAATATCTTTTACCAAAACATCCATTTGTTTTAGTTTGATGATATCTGTATCTACAATGTGTTGCGTAAAAATAGGTCTGTAAACAGACACCGAAGCCAAAATTACGGATACAATAAGTGCCCAAATAAATCTGGTCTTGAATTTCATACCTATGAAAAACAGACGCTTTATGATATTTCCTGTGTTTTGTTTTTTATTCATTGTTAACGTTAAATCCTATTTCATCAATTTCATCAACCGAAGAAGTTATCTGTTTCTGTTTCAATCTTTTTTCTAAATATTTATGTAAAAAATAAAGCATCAACATGCTAAACAACATTGCCAAAAAACCTACTCCAGAATTCATTGACTTATTATTCTCAAAATTATAATTCGGATCCATAATTATAGCCACAATTGCCCACACAAAAATGAATAAAACCTGAAACCCAAAATATGACACCACTCCAGTTAAGGAATACTTCCATGTTTGTTTTACTTTGTATTTTCTAGCTAAATCTCTAAAATATTTGTAAACAAAGTAAATAAGTAAAATTGATAACATCGTATTATTAGCTTTTTAAAATTCATATCCTACATCTACCAAAAAGAGCGCATGAGCTGGTGCCGAAGTTCCCGCTGCATTTCTATTTTTTGCTTCTATTACATTTCTTAAATCTGTTGGCCCTAGCTTTCCGCTGCCTATTTCTACCATTGTACCAACTATTGCACGCACCATATTTCTGAGAAATCTATCCGCAGAAATGGTAAATTTAAGTTCATTTTCGTTTTGTTCCCAATTTGCGCGATAGATTTTGCAAATATTGGTTTTATTATCTCCTCCTATTTTCGCAAAACTCTCAAAATCAGAATATTCAAAAAGGATTTTACATGCTTCATTCATTTTTTCTACATCCAGAGATTTTCGCCAATGTTGCCAAGCAAATTTTTCAGAAAAAGGATTCTTTTCTAGAGAAATAAAATATTCATAGGTTCTGTATGTTGCATCAAACCTTGCGTGAAAATCATTTTTTACTTTAAAAATCCTTTTCACTGCGATACTCTGCGGAAGAAAAGAATTGAGTTGACGCACTAATTTTTCGGAGATTTCTCCTTCATAATCAAAATGGGCAAACATTTTCTTAGCGTGGACTCCTGTGTCAGTTCTTCCAGCTCCAGTGGTTTTAATTTCGGTTCGCAAAATAGTAGAAAGTGCTTTTTCTAATTCTTCTTGCACAGAAATTTGATTTGGCTGAATTTGATAACCAAAAAATGTAGAACCGTTGTAAGAAAACTCTATAAAGTAGCGCAATTTTTATATTTTTGTAGAATTCAACTGCAAAAATACATTTTTTTGAAAAGAATCCTTCTACTTTCAGACACGCATTCTTACATAGATGACAGAATTTTAGAATACGCCAAAAATGCTGATGAAATTTGGCATGCAGGAGACTTTGGAAATCTGGAAGTGATTGACGAACTCAGAAAAGAAGGGAAATTGCGTGGTGTTTTCGGGAATATTGATGAAGCTAAAATAAGAGCAGAATTCCCTGAAATCAATACTTTTGAATGTGAAAAAGTAAAAGTTCTGATGATTCATATTGGTGGTTATCCTCATAAATACGCTCCTAGAGTGAAACAAAAACTAAAAGAAGAAAAACCGCAACTTTTTATTTCGGGGCATTCTCATATTTTGAAAGTAATGTATGACAAAGAGTTAGAAATCCTGCACCTTAACCCTGGTGCTGCAGGAAAACACGGTTGGCACAAGATGAGAACCATGCTTCGCTTTGAAATCAATGGCGAAAAAATTGAGAATCTAGAAGCGATAGAGTTAGGAATTAGGTAAAAGGATTTAGAAATTAGTTTTTAAAAATAAAACAATCAAAGATTTTGAAAATAGGCGATTTAGTTTCGGTGATAGATGAAGATTTGAAAGGAAAAATTTCTGCTTTTAAAGGGAATACTGTACAAATAGAAGATGAACACGGTTTTCATTATGAAATAGAAAAATCTAAAATCGTTCCTCAAAATCATAATATTTATGACGAAATTGCTGTGATTTCTAAAAAAGAAACTTTGGCTAAAATTTCTAAAAAAAATCAAAACAAACCACAATCCATTGATTTGCATTTTGAAAATTTAGTCAAAAATCCTCAAGAGTATGAATCTTGGGAAAGACTGATGATTCAGCGTGAGAAATTGATGGAAAAACTAGAATATTGCAGAAATAACCATTTGAAAAAACTCAATATTATTCACGGAATTGGCGATGGTGTTTTACAAAATATGGTTCACGAAGTATTGCAAGGTTTCGCAGGGATAGAATATGAAGACCACGATTTTTTCTACCACAGTTCTGGGAATGTAGAGGTTACTTTTTTGTAGTTTCTGGCAATAGTTTAAAATAACTTACCACAAATTTACCATCTTTCACCTCTCCTATCACTTCAGCTTTTCTTACAGTGTTACAAAAACCATCATTGGCGTGTGCATCTCCGTGGTCATCTATTTTAGTTCCTTCTACAAAATAACTTTTCCCATCAATTCTTACCGCTAAATCACAACCTTTTTTGTCTTTCATTTTGAACTGACATTGTCCACAAGCTACCTCTACAATTTGTTTCTTTTTCTCTTGAGAAAAACCCAATTGAAACCCTAAAACCGCAATAAATAAAAACAGATATTTCATAGATAAAAAACTTCCTTCAAAAATAGTTTAAAAATCAATATCTTTGCAATTATTGAAAAACTTATGCAAAAGCTTTCTCTACTTTTCACCAAAGATGGTTTGCAATGGCACATTTCTAAAGGAAAAAGTGTATTGCAAGAAGCATCTTTTTTTGTAACTGAAGAAACCTCGCCCAACTTGGTAGAAGAAAAATTAGATGAAATTCTACAAAAAAATGATTACCAAGAAATTTTGGTCTTTTCGGCGCTTAACCATTTTTCGTTGACGCCAGATACTTTTGCAGAACATGAACTGGGCTACCAACTGATTTCTTACAATGCACCTGTAAACGAAGAAAACGAAGAATTGATGCTCTCAGTGAACAAGAAATTTGGAATACAGTTTTATTATACTTTTCCGAAAGAATTTTATCAAAAAATTAAATCAAAAAAACTCACCACCAAATTTAATTTTTCGGGAGAACGATTTTTAAATTCAATTCAAGTAAGAAATAGTAAGGAAATCCACATTAATCTCTATCATCATCAGGTCGAATTTTTCGCTTTTGAGAACAGAAAAGTAGTGCTTTATAACAATCTAGATGCAGATTCAGAAGTTGATTTCTTATATTTTATCATGTTTTCTTTAAGTAAAATTAATTTTAGTACTACAGAAACCTATTTTTATATTTACGGAGAAACCACTGAAAATGAAACCTTTATTTCGGAATTAAGAAAATTTGTGAGAAATTTAAAAATTCATTTTGATAATGCTTCGAAAAAGAATTTTGTTCTTTCTTAAATATATCTTGCAGATTTAGCAAATTTTTCAATTAATTATCAATCTTCAACAATCAATTATGTATAGAATTATAAGTGGCAAATGGAAAGCAAAAAGAATTTCGGCTCCTAAAAATTTTGATGTAAGACCTACCACAGATTTTGCTAAAGAAGCTCTCTTCAGCATTTTAGCCAATCGTTATGATGTGGAATTTTGTTCGGTTTTAGACCTTTTTGCGGGAATTGGCTCTATTTCACTAGAATTGGCATCGCGTGATTGTCAAGACATTACCGCTGTAGAAATGAACCAAAAACATGCAGCTTTTATCAACTCTACTGCATCAGAATTAGAAATGGCACTTCAAATTAACGTACAAAGAGGAGATGTTTTTGAATGGTTGAAGAAAAACAGAACCAAAAAATTGTACGATATTGTTTTTGCAGACCCTCCGTTTGAATTGGAAGAAAAAAAGTACAACGAACTGATTTCCTTAATTTTAAATAATGAATTTTTGAAAGAAAACGGAACTTTCGTTTTGGAGCATCAATCTAAAATGAAACTAGAACACCCTAATCTTACCGAAACTAGAAAATACGGAAATGTGAGTTTTAGTTTTTTCAGTTCTGAGATTCGTGATACGAGTTCTGAGGCATAAATGAAAATAATTAATATTTTTTCTTCGAATAATTAATATATTTTTCATCAATTTTTTTTTGATCTTTTTCAGAAACCTCCATAAAAATAATTATTGCTAATAAAGAACCTACAAAAGAATTAGCAATAAAAAATATTTTCCAATTTTCATTTTTAAGAAAATGAAAAATTGATGCTAAAAATAAATTAAAAACACATAATAAAAGTAAAATCATAAATAAAACCATTCCAGAACCATAACTTGGTTTTATATAATCAAACCAATAGTAATATAGGATTGACTCTAATATAAAAAATAATAATACCTTAAATTTCATTTTCAAATTCTTATAAAACTTTCAGCTCTAAACTAATCGTTTTTCCGAAGAATTTTTTCGAAATTTTTTCGAAATTTTTAGTAATATCAGAAAGATAAAACTGGGTACTTCCTTCAGAATTTTGAGAATTGAGAAGATTATTTTTGCTCAAAACATCTCTTAGAAAGCTTGCTACTATCTTCGGAGAATCTATTACACGAACTCTGCTTCCGTAATATTTTTTGATTTCATCGATAACCAAAGGGTAATGTGTACATCCTAAAATTAAGGTTTCAATATCTTTCAACTTTCTATCACTCAAATAATTATAAATAATAGCGTGCGTAATTGGATGATTAATAAAACCTTCTTCGATGGCAGGAACCAACAATGGAGTTGCCAATTCTGAAACATTAATAAATTTATTCAGTTTTCTAATAGATTTCCTATAAAGTCCAGAATTTACGGTAGCTTTGGTAGCAATTACGCCTACATTTTGGTGAATTTCAAATGCCACTTTTTCTGCCACAGGATTTATTACATCTATCACAGGAACTTTACCAGCAACCAATTCCTTCACTTCTTGCAAAGCATTTGCTGTTGCAGTATTACAAGCAATTACGATGGCTTTGCAATTGTTTTCCAACAAAAATTTGGTGATATTCTGGGAATAACCAATAATGGCCTCTCTCGATTTTTCACCATAAGGAAGATTCTTAGTATCTCCGAAATAGATGAAATCTTCGTGAGGCATTAATCTTTTAATCTCCTTGGCAACGGTAAGTCCGCCAACCCCAGAATCAAAAATCCCAATAGGTTGAGAGGCAGAAAGATGAGTAAATTTTGGTTTCAAAGGCTTGAAATTTTTACAAAAATACTAATTTTTGCTGGAAGTCAGAAGCAGGAAGCAGGAAGTTTATTTTAAAGATGTATTTTATAACTTCCACCTTTTATTTTCTATCTTTTCTATACGAAAAACAAATCCGAAGCAATTCCATCAGCTAAAAACCAATGCTTTTCAGGGATTTTTAAGTGGTTTCCTTCGATGGTTAAAACTCCTTTTTCTAATTTTGGTTGGATAGATTTTTTGAAAATTTCTAGAATTTCATCAGAAAAACTTTTATTCAGTTTATCTAAATCTACTCCCCAAATGGTGCGTAAACCAATCATCAACATTTCATTGTATTGATCTTTCTCGGTAAGAATTTCGGTTTCTTTTGGGAGTTTATTTTCTGCTAAATTTTTGATGTAAATGGTATTATTGGCTACATTCCAACTGCGCTGGTTTCTGCCATTGTAAGAATGAGCAGAAGGACCAATTCCTAAATATTCCTTATATTTCCAGTAAGCAGAATTATGTTTGGATTCAAAATCTTTTTTAGCAAAATTTGAAATTTCATAATGTATAAAATCGTGGTCTTTCAAGAAATCTGATAGATAATGAAACTCTTTATTCTGTGTAGATTCTTCAGGTTTTTCAATTTTATTTTTCTTAATCCAAGCGTTGAGTGCAGTTTTTGGTTCGATGGTTAAAGCATAAGAAGAAACATGCGGAACTTGCAATTCTATGGTTTTTTGGAGATTTTGTTTCCAAATTTCAAAATTAGATGTAGGCGAACCATAAATTAAATCGATACTTAAATTTTCAAAGCCAAAATCTTGCGCTCTTTTGATAGAACTTTCAGCTTCAGAAGCTTTGTGAGCTCTGTTCATCAATTGTAAATCTTCTTCAAAAAAAGATTGTGTACCTATGGAAAGTCGGTTGATTTCAGTTTTGGCTAAATCTTTCAGAAAATTTTTATCCAAATCATCAGGATTGGCTTCGAGTGTGATTTCTATATTTTTTTCAAAATCGAAATATTTTAAAACTTCATCAATTAAAGATTTAATTTCATTAACGGAAAGAATAGAAGGAGTTCCTCCACCGAAATAAAGCGAAGAAAGTGTTTTGTTTTCTAATTCATCTTTTCTCAGAAAAATTTCTTTCTTTATTGCCGAAATCATTTCTTCTTTCAATTTAAGAGAAGTAGAAAAATGAAAATTGCAATAACTGCATTTTTGTTTGCAAAAAGGAATGTGGAGATAGAGCATTTGTTTGATGATTTACAATGTGTGATTTACGATTTACTATAAAAAATCGTAATTCTAAAATCGTAATTCTAACATTAATTAACGATATCTAAAACCTCTAGAATTGATAAAATTAGGAATATCAAAACCTAAACTTATCATAAAAGAGTTTCCTGCATACTGCTGAATATCAGACAATCCTAAGTTATATGTAGCACCTACGCTTAACCAATTGGTTTTAAATTTAAGAACGGGAGAAATGCTCAACTGTTCTTTACCATAATTGCTATTTGCCATTCTGTAACTTACTCCAGCTGCAAAATAATTGGTTTCGTTGTATAATTTTGCCAATAAATTAACATCAAAAAGTCTAGAAGAATTGGTATTAAGATTAAGCATAAATGAGGGCTGAATAGCAAATCCTTCTGATAAACTAATGTCATAACCTCCATTAAAATAATATCTGGTTGGTGATGGTTCTATTCCGTTAACCACTGGTGTACTGTTACTTAAAGGAATATCTGCTATAGAAACCCCGGCAAAAGCTCCTTTATAAGTTGCTTGCAGACCAATATTAGCATATGCTATAAAAATACTATTGTTATTCTCGTATAAAAGTGGATCATTTGGGTCTGTAGCGTTAACTTTGGAAACATCAAAACTTTCGTTATAAAAATTAATGGCTGTACCAAATGAAAATTGGTCTTTTCTATCGTCATCATCACTTAGCGGAACAAAATAAGAAGCACCTACTGCAATTCCGTTTGCAGAAATTGGCCCGTTTTGGTCTCTAAAAAAATAAGCACCAGCTCCTACTCTATCAAAAACATTGGCATGCATCCCTATAGATTGTATATTAGGAGACTCATCAAACTTAGAAAATTGTTTTTGATAAGTAGCTCTAAAAACAAAATCATCATTATTCCCAAAAAAAGCTGGGTTGAATAAAAATTCACTATCTAATAAATACTGCTGATACATAGGAATAGTTTCTTGCGCAAAGGCAATACCTGAAAACGCAGCAATAATTAGTGATAATATTTTTTTTCTCATAACAGTGAATTTCTAAACGTCAAATTTAAGTAAAAAAGTATCTGAACGAGACAAATTTATGAATTTTGAAGATAATTTCTCCATTTTTCTACCGCTTCTTGCATATCCTTAGGCATTGG
>DDFD01000069.1 GCA_002337005.1 Flavobacteriales bacterium UBA1937 | reverse complement strand
AAAGGAGTTCAAAACAAAGTAACCTTTGTGCTTTCTTCTAAAAACCTAGGAGAAGCTATCAGAAGAGTACAATACATCAAACAATACGGCGAATATCAAGACAAGAAAGCTGCCGAAATCTCTGACAAAGCCAACCAAATAAAAACTTCTATCAATCAGAAACAAAAATCTGTAAAAGAAAAAGATGCTCTTCTTAATAGACAGAAGCAAGATTTGGTAGTAATAGAAAAAGAAAGAAAAGATAAAGAAGTACTTCTTCAAGAATTTAAGAAAAATGAAGCAAAACTCACTTCTGACCTTAGAACAAAACAAGCCGAAAACAAAAAAATTGAAGCTTCTATCAGAAGTATCATTAATGAGGAAATTAGGATTGCTAAAGTAAAAGAAGAGGCTGATAAAAAAGCAGAAGCTGAACGTATAAGAATAGCTAAAGAAGTCGCAGCAAAAGAAAAAGCAAAAATAGAAGCTGCTAAAAAAGCAGAAGCAGATAGATTAGCCTTAGAAAAGAAAAAAGCTGAAGAAGAAGAAAGAAAACTTGCTAAAATAGCGGCTGACAAAGAAAAAGCAGAAAAAGAGGCAAAAACCAAAAATGATGCAGCAAGAATAGCCATAACAGAAAAAGAAAAAAAAGAATCTGATGAAAGACTAAAAGTAGCTAAAATAAAAGCAGATGAAGCAAGAAATGCTACAAAGGAATTAGAAGCTAAAACAGAAAAAGCAAAAGATGAAGCAGAACAAAAAGTATTTAAAAATTTTGATATTGGCGGAACAGTTGCAGGCAGTAATTTTTCATCTTATAAAGGTAGAATGTCTTTCCCTGTTGCTAGCGGTACTATCATCGAAAGATTTGGGAAACAGCCTCATCCAGTTTTCCCTGGAATTATAATAGAAAATAATGGTATAAAAATAAAAGTTGCGGCTGGCACCAAAGTTAAAAGTGTCTTTCCTGGTACAGTAAGTAAAGTTTCAGTAGTAGGTGGTGTAAAAACAGTGATGATTAAACACGGTAGTTATTTTACTATATACGTAAATTTAGAAAATTTAACAGTTTCTCAAGGTCAACAAGTCTCTGCTGGAACTCAACTTGGCAGTGCTGGCACAGACTTAGATGGTATAAACTCCATCAATTTTGAAATTTGGAATTCAGCTGTAAATCCTATAGCCCCTTTGAATCCTATGGATTGGGTTTCGTATTAAAATTTAACGTAAATTTGTAAAAAATTTTTTTAAAATGAATTCATCACTTGTAATATTAAGCCTTTCTGCGCAGCATATCATTATTGTTGCTATAATACTTCTTTTATTATTCGGAGGTAAAAAAATTCCAGAACTTATGAAAGGCGTAGGTAGCGGAATTAAAGAATTTAAAGACGCCATAAAAGAAGAAGACAAAAAACCTGAAGATTCTAATAAATCTGAAAACTCTAACTAAATTATGTCTTTTTCATCATCAGCTTGGGATATCTTCAGCAAATCTGTTGAAGATTATCATATTAATGACAATATTGATTTCCCCATAAATAATCCTTTCGAAAAAGGAAGTTTGGAACAACTTTTGTATGCTAAGAACTGGATAGATACTGTGCAATGGCATCTCGAAGATATTATTAGAGACGAAAACATAGATCCTGTAGACGCACTGAAACTTAAACGAAGAATAGATGCATCTAATCAGCAAAGAACAGATTTAGTAGAATATATAGACAGTTGGTTCTTACAAAAATACCAAAATATTACTCCTAAATCTGAAGCCAAGATTAATACAGAGACGGTAGCTTGGGCTATAGATAGACTTTCTATTTTAGTGTTGAAAGTTTATCACATGAACCAAGAAGCAACCAGAGAATCTGCTTCTGATGAGCATAGAGCTAAATGTACAGAAAAACTAAATGTGCTTCTGGAACAAAAAAAAGACCTAAGTCAAGCGATAGATTTTTTATTAGAAGAAATAGAAAAAGGAAACGTTAAGATGAAAACTTACAAACAGATGAAAATGTATAACGACGAAAGTCTTAACCCTGTACTCTATCAAAAATCTAAAAATTAATGAGGAAATTTATAAGTTTATTTTTTGCCTTGATTCTATGGACTTCTTGTTCCGTAGAAAAATTAAACTTATCTCCTTTAGCCAATAGTTTCAGCAATACCAATTCTGTTTATAGCGCTTCTAGTAAAACTTCAGAATCTATAAATACCATTAATTACACTTCAGAGCTTTCTAATTTATTATCAGAATTTCCTATTTTTAGCAATAAAACTATGAATTCTGAAATTTATAAGTTAAAATTATACATCACAGATTATCTATACGCCATCAAGCAAAAAGATGTCATTAGTAAAAATGATGCTTATGAATTATACAAAAAGACATTTGTAAATATTCAGAAACTGAAAGATAAGCTCCCAGAAGATGAGCTAGAACTTCTCAACAGATTTATGGCTAAAGTAAAAACGAATATTACCTTAATAGAATCTGAAAAAATCACAGAATAACACACTGAAACAAATGGTAAAAACTCAAGCGGAAGCCAATGTTCCTACAGATTACGGCAACTTCCGAATGATTGCTTTTTCTGAAAACGAAAATGACTGGATGCCGCACATGGCTCTTATCGCAGAGAATACAGACTTTTCTAAGCCTGTAAATGTTCGTTTCCATTCTGAATGCATTACTGGCGAAGTTTTTCATTCTAAAAAATG
>DDFD01000082.1 GCA_002337005.1 Flavobacteriales bacterium UBA1937 | reverse complement strand
AAAGCCAAAAGCAACTATGAAAGACAATCAATTATCAAATATACTTAGCCAATATGATTCTCAAGAGCAAATTGATGGGCAATTATACACCCTCAATTTAGGGCCTACTCACCCTGCAACTCACGGGATTTTCCAAAACATATTGACGATGGACGGCGAGAGAATTCTGCACAGTGAACAGACGGTAGGTTATATTCACAGAGCTTTTGAAAAAATAGCAGAGCGCAGACCTTTTAATCAAATTACCACACTTACAGACCGTCTTAATTATTGTTCCGCTCCTATTAATAATATGGGATGGCATATGACGATAGAAAAACTTTTGGGGGTAGAACTGCCTAAAAGAGCTCAGTATATGCGTGTAATTATGATGGAATTGGCAAGAATAGCAGATCATTTGGTTTGTAATTCGGTAATTGGTGTAGATACAGGCGCTCTTACAGGTTTTACTTATGTTTTCCAAGACAGAGAAAAAATTTATGACCTTTATGAGCAAGTGTGTGGTGCGAGAATGACTACCAATATGGGAAGAATAGGAGGTTTCGAAAGAGATTTTACGCCAAAATTCCACGAATTATTGAAAGATTTCTTAAAAACATTCCCGAAAAGATTCCAAGAGTTTTGTACACTTTTAGAAAGAAACAGAATATTTATGGACAGAACTATAGGAGCTGGTGCTATAAGTGCAGAACGTGCTTTGAACTATAGTTTCGCAGGTCCTAATCTAAGAGCTGCTGGTGTAGATTATGACGTGAGAGTAGCTGCTCCATATTCATCTTATGAAGATTTTGATTTTATGATTCCACTAGGAACTGCTGGTGATACTTATGATAGATTTATGGTTCGTCAGCAAGAAATCTGGGAAAGTCTTAAAATTATAGAACAAGCTTACAAAAATTTACCAGAAGGTGATTGCCATGCAGATGTACCAGAATTTTTCTTACCAGAAAAAGCAGATGTATATACCAAAATGGAAGCTCTAATCTACCATTTCAAAATTGTAATGGGAGAAACAGATGTACCTACTGGTGAAGTATATCACTCTGTAGAAGGAGGTAACGGTGAACTAGGATTTTATTTAGTAAGTGATGGTGGTAGAACTCCATACAGATTACACTTTAGAAGACCTTGTTTCATTTATTATCAGGCATATCCTGAGATGATAAAAGGATCTGTAATTTCAGACGCCATCGTTACGATGAGTAGTATGAATGTAATTGCAGGAGAATTAGACGGATAATATTGTAAAAAGTAAAAAGTATAACCGTAAAAAGTACTTTGTACATTTTACACTAATACATTAGACATAAAAATGAGCGAAACAATTGCTTTTAAACCAGAAACTTTAGAAAAAGTAAAACAAATTATTGCTAGATATCCTGAAGGCAAACAAAAATCTGCGCTTATTCCTGTGCTACATTTGGCACAAAAAGAATTTGGCGGTTGGTTAGATGTTCCTGTAATGGATTATGTAGCAAACATATTAGATATTCTACCTATAGAAGTGTATGAAGTAGCCACTTTTTACACGATGTTTAATATGAAACCTGTAGGAAAATATGTATTAGAAGTTTGTGTAACAGGACCTTGTATGTTAAGAGGTAGTGATGACATTGTAAATCATATCAAAGAAAAACTAGGAATAAAGGCTGGCGAAACTACTGCAGATGGTCTATTTACTTTAAAACCTGCAGAATGTCTAGGCGCATGCGGTTATGCTCCGATGATGCAGCTTGGCAAATTCTATCACGAAAATTTAACTAAAGAAAAAGTAGATGAAATCCTTGAACTTTGCAGACAAGGAAACATCGCTATTGATTAATATAAAATGGTATGAGTAAAAAACTTTTACTTAAAAACGCTCACATAGAAGGCATCAGATATTTTGACACCTATAGAAAAAATGGTGGCTATCAATCTGTAGAAAAAGCACTTAAAATGACTCCAGACCAAATTGTGGAAGAAGTAAAAACTTCTGGTCTTAGAGGTCGTGGTGGTGCTGGTTTCCCTACAGGTATGAAATGGAGTTTCCTAGCAAAACCAGAAGGTGTACCCAGATATTTGGTAGTAAATGCAGACGAATCTGAACCAGGAACTTTCAAAGACAGATATTTGATGGAATTTATCCCTCATCTTTTGATTGAAGGGATGATTATTGCCTCTTTTGCATTGGGTTCTAATACTTCTTATATCTACATTAGAGGAGAATATTCTTGGATTCCTGATATTCTAGAAGAAGCTATAGAAGAAGCAAAAAAAGCAGGTTTCTTGGGTAAAAATATTTTAGGAAGCGGTTTTGATTTAGAAATTTATGTACAAAGAGGAGCTGGTGCTTACATCTGTGGAGAAGAAACTGCACTTCTAGAATCTCTGGAAGGAAAACGTGGAAATCCTAGATTGAAACCACCTTTCCCTGCGGTAAAAGGTCTTTGGCAATGCCCTACTGTGGTTAATAACGTAGAAACCATAGCTGCTGTAGTTCCTATTATAGATATTACAGGTGCCGAATATGCTAAAATTGGTGTAGGTCGTTCTACTGGTACTAAATTAATCTCTGCTTGTGGAAACATCAATAAACCTGGTGTTTATGAAATAGATATGACCATCACGGTAGAAGAATTTATCTATTCTCAAGAATATTGTGGAGGAATTGCTAATGGTAAAAAACTGAAAGCTTGTATCCCAGGTGGTTCTTCTGTACCTATTGTTCCTGCGAATTTATTATTAAAAACAGCAACTGGCGAACCTAGATATATGAACTATGAATCTCTAGCAGATGGAGGTTTCGCTACAGGAACTATGATGGGTTCTGGAGGTTTCATTGTTTTAGATGAAGACCAATGTGTAGTAAAACATACAATGACTTTGGCGCATTTCTACAATCACGAAAGTTGCGGTCAATGTACCCCATGCCGAGAAGGAACAGGATGGATGTATAAAATTTTGAAAAAAATAGAATCTGGAAAAGGAGAAATGAAAGACATTGATTTACTTTGGGATATCCAAAGAAAAATCGAAGGAAATACCATTTGTCCATTAGGAGATGCCGCAGCTTGGCCTGTAGCGGCAGCCATTCGTCACTTTAGAGATGAGTTTGAATGGCATGTAAACAATCCTGAACTTAGCCAAACTCAAAATTATGGATTAGCACATTATGCAGATCCGTTACCAGTAATAGAGAAACAATAAAATGAAGAAATTTTTTAAAATATTTTTAATATTTTTTGTAGGGAGTTTTGTTTTCGGACAAAATTCAAATGATGAGAACACAGAAATTGGTTCTAAAAAACCTTTTGGTAAAAAAGGAACAATGTTCGTTTTTTGGGGTTGG
Organism: Flavobacteriales bacterium UBA1937; assembly: GCA_002337005.1. GTDB lineage: Bacteria > Bacteroidota > Bacteroidia > Flavobacteriales > Weeksellaceae > Cloacibacterium. The sequence goes on along the minus strand of DDFD01000082.1, from coordinate 49,398 downwards.
AATAGAGCAGCTTTCTCAAAATCTGACATTCATTTCAAAGGAAACGGATATGATTTTGTTTTGCATAATGTAGTAGCACACGATAGACCATCTGATTTAAGTTGGGATTACATCAATCCAAAAGAGGTGTCTATTCCTCAATTTAATTTCAGATATGGTTATTTTATTAAAGATAATTTGGCTATTGTAATTGCTCAAGACCACATGAAATATGTGATGGATCAAAACCAAACCGTAGATTTTACAGGTAATATTTCTGATCCTACGTATGCAAATATGGTACAAAACGGAAAAGTAAATCTGGCAGACGAAAAGTTCTTAACCTTCGAACATACAGACGGTTTAAACTACGTGAATGCAGGTTTAGAAAAATATAAAAATTTATATGCTAAAAAAAATGTAGAAATTCTTTGGGCTTATGGAGGTGGTTTGGGTGTTATGATTCCCAAAAGTAATGTGAAACTTTTTGGTAATGAAAGAAGTGATAGATTTCACATTGCAGGCTTCGGAGCAGATGTAAGAACCAACATTAATTTTATTTTTTGGAAAAGATTAATGGCAAGAGTAGAAGGTAAATTCGGATACATTAATATGCCTGATGTAAAAACTACTCTCAATAATAAACCAGACAAAGCGTCTCACGATTTTGTTTTCGGACAAATCAACTTTGGTATTGGTTATGTTTTTAACATTAAAAAGAAGTAAGAATAATCTGCTAAAATTGAAAAATATAAATAAAATGACTATCAAATTAAAATTATTTAATCTTATTTTTTTATTATTTTCAATAATAGCTTATTCTCAAAAATCTCCTCTTGAAATTAAGCCAATTGGAAAAATAGATGTACAAGATAAATTAAAATTAGAGCTAAAAAATATATCAAAAGATACTATAAAATTAGTAGGAAATCTATATCTTGATTCTCGAGCATATGTTGGATTAAAATCAAGTGGTTTAGATTATTCTTACATTAAAGAGTGTGATACTAATATTACTACATCTAGTCCAGCCGAATTTCCTAGGTACTATGGGGCTTTTGATGAAAAAATTATTATAATAGAACCTGAATCAATTCAAAATGTTGTAGTTTGGTTTCCTGGTGGAAAAAGATATTGTTCAAATACTGAAAAAGATAAATTAAAAATCACATATAATGTTGAACTCAGTGATGATTTCATTAAAATCTATGAAGGAGAAAAAAATAACTATAATAACAAAATAGCTGATTTTGAGAAAAAGTTTTCCGTTTTAAAAAATAGTGCAACTCTAAAAGATATGAAAAACCTTTCATACTTATTAGAAGATTTGATAAAAGCAAAAAAAAAATTGAAGGTCTGGAAAATTTAAAAGAAGTTGCATCCCAACATATTAAAGCAGAAACAGAATATATTCAATTTTAAATAATTAAATAAAAACCTTTGCAAAAAAACGAATTGCAATATTATGAGCGAAGAAATTAAAAAATTTAAAATAACAATAGACGGACAAACCACAGAAGTAGCTCCTGGAACTACCATCTTAAATGCTGCCCGTCAAATTGGTGGAAAATCTGTTCCGCCAGCAATGTGTTATTACAGCAAATTAGAAAACAGTGGTGGTAGATGTAGAACTTGTTTGGTAGAAGTTTCTAAAGGTTCTGAAGCAGACCCTAGACCTATGCCAAAATTAGTAGCAAGCTGTAGAACTACTGTGATGGATGGTATGGAAGTAAAAAACCTTACCTCAGAAAAAACTCAGGAAGCCAGAAAAGCAGTTACTGAATTTTTATTGCTCAACCATCCTCTAGATTGCCCTATTTGTGATCAAGCTGGTGAATGTCACCTTCAGGATTTAGGCTACGAACACGGAAATCAAATGACCAGAACGGATTTCGAAAGAAATACTTATGAAGCAGATGATCTTGGCCCAAATATTAAACTGAATATGAACAGATGTATTCTGTGCGCTAGATGTGTATTGGTTGCCAATCAATTAACCGATCAACGTGACCACGGAATTCTTTTCAGAGGAGAAAAAGCAGAAATCTCTACTTACCTTAATAAAGCTATTACCAACGATTTTTCTGGAAATGTGATCGATGTTTGTCCTGTAGGTGCGCTTACAGATAAAACGTTCCGTTTCTCTAGCAGAGTTTGGTTTACAAAACCAGTAGATGCTACTTGCCAATGCGAAAAATGTAGCGGAAAAGCTGTTCTTTGGATGAAAGGTGACGAAATACTGAGGGTAACTGCCAGAAAAGACCAATACGGTGAAGTAGAAGAATTTATCTGTAACGAATGTAGATTCGAGAGAAAAGATGTGAAATATTGGAATATAGAAGGACCAAGACACATCAGCAGACATTCTGTAATTTCGGCTAACCATTATATGAAACCACAAGATATGGAAGTAAAAAGGTTAGAAAACGAAACAGCTAAAGAAATTAGTAATAAAGATAATTTAGAATAAAGGAAAAGATTTTTGAATAGAGGATAACAATCTATCTCGAATTTCAAATCTCAAATCTCAAATCTTACAAAAATGGATTTAATTATATTTAAAACAATACTTGTAGTATCACTTTTTGCGCTATCTATGGCAGTAGCAGCCTACTCCACTTGGGCAGAAAGAAAAGTAGCTGCAATTATGCAAGACAGAATTGGACCAAACAGAACTTGGAAATTCGGTTTGCTACAACCTTTAGCAGATGGTGGTAAATTTTTCTTCAAAGAAGACTTTATTCCAGAAAAAGCAGAAAAATTTCTATTTTTTTTCGGGCCAGGTTTAGTCATGTTTATTTCATTAATTACCGGAGCTGTTATTCCTTGGGGAACTTCACTTAACTTTGGCGGAGAATCTTACGATTTACAGGTTGCTAATATAGATGTAGGCGTTCTCTATTTAATGGGAATGGTTTCTATAGGAGTTTACGGAATTATGCTAGGAGGTTGGGCTTCTAATAATAAATTTGCTTTGATGGGAGCTATTAGAGCTTCATCTCAAATGATTTCTTATGAATTGGCAATGGGATTGGCATTACTAGCAATTATCTTGATGAATGGATCTTTAGATTTAAAAGAAATTGCTGCTAATCAATCTGATTTTTATGGATTAGGATGGAATATTTTCTTTCAACCGATTGCATTTTTGGTGTTTTTTGTAGCTGCTTTGGCTGAAACCAATAGAGCCCCTTTTGATTTACCAGAATGTGAAACAGAATTGGTAGGTGGTTTCCATACAGAATATTCTGCAATGAAATTAGGACTTTTCCTTTTCGGAGAATATGTAAATATGTTTATTTCTTCGGCACTAATCACTACCTTATTCTTAGGAAGTTATAATTTCCCAGGATTAGAAAGTTTACATCAATATTTAATTGGTGCTAAGGGTGAAGTTTTTGCAGAAAATATAATAGGAATTTTAAGCATCGTAATTTTCTTGGTAAAAACGTTCTGTGTAATCTTAACTTTTATGTGGATTAGATGGACGCTTCCACGTTTTAGATATGACCAATTAATGCACCTTGGTTGGAAAACTTTAATTCCGCTGGCATTAGTAAACTTACTGGTTACAGGAGCTGTATTGCTTCTTAATCAGCATTATCAATGGATATAAAATTATAAGTGATAAATGATAATTGATGTTTGATTTTAAAATCTAAAATCTAACATTTGAAATCTGAAATCTAACAATATGAAATTAACCAATAGATCTAAGGTAGTCTCAAATAAAAAGATGACTTTTGCTGAGAAGATTTATCTTCCTGCAATTTTTACTGGGATGGGCATTACCGGAAAACACGCCATAATGACTCTTACAGGTAAATTGCCTACGGTGAGCTATCCTGAAGAGAAAAGAGAATTTTCTAAAATTTACCGTGGTCACCATGTGCTGAAACGCGATGACGAAGGTAGAGAAAGATGTACAGCTTGTGGTTTGTGTGCTGTAGCATGTCCGGCTGAAGCAATTACAATGACGGCTGCCGAAAGAAAACCTGAACAAAAAAATCTATATAGAGAAGAAAAATATGCTGAAGTATATGAAATTAATATGCTAAGATGCATCTTCTGTGGACTTTGCGAAGAAGCATGTCCTAAATCTGCAATCTATCTTACCGATAGAATTGTAAGTCCTGAAAACAACAGAGGTTCTTTTGTCTATGGTAAAGATTTATTGGTAGAAAGTATGGAAAACAGAATAGATGTCTCTGATAGACAAACAGAATCACAAAAAAAAGCTCTTAAATAAATGGAACAGTTCTTATTCTTTTTTATCGCATTGGTAGCGGTTGCAAGTGCTGTTTATTTTGTATTTGCAAAAAATCCTTTGTACGCCATTTTATCTTTAATTGTTACTTTCTTTAGCATTGCTGCATTGTATATTTTACTTAATGCTCAGTTTTTAGGAATTGTACAAATTATTGTATATGCCGGAGCAATTATGGTATTATTCCTTTATGTATTAATGATGCTGAACCTTAATGCGAAAGACGAAAGCAAAAAGCACAATCTATTGAAATTTACAGGAATTATCTCTGCTGGAATTATCTTCGTAGGTATGATTGGTGCTTATAAAGGTGTAGCCATAACCAATGCTACTACGAATGTAGATAGCCAAATTGGTCTTACCAAAAATCTAGGAAAATTATTGTTTAACGAATACGTATTACCATTTGAATTGGCTTCAATCCTGATTTTAGCAGGTATTGTAGGTTCTGTGTTGATTGGTAAAAAAGATTTATAGAATATGGAAGTGAATTCATTTATACAAAACATTCCTCTAGACTGGTACATTATACTCAGTAGTTTCTTGTTCTGTCTAGGAGTTTTAGGAGTTTTAGTCCGCAAAAATGCTATTATCATTTTAGGATGTGTAGAATTAATGCTTAATTCTGTAAATCTACTTTTAGCTGCATTTTCAGCTTACAAAGGTGATGGTCACGGACAAATTTTGGTATTCTTCATTATGGTAGTTGCTGCTGCAGAAGTAGCAGTAGGTCTTGCTATCATTACGATGATGTACAGAAATACCAAAAATGTAGATGTAAGTATTTTTAACAAATTAAAAGGATAATGCAGATGGAAAATTTAGTTTATGCAATTATATTACTTCCTTTATTTGGATTTGTAATCAACGGATTATTAGGAAAATATCTACCGAAAATGGTAGTTGGTGCATTGGCAACTTTGGTTGTATTTGCCTCTTTCCTTATTTCTGTAAATATATTTTTAGGGTTCACAGATCATAGTGCGCCAATTATTGTAAAAGCTTTCGAGTGGTTTACGGTGGGCGGAGTTCAAGTGAATTTTGGGTTTCAGATAGACCAATTATCATTAATGATGATGATGATTATCACTGGAATTGGTTCTCTTATTCACCTATACTCTATCGGTTATATGAGCCACGACAAAGGTTTCTATAAATTCTTCACTTATTTGAATTTATTTATCTTCTCTATGTTACTATTGGTAATGGGAAGCAATTATCTAATTCTATTTATAGGTTGGGAAGGTGTAGGTCTTTGTTCTTATTTACTAATTGGTTTCTGGTACGAAAACAAAGAATATGGTAAAGCTGCTAGAAAAGCTTTTATAATGAACAGAATTGGCGACCTTGGTTTATTAATTGGGATTTTCTTAATCGCTACACAAACCAATGCTCTAGATTATCTTTCTGTAGCTCAAAATGCTTCAAAATTTGAATTTGATGGCGTGGTAATTATGTTCATTACTTTAAGTTTATTTATCGGAGCAATGGGAAAATCTGCACAGATACCTTTATTTACATGGTTACCAGATGCTATGGCAGGTCCTACTCCAGTATCAGCATTAATTCACGCTGCTACAATGGTTACCGCTGGTATTTATTTAGTAGTACGTTCTAATTTCTTATATCATTTAGCACCAAGCACTTTAGATTTTATCCTAATTATTGGTTTAGCAACTTCTTTAATTGCCGCCTTTATTGGTCTAAGACAAAACGATATTAAAAAAGTACTTGCCTACTCTACTGTTTCACAGTTAGGTTTTATGTTTATTGCATTGGGAGCCGAAGCTTATACTTCTGCAATGTTCCATTTAATGACACATGCTTTCTTCAAAGCATTATTATTCTTAGGAGCTGGTTCTGTAATCCACGCAATGAGCGGAGAACAAGATATGAGATTTATGGGAGGTTTAAAATCTAAAATCCCTGTAACATATTGGACATTCTTAATTGGAACTTTGGCAATTGCTGGTATTCCACCATTATCTGGTATGGTTTCTAAAGACGAAATTTTAACTGCACTTTGGGCAAAATCTCCAATTATTTGGGGCTTAACATTGTTCAGTGCTGCACTTACTGGTGTGTATATGTTCAGGTTATTATTCTTAACATTCTTTGGAAATTTCAGAGGAACAGAAGAACAAAAACATCATTTACACGAAAGTCCAATTTCTATGACGCTTCCTCTAGTTGTTTTGGCTATTCTTTCAGTAGTTGGTGGTTTCTTTAACCTTCCACATTTCTTAGGAGAAGCACAATCACAAAAACTAGCTCATTGGTTACATCAAATTTATGTTCCAGGAATTAAACATGCCGAAGTAGAATTTGGTACAGAAATGATTCTATTGGCACTTACAATAATAATGGTGGTGGTTATTTTCTTTGTATTGAGAAATATCTACATCACCAAAAAGAAAATGGCTCTACCAGAAGAAGAATACAAAGGATTAGAAAGATTATCTGCTAAAAAATTATATGTAGATGAATTATATAATGCTACCGTGGTAAAACCTGTAGAAGGACTAGGGCACGGAACCAGAATGTTTGATAAACTTCTGAATAAATTCTTTGATTATATAGGATTTGGAGCAGTAGATTCTGGAAGAACCTTCAAAAAATTCCAAAACGGAAATGTAGAAAATTATGTCCTTATTATGTCTTTGGCAATAGGATTAATATTAATTGTTAACTTTATATTACAATAGCAAATGTTAGAAGCACTGTTACTTTTACCTTTAATAGGTTCAGGATTAGTTTTTGCCTTTAGAAACTCTAATAGCAAATATTTAGCAGTAGGAATTGCTTTCGTGCAAATGTTTGTAACATTCTATATGCTATCACAATTTAATAATATACCTACGGTAGATTCTTCTCTTCAGTTTGAGATTACTCAGCCTTGGTCCACTTTTATCAAAAGCACTATTCATTTTGGTGTAGATGGTATGAGTATGCTTTTATTATTATTAACCAATATTTTAGTTCCATTAATTATTCTTTCTTCTTTTAATGAAAACAAAGGGTATAGCAATAATTTTTATGCATTAATATTATTGATGCAGTTTGGTTTAGTAGGTGTTTTCACTGCGCTAGACGGTTTATTGTTTTACGTTTTCTGGGAAGTTACACTTATCCCTATTTGGTTTATCGCAGGACTTTGGGGCGAAGAAGATAAAAGAATTAAAGTAACTACTAAATTCTTTGTTTATACTTTTGTAAGTTCATTATTTATGTTTATTGGTTTAATATATGTCTATAACCATTCAGCATCTTTTGAATTGACAGATTTATACAATGCCAGTTTAAACTCTACACAGCAATTGGTGGTATTTTGGTTAATTTTCTTAGCATTTGCCGTTAAATTACCAGTATTTCCTTTCCACAATTGGCAACCAGACACTTACACATTTTCACCAACTCAAGGTACAATGTTACTTTCTGGAATTATGCTAAAAATGGCAATCTACGGTGTTTTAAGATATTTATTGCCAATAGCACCAGATGCGCTACTAGGAACTTCTGGGCAAATAGTGATGATATTAGCTGTATTAGGAGTAGTTTACGGAGCATTGATTGCCATTGTACACAATGATATCAAGAAGATTATAGCTTATTCATCTTTATCACACGTAGGATTAATGGTAGCAGGTATTTTCGCATCTGCAATTATTACTGCGAAAGGAGGTTTCAGTATAGATGGTGCGCAAGGTGCTTTGGTACAGACATTTGCACACGGTATCAATGTGGTAGGCTTGTTCTATTGTGCGGATATTTTAATTAAAAGATTTAAAACAAGAGATATCAGAGAAATGGGAGGTTATGCTAAAGTAGCTCCTAAATTTGCTACTTTATTTATGATTATCCTTCTTGGTTCTATGGCAGTTCCATTAACCAATGGTTTTGTAGGAGAATTTATCTTGTTAAAATCTATTTTTGATTATGACAAAATAGTAGTTCTTTGCGCTGGTCTTACCGTAATTTTATGTGCAGTTTATCTATTAAGAATGTACGGAAAAGCGATGTTCGGGACAGGTGATGAAAGAATTTTGGGAACTTTAAAAGATATCTCAGGTGTAGAATTTACCGTATTGGCTAGTTTAGCGGTATTTGTAATTCTGCTAGGTATTTTCCCAAGCAGCATCATAGAAATGGTGAATAGTTCGTTGAAGTTTATCTACTCTTCTATTAAGGGTTAAAATGATATTTAAGAAATGAGTGTTTTAATAATTTTATTCATTACTGCGGTTTTAGCATTATTCTCCGGAGTTTATAATCAAGGAAAATTTGCTAGATATATTGGGATTTTAGGTTTATTGGTGGCATTATATGTCAGCTTTTTGCCTGAGTGTTCGTTCTTTAATCAATACAAATCTATGTTTGATTTTGATGATAATTCGGCTCTTTTCACTAAAATTTCCATAGTTGTAACCCTATTGGTTTTCTTTTTAGGAGGTTTTGCTTTTAACAATCACAGAAGCCATCAATCAGAATTGTATGCCCTGATGTTATTTTCATTAGTAGGTGCAGTTATACTTTTCAGTTTTCCTAATTTGGTTACTTTATTCTTAGGTATCGAGGTACTTTCTATTCCATTATATGTAATGGCAGGAAGCAACAAAACAGATTTACGCTCTAGTGAAGCCGCCATCAAATATTTCTTGATGGGAGCATTTGCCACAGGTTTCCTACTTTTTGGTACAGCTCTAGTTTATGGTAGTGCAGGAACTTTTGATATTGCAACCATTAGTGCTTACAGCATAGAAAACTCTAAAAATACAATGTTTGTATTAGGAATTATGTTAATGTTATCTGCTATGGCATTCAAAGTTTCATTAGCACCTTTCCATATGTGGAGCCCAGATGTATATCAAGGTTCGCCTTCTATTATTACTGCATATATGGCATCTGTAGTTAAAATTGCAGGATTTTTCGCTTTCTTCAAATTAATGAATTTAGCATTTGTTGGTAGCATAAAAGAGTGGATTAACATTATTGGCGTTTTGGTAATTATAACTTTACTATTATCCAATGCAATGGGATTAGCGCAGTCTAATGCAAAAAGAATGTTGGCCTATTCTTCTGTATCACATGCAGGATATTTAGCATTAATATTTTTTGGGGCAAATAGCCTTTCTCTTTATAATTTAGCATTCTATTTATTTGCTTATTCATTATCTACTATTGGAGTATTTTTGACTTTAATTTGGGTAGAAAAAATAAAAAGAGAAACCTCTTTCGAGGCATTCAAAGGATTAGCAAAAACCGAACCTCTAGCAGCAGTTGCTACTACAGTTTCATTATTATCAATGGCTGGTATCCCTTTAACTGCGGGTTTTGTAGCTAAGTTTAGCATCTTCGCTCAAGCAATGAATGGAGCCGCATTTTTAGTACTCATTGCGGTCATTGGTTCTGCGCTCAGCATCGCTTATTATCTTAGATTAATTATTTCAATGTTTTTTCACAAGGAAAGTTCATTTAAAACTTCTGAAAAAATGAGCATTACCTACAACATTGTAGCCCTCTTTATTATTTTTGCATTATTAGCATTAGGTGTTTACCCAGACCTTTTCAAAATGCAATTTGGATTATAAAATCTAAAATCGAAATATGAAAAGACGCAGTTCAGAAATGGCTGCGTTTTTTTGTAGCAGAAAATTAGAAATTCTTCTACTTTCAGTCACGCTGTCCATTTCAATCTTTTTTTGTGGCTTCCGCAAGCTCAGCCAATAAAAAAAGGATTTCCATTACCATCGTGGCTAATTTTCACGGGCAGCTCTTCTTTTCACTTATGCGCAATTCGGAAACTTCGACGCTCGCTTCGCTCGCGCCAAAAATATCTTCAAAAAATAAATTTTAGTTAATAAAATTAATAAATTTACAATGATGAATCAAGTTACGTAATTAGCACAGAGTATTCCATTGCATAAAATTGATAATCTGATTAAATCATTACAAACATGAAAAACTTAACAATCAAAAAAATCACTTATTTAAGTTTAGTAATTTATACAATATCTCTATTTAATAATGCAATATTATATAGTGACAATCAAGGAAATATTCACAATACTTCAGCTTGGATGTGTTTAGGTTTTGGGTGGATGTCAATATTCGCCGGTGGAATATTAGAAACTTTAGTTTGGAGTGCAAATGTTTTTTATTTTATATCAGTAGCTATTACATTAATTTCTGAGACTCAAAAAAAGCAATTAGTTACAATATTATCAACAATTTCTCTTTTTCTGTCATTAAGTTATATTTTTCAATCAATACATTTTGAGGGAGATAATGGTAAGTTTTTAATTGTAAAACTAGATATAGGTTATTGGCTTTGGATATTAAGCATTGCAATTGTATCTTTGGTTAGCATTCTTGACTATTATACAACTATCCGCTACAAAAATCTCCAAAACTTGAACAATAAATAAAAGAAAACGTTAATAATACTTTGAAAACAATCGACGCTCGCTTCGCTCGCGTTAAAAAATTCTCAAAAATTTAAAGTAATTTCACATTTCATTCGTCTAAACGAATAATGAAATTTTTAAAAAAGATGATATTGACACTCGTTATACTTATTGCAACACTTTCAATAGGCACTTATATTTTTATGCAAGGCAAACAATTCGGGAAAGCTCCTTCGGGAAAAAGGCTAGAAAGAATCTTAAAATCACCTCACTACAAAGACGGAAAATTCCAAAACCTCAATCCTACTCCACAATTGGCAGAAGATACCTCAATGCCAAAAGTATTGTATAATTTCTTTTTCTCAAAAGTAGAAAAAGCCACTCCAAAAAATAAATTCCATTTCACTAAAACAGATTTGAAGAACTTAAACCCTAAGGAAAATTTCTACGTTTGGATGGGACATTCTTCCTATTTTCTACAAATAGATGGAAAAAAAATCCTAGTTGATCCCGTGTTCAGCGGAAGCGTTTCTCCACTTCAATTCACCAACAAAGCCTTTGATGGAACAGACATTTATACCACAGAAGATATTCCAGAGCTAGATTATTTGGTCATTACCCACGATCATTGGGACCATTTAGATTATGAAACGGTTACAAAACTTCGCCCAAAAGTGAAACAAGTGATTACAGGTCTAGGAACTGGTGCACATTTAGAATTTTGGGATTACGAACCTTCGAAAATTATAGAATTAGATTGGTTCGAAAATTCAGATTTAGGAAATGGTTTCAAAATCAATGCAGAACCTGCAAGACATTTTTCGGGACGAGGATTTAAAAGAGATCAGGCAATTTGGGCAAGTTTTGTTTTAGAAACTCCAAATTCAAAAATTTATATCGGTGGAGATTCTGGTTACGACAATCATTTCAAAAAAATTGGTGAAAAATACGAAAAACTAGACTTAGCAATTCTAGAAACTGGACAATACAATCCTGCTTGGAAATACATTCATATGCTTCCTGGCGAGCAACTACAAGCGATGAAAGACCTCAATGCTCAGAGAATGATTGCGGTTCACAATTCAAAATTTAAGTTGGCACTCCATTCTTGGTATGAACCCATGGAAAAACTCCACGAGCTCAACAAAGAGAAATTACGAGTAATCACCCCAAAAATTGGAGAAAAAGTTGTCTGGCAAGATGATGAAAAAATCTATCCGAAATGGTGGGAAGAATATAAATAAAAGCGGCGCAATTCAGAAATGAGTTGCGTTTTTCTTTGAAAACAATCGACGCTCGCTTCGCTCGCGCCAATAAATAATTTTAAAAAATAATTTAATCAAATGATTAAATATTTTGTTTAAATCAAAAAATTAATTTAATTTTGCTTCGTGAAAAGTTAAAAAACATGACAGAAAAAGAACTTACCACCGAAGAAAAAATTTTACTATCTGCGTCCAAAGTCTTTACAGAAAAAGGATTTGCTGGAACTAGAACTCGTGATATTGCAGAACATGCAGGAATAAATTTGGCGTTGCTCAATTACTATTTCAGAAGTAAGGAGAAACTTTTTGAACAAGTAATGAAGGCAAAAATCGTTTTACTTTTCGGACAAATTCTACCCATCATTACCAACGAAAAAACAACTTTAGAAGAAAAAATAGACTTAGCGACAGAAAAATACATCGATATTTTATCCAAAAATCCTAATCTTCCGATTTTTGTCATTAGCGAAATTCAAAAGAAAAATTCTGAACTTACTTCCGTTCTTCCGATTAAAAAAGTATTCAACAATTCTTCGCTTATCAAACAAATCAAAGAAAAAAGACCAGATCTTAATCCACTTCATTTTTTGGTTACTTTTTTGGGAATGACCATTTTTCCTTTCGTAGCAAAACCAGTTTTCAGAGCTTTTGATATTATTCAAGAAGATGAATTTCAATATTTCATCAATGAAAGAAAAAAATTGATACCAATTTGGATAAAAACTTTTTTGGAAACAAAAATTTAAAATTTTTGAAAATGAAAAACCTAAAATACATTTTCCTATTATTCATAGGAGTTTTCAACGCTCAAGAAACATTGACTTTAGAGCAATGTTACCAACTTTCAAGAGAAAATTATCCTTTGATTAAAAAACAGGAACTCATCAAAAAATCAGAGCAATTCACCACAGAAAATGCTTTGAGAGGTTGGCTTCCTCAAATTAATATCACCGCTCAAGCAACGTATCAAAACGATGTTACTCAATTTCCTATAAAGTTACCCAATGTTTCGGTAGAACCTTTAAGCAATGATCAATACAAGGTTTTTGCTGATGTTTCACAAACGATTTACGATGGCGGAAATATTAAAAATCAGAAAAAATTGGCGCAAGCTCAAGCAGAAATTCAATCTCAACAAATTGAAGTGGAATTGGATAAATTGAAAGAAAGAATCAACCAAATTTATTTTGGTATTTTACAGACTGACAAGCAATTAGCTCAACTTCAATTAACAAAAACCGACATTAATGAAGGCATTAAAAAAGCAGAAGCGCAATTGAAAAACGGTGTAATTTTTAGAAGTAATCTCGATGTTTTGAAGGCAGAATTGGTAAAACTCGAACAAAGAGAAATCGAACTAAAATCGGTGAAACAAAGTTTTGTACAAATGCTTTCTTATTTTATCAAGAGAAATTTAGACGAAAATACCCAATTGCAAACTCCAGAAAAAACTTTGATTGCAGAAACCAACAATCGTTCTGAACTTAAACTTTATGATGCTCAAAAATCTTTAATTGAAACTCAAAAGAAACTCATCAAAACCAAAAACACACCTAAATTAGGAGCATTTTTCCAAGGAGGTTACGGAAAACCAGGTTTTAATCTGCTCAAAAATGAGTTCGATACTTTTTACATTACAGGAATCCGACTGAACATTCCGATTTCTGGATTTTATACCAAGAAAAATGATTTACAATTGTTGGAAAACCAAAATCAAGATATTGAAATTCAAAGAGAAAACTTTCTTTTCAATCAAAATTTCACAGAAATTCAACAAAAAAATGATTTAGATAAAATTCAAAATTTAATTGATAAAGACGATGAACTCATCACGTTGAGAAAAAGCATTAAAAAAGCAAGTTTGGCTCAATTAGAAAACGGCGTCATCACAACTAACGATTATTTGCGAGAAGTAAATGCAGAAGAACAAGCTGTTTTAACCAAAATTTCGCACGAAATTCAGTATTTGTTAACGCAATATAATCTCAAAGCAAATCTAAATAATTGAAAATTGAAAAAGCAATACTTAAAATTCCCCTTCTTTGAAGGGGTGGCAAAATTTTCCAAAAAGAAAATTTTGACGGGGTAGTTTACAATAATAAAATTCAAAATAATAAAATGAAAAAAACAATAATATTTTCGATAGTAGTTTTCACGTTATTTTCCTGCAAAAAAACTGCAGATTATGATGCTTCAGGAACTTTTGAAGCCGATGAATTGATGGTTACAGCAGAAGCAACTGGTGAAATTTTAGAACTTAAACTCAATGAAGGACAACAACTTACAGAAAATCAACAAGTAGGAATGATTGACGGAAAAGGTGTGGAACTTCAGAAGGAACAAGTTTTGGCTTCCATCAATGCAATTGACGAAAAAACCAATTCTGCAAATCCGCAAATTCAGGTGTTGCAATCTCAAATGAACAGTCAAAAAGCGAATATTTCGGTTTTACAAGAACAACTTTCTACTGCAATTAGAGAACGAAACAGAGTTTTTAATTTGGTGAAATCTGATGCTGCTACCAAAAAACAACTCGATGATGCCAATTCGCAAGTTGCTGTTTTTCAGAAACAAATTTCTGTTGCCTATGCACAACTACAAACCTTGAATCGGCAAATTTCTTCTATCAAAGAGCAAATTTCCATTCAAAATAGAGCTATTTTGAGCGAAAAAAATCCGAATCAAAAGAAAGTTTTACAAATTGATGACCAACTGAAACACAATATTATTGCAAGTCCAATCAACGGAACGGTGCTTACAAAATATATGTACAAAGGCGAATTTGCAACCGTAGGAAAACCAATCTTTAAAGTTGCCAATCTCGATGAAATGATTTTGAGAGCTTATTTTACAGGCGATCAATTGGCTAAAATAAAAACTGGACAAACTGTAAAAATTTTGGTTGACGCAGGAAATGGCGAAACCAAAGAACTGAAAGGAAAAATAGAATGGATTTCACCAAAATCTGAATTTACGCCAAAAACCATTCAAACCAAAGACGAAAGAGCCAATTTGGTTTACGCTGCAAAAATTCGTGTAAAAAACAACGGATTTTTGAAAATAGGAATGTATGGTGAAGTGAAACTTTAATTGTGAATAGTGAATTTGCTTCGCAGTGAATAGTGAATTAAAAAACTTTGTGGACTTTGCAAATCATCTTTGATGATTCTTTGCGAGCTTAAAAATATTTTCAAAGTTGTAAAAAATTCTTTGCGCTCTTTGCGTTAAAAAACCAATGATAAAAGTAGAAAACATATCGAAATCTTACGGCGAGAAAAACCAGAAAATTCTAGCAGTTGATGATGTTTCTTTTTCAGTAGAAAAAGGAGAGATTTTCGGGCTGATTGGTCCTGATGGAAGCGGAAAAACTTCGATTTTCCGAATGTTAACAACCGTTCTTCTCCCCGATTCTGGAAATGCGGAAATTGATGAACTAGATGTGAAAAAAGATTACAAACAAATCCGACAAATTCTAGGTTATATGCCTGGAAAATTCTCGTTGTATCAAGACTTGACGGTGGAAGAAAATTTGGAATTTTTCGCAAGTGTTTTCAATACTACAATTCAGGAAAATTATGATTTAATCAAAGATATTTATCAGCAAATCGAACCCTTCAAAACCAGAAGAGCAGGAAAACTTTCTGGTGGAATGAAACAAAAATTGGCACTTTCTTGCGCTTTAATTCACAAACCGAAAGTGTTGTTTTTAGACGAACCAACTACTGGAGTTGATCCTGTTTCAAGGAAAGAATTTTGGGAAATGCTAAAACGTTTAAAAGAACAAGGAATCACGATTGTAGTTGCCACGCCTTATATGGACGAAGCGAGTTTGTGCGACAGAATTGCATTGATGCAAAACGGAAAAATACTAAAAATTGACACGCCAAAACAAATTTGCAAAGACTTTCCGAAAGATTTATTTGAAGTAAAAACAGAGAATATTCCTGCACTTTTGAAAATTTTGAAAGATTATAAAGCCACAGAAAATTCTTATGCTTTTGGCGAGTTTGCTCACGTTGTGGTTAACAAAGAAAAGGAATTGAGTACAGAAACTTTAGATAAATTTTTGAGAGAAAAGAATTTTAAAAATATAGAAATCAATAAGATAGAAGCGAGTATTGAAGATAGTTTTATTTTGCTGCTTTCAAATAATAACGATGAATAAAGATATCGCCATAAAAGCGGAACAAATCACCAAAATTTTTGGAGATTTTACGGCTGTTGACCATATTTCTTTTGAGGTTTCGAAGGGAGAAATATTTGGATTTTTGGGCGCAAATGGTGCCGGAAAAACAACGGCAATGAGAATGTTTTGCGGACTTTCTACACCAACTTCAGGAAATGCGACGATTGCTGGTTTTGATGTATACAAAAATACGGAAGACATCAAAAAAAATATCGGTTATATGAGTCAGAAATTCTCGCTTTATGAGAATTTGACGATTCTAGAAAATTTGGAATTTTTTGGGGGAATTTATGGCTTAACCAACAAAGAAATTAAAGAAAAAAGTGCGGAATTAGTTGCAAAATTGGGCTTGGAAAAAGAGAAAAATAAGTTAGTTTCTGAACTTCCTCTTGGTTGGAAACAGAAATTGGCTTTTTCGGTAGCGATTTTTCACGAACCTGAAATTGTTTTTCTGGACGAACCAACTGGCGGTGTAGATCCTGTTACTCGACGACAATTTTGGGATTTGATTTACGAAGCTTCGGAAAACGGAATTACGATCTTCGTAACCACGCATTATATGGACGAAGCTGAATATTGCAACAGAGTTTCGATAATGGTAGATGGAAAAATAGAAGCTTTGGATTCTCCAACAAATTTGAAAAAACAATTTGATGCGAAAAGTATGGACGAAGTTTTTTACAAATTAGCGAGAGGCGCAAAACGAAGCGCAGATTAATTGAAAATGGAGAATGAATAAGATTAATAAAAAATTATGAAGCAGTTACTTACGTTTATCAGAAAAGAATTTTATCACGTTTTGCGAGACAAACGTGTCCTTTTGATGCTTTTCGGATTGCCGATTATACAAGTGATTCTCTTTGGTTTTGCACTTTCTACAGAAATTAAAAATACAGGAATTGCAGTTTTTGATCAAGATAAAAGTGCGGTTTCTTCAGCTTTAATTTCAAAAATTGATGCGAATAAATATTTTGATATTGATAGAAATATTACGAGTTCAAATCAATTTCAAGAAGCTTTCAAAGATGGAAAAGTGAAAGTTTTGCTCGTTATTCCCAATGATTTTTCAGAGAATTTGAGTTTGCAAAAGAAGGCAAATCTTCAGATGATCATTGATGGAACTGATATTAATCTCGGCAATCAAATTTCTAATTATTTACAAAATATTATTCTCGATTTTTATAAAAGTCAGGCAAAAAATTCTACATCAATTTATAGTGTAACTCCCGAAATCAGAATGCTTTACAATCCTCAATTGAAAGGCGCTCCGAATTTCGTTCCTGGTGTAATGGCACTCATTTTATTGATTGTTTGTGTAATGATGACCGCAATTGCCATTGTAAAAGAAAAAGAAACAGGAACGATGGAAATTTTACTTGTTTCACCGATGAAACCTTCGTTTGTAATCATCGCAAAAGCCGTTCCTTACTTTATTTTATCAATGTTGATTGTTTTGGTGATTTTAATTTTAAGTTACTTTTTACTCGATTTACCGATTAAAGGAAGCTTAATTTTACTATTATTTGTAAGTACTATTTTTATTATAACGAATTTACTCATCGGAATTTTAATTTCCATTTTTGTGAAAACTCAACAACAAGCAATGCTTATTTCATTAATTGCCACAATGTTACCAACATTAATGTTGAGCGGTTTTATGTTTCCCATCGAAAATATGCCAATTCCATTGCAAGTGATTTCTAACATTATTCCTGCAAAATGGTATTACATTATGATTAAAAATATTATGATTAAAGGAACAGGAATCGCTATTATTTGGAAATACATTTTGATACTTTCGGGAATGATGATAGTGCTTTTTGCGATTGCAGTGAAGAAATTTAAAATCAGACTTGAATAAATGGAAAATTGAAAGTTTAAAATTACAGAAACAATAAAATTTTCAATTCTCCATTTTCAATTTTTAATTAAAAAAATGAGACAATTACTATTTTTACTCAAAAAAGAATTCCGACAAATTTTTCGGAATAAATCAATATTGGCAGTGATTTTCGTGATGCCGGTTGTACAACTTATTGTGCTTCCTTTAGCGGCGAGTTATGAAATCAAAAACATCAATTTGGCGGTTGTTGACCACGATCATTCTTCGTTTTCAAGAAGGTTAGTTCAAGATGTTACGAGCAGTAATTACTTCAGACTTCAATATTATGGCGAAAATTACAACGAAGCCTACGAAAATTTAGAAAAGGAAAAAGTAGATTTAATTTTGGAAATTCCGCCGAAATTTGAAAAAAATATCGTTCGAGAAACTCAAAACAAAGTTTTAGTCGCTATTAATGCCATCAATGGAACAAAAGCTGGACTTTCGGGAGTTTATCTTTCTCAAATTCTGCAAGATTACAACAAAAATATACAAACCGAACTCTCGCCAGAAATTGTAGAAATGCAGAAAAATGCTGGTTTACAAGTAGATTCTATGCTTTGGTTTAATAGACATTACAATTACAGATTGGCGCTCGTTCCTGGGATTTTGGCATTTTTAGTGACTTTAGTTGGCGGAATGCTTACTGCGCTCAACATCGTTTCTGAAAAAGAAGTGGGAACCATCGAACAAATCAACGTTTCCCCGATCAAAAAATACAATTTTATTTTAGGAAAACTCATTCCGTTTTGGATTTTGGCGATGATTGCTTTTACGTTGGGTTTATTGGTTTCGCGATTTGTGTATCAAATTGAAATTCAGGGAAATTTAGCACTACTCTACTTTTTTGTGGCAATTTATTTATTTGCCATTTTAGGTTTCGGATTATTAATTTCCAATTACAGTGAAACCCAACAACAAGCAATGTTTACGGTATTTTTCTTTTTGATGATTTTTAATTTAATGAGTGGACTTTTCACACCAATCGAAAGTATGCCAATTTGGGCGCAGAAAATGACTAACCTCAATCCTTTGAGACAATTGATAGAAGTCATCAGATTAATTGTGCTGAAAGACAGCGGTTTTATGAATTTATCACCTCAATTTTTTGCCATTTTAGGAATGGCGGTTTTCTTTAATGGTTGGGCAATTTGGAGTTATAGAAAAACTTCCTAATGATGGAAAATTGAAAGTGGAAAATTAATAATTTTGTACAATATGGTTGTTGAAAGTAAAGTTCAGGATTTTTATAAAAAGTTGGAAGAAAATGTAACTTCTGATAAATTGATTTGGTTTTTTTCTCCAAAAAAATATAATGGAAAAGAATTTAGTGGTGTTTTTGATAAAAAAAATTTTAGAATACACTTTAATTCGGTTTATACAACTTATAGATTAATTGATGTAATTGGAAGTTATAAGAAAAAAAGTAATTGCTATGAAGTTGATTACGAAATAAGAGAAAGAGGTCTGAAATTCAAATACATTCTAATGATTATAATTCTTTTTATTATCATAGTAAATACAGTTCAGTTTTTTGAAAATGGAGATTTAGAACTAATCCTCCATATTGATTTTATTTTTCTGGCATTTTTAGTTTTCGTTTCTTTAATTCACTTTTTGATTCATAAAATGGTAAAAAAAGATTTGAAAAAGAAATTTGAAGAAATTTTTGAAATTAATTAGAACTTACACTTAAAAAACACGAAAATTTCACCAAATACCTCTTCATAATCGTCATTATTTGCTATTTTTGTTAAAAATAATTCTAATTATGAAGAAAATATTAACGCTTTTGGCGTTTTTCTGTATTTGGTTTCTTTCTGCACAAGATACCTTTGTGAAAGATAATTTCACTAAAAAAGAAGTGTATGTTACCATGAGAGATGGTGTAAAATTATTCACTTCTATCTACATTCCTAAGGATATTTCGGCGAAAAATAAGTATCCTATTTTAATGCAAAGAACTTGCTATTCTGTAGCTCCTTATGGTGAAGATCAATTCAAAAAAAGTCTTGGCCCAAACAAATTTCTGCAAAATGAAAAATACATTTTTGTGTATCAAGATGTACGAGGAAGATATATGAGTGAAGGTACTTTTACGAATATGACTCCACAAGTTGACCATAAAACAAAAAAAGACATTGACGAAAGTACAGATACTTATGACACCATAGATTGGCTGGTGAAAAACATTCAGAATAACAACGGAAATGTAGGTCAATACGGAACTTCATATCCTGGATTTTATGCTGCTGTAGGAACTTTGGCAGACCATCCTGCACTAAAAGCTTCTTCTCCACAAGCTCCCATTTCTGATGTTTGGTATGATGATTTTCACCACAACGGAGCTTTTATGATGGGATATTTCAGAACTTTCCCAGTGTTTGGAGTTCAAAAAACTAAAGCAGAAAATGCGGCTTGGTATATTCCTGCAATGAAAAAATTAGCCTCAACTTCAGAAGATGGTTCACTTTTTTACAATGAGATGGGAACTCTGAAAGATGGAATTGAGAAATATTATGGAAGAGAAAACTTCTTTGTCAATGAAATAGTTGACCACCCAAATTATGATGATTTCTGGAAAAAAAGAGATCTTTTACCACATCTTAAAAACATAAAACACGCAGTGATGACGGTTGGCGGTTGGTTTGATGCGGAAGATTTGAGAGGACCTTTACATATTTACAAAACCATAGAAAGAACCAGTCCGAAAGCTAAAAATACAATTGTAATGGGACCTTTCTCTCACGGTGGTTGGTCTCACGAAATGGGGAAACATTTTCATAACGAGATTTATTTTGGAGACAGCATTGCTACTTTTTATCAAAAAAATATAGAAACAACTTTCTTTAACCATTATCTAAAAAATGAAAAATCTGCAATTAATCTACCAGAAGCTTATATGTTCGATACTGGCAAAAAAGAGTGGAAACAATTTGCAGAGTGGCCTCCAAAAGCAGCTCAAAAAACAAGTTTTTATTTAAGAGAAAACGGTAAGTTTACTACTGAATCGCCTTCTTCTGCATCGTTTACAGAATATTTTTCAGACCCGAATAAGCCTGTTCCAAGTAGTGAAAATTTGAAAGATTTCAATGGTTTTACCCCAAGAAATTATATGAGTGAAGACCAAAGATTTACCGAAAACAGACCAGATGTAGCTTTATTTACCACAGAAATTCTGAATGATGATATTACTTTGGCGGGAGAAATTAAAGTAAAACTAAAAATTGCGACTACAGGTACAGATGCAGATTTTTTTGTGAAATTAATCGATATTTATCCTACTGATGAAAAAGGCATCAAAGAAAAACCAGGTGTAATCTACGGAAACTATCACCAAATGGTAAGAAGTGAAATAATGCCTGCAAGATTTAGAAATTCTTTTGAAAAACCAGAAGCGCTGGTTCCGAACCAAGAAACCGAAGTGGTTTTTAATCTTCAAGACGTATTACATACGTTTAAAAAAGGGCATAAAATCCAAATTCAAGTGCAGAGTACAGCATATCCGCTGTTTGCTGTAAATCCTCAAAAATTTATAGAAAATCCTTACAAAGCTGAAAAAACGGATTATACAAAAGCTTTCCAAAAAATCTTCAATAATTCTGTGATTGAAGTGGAGGTTTTAAAATAATTCTTAATAAAAAGTACTGATTATAAAAACATTGCGCTCCGTAGGAGCGCTTTTTTTATGATAAATTCCACACACATTTAGCTTCGCAGCCCATTTCTTTAGGTTTCGTTTGTACAGAAAGAAGCATTTTCAATTCTCAACTTTCAATTTTCAATTAACTTCGCTTCTTCCCAAAGAACATCCATTTCTTCCAGAGACATTTCAGAAAGTTGAAGACTTTTTTCTAAAGCCAATTTTTCTAAAGTTTGGAAACGTTTTATGAATTTAATATTGGTTCTTTCTAGCGCAGAATCTGCATTAAGGTTAGAAATTCTGGCATAATTAATCAGCGAAAAGAAAACATCACCCAATTCTTTTTCTTTTTTTTCAAGGTCTGTTTCTGCATGAAATTCCGCCAATTCTTCATCTACTTTTTGCCAAGCGTCTTCTGCAGAGGCAAATTCAAAACCTATTCCTTTTACCTTTTCTTGAATTCTATATGCCTTGATAATTGGTGGTAAACTCTTCGGTACGCCCGATAAAATAGAAGTATTGCCTTCTTTTAGTTTTAGTTTTTCCCAGTTTTGTTTTACCTCTTCTTCATTTTTCACCTCTACATTTCCATAAATATGAGGATGACGGAAAATGAGTTTTTCGTTGAGAGAATTAATGACATCAGCAATATCAAAACTATTTTTTTCTGAACCAATTTTGGCATAAAAAACCAAATGCAACAAAACATCGCCCAATTCTTTCTTAATTTCTGTAAGATTTTCTTCTAACAAAGCATCAGAAAGTTCATAAACTTCTTCTAAAGTAAGATATCTCAGAGATTGCAAATCCTGTTTTTTATCCCAAGGGCATTTTTCTCTTAGATCATCCATTATATCTAGCAATTTAGAAAAAGCTTCGAGTTTTTGTTCTTTAGAATTCATAGAATTAGGTTAAAATTATTGGCAAAGGTATAGAATTTAGGTAAAGATTAAGCATAAAAAATCCCGCAGATTTTACGGATAAACACATTTAGTTTGTGAAAATCTGTGAAATCTGCGGGAAATTATAAAATTTTCTTATCCTTGTTTTCTTTGCGTAGATTTTACGGTAGATTTAGCAGAAGAAGACGCTTTAGCTTTTGGAGCTGCTGGTTTTTCAGCTTTCGGAGCTGCTTTTTTTGCTGCTGGCTTTTTTTCTGCTTTTGGTTCTTCTACCACTTCGGCATCAGTAACGGTAGGTTCTTCTTCTTTTACGAAAGCCTCTTTGGTAATAAATCCTCCTTTTTGAAGCAAATTATACCATTGTACCAATTTTTTGATATCAGAAGCATAAACTCTATCCACGTCATAATCTGGTAAAACGCTTGCCATAAAAGCTCTTAATTCATTTTCAGAAGATTTATGAGCAATTGCTTGACCATATTCATTTTTTTCAGCAATATTTTTCATCACTTCAAAAAGTGGAACTTCTTTGTCAAAAGTATAAATAGCGATGTTGTCTAATAAACTTACCTGAGAAGAATTAGAAATACTTGCTTTTTTACCTGTAGAAATATCTTCTACAATAAATCCTGATTTTAACTGAGTTACCAAAGTAAAAAGACCTGGTTTACCTGAAATCGAAATTATTTTTTCTAACTGCATAATCTATATTTTGTTAATTTTTAATTATTTGATGTGGTTTGATTGGGTTTTATTGGGTTTTATTGGGTTTGATATCGTTGCTTTAAATTCTAACAACATCAAACTTTTCAAACGATTTCAAACTAAAAATACTATTTTGGAAATCTCATTTTATAATTAATAGCAACATCTCCTGCTGTAATTTTATTGAGTTTTCCTTTGATGATTTTCTTTTTTAGAGGGCTTAGCTTATCGGTAAATAAAATGCCTTCTATATGGTCATACTCGTGTTGAATTACGCGAGCACGAATATCGGAAAAAGTTTCGGTATGTTTTACGAAATTTTCGTCATAATATTCTATCAAAATAGTTTCTTTTCGGCTTACATCTTCTCTCACGTCAGGAATCGAAAGACAACCTTCATTAAATTTCCATTCGTTTCCGCTTTCTTCTAAAATTTTGGCATTAATGAAAGTTTTTTTGAAGCTTTTGAGTTCCTCTGCAATATCTACATAATCTTCATCGTCTGCTAATGGAGAAACATCTACGATAAAAAGTCTAATATCTAAACCGATTTGTGGTGCTGCCAAACCTATTCCGTGCGCACCGTTCATTGTTTCGAACATACTATCAATCAATTCTTTAAGCTCAGGATATTCTGGTGAAATATCTTGTGCTTTTTTTCTTAAAACTGGGTCTCCGTATGCTCTGATTGGTAAAATCATTTTTGTTTTTGTTCTAAAAAGTTTTGTAAAATAATGGTTGCACTAATTTTATCAATCAATGCTTTTTCTTGTCTTTGCTTTTTATTTTTACCACTTTGCGAGATAAAAAAAGAAGCCATTTTAGAAGTAAAACGCTCATCTAATCGATGGATTTTTACTTCTGGAAAAAGATTTTTTGCCTTTTCTATAAATTTTAATATATCTATTTCTATGCCAGACATGTTTCCTCTAAGGTCTGTAGGTAAGCCAATAACCATAGCTTCCACTTTATTTTCTGCAAAATATTTTTGAAGAAAATCGGTAAGATTGTTTGTTTCTACAGTAGTTAAAGCACTGGCAATTATCTGCAAATCATCTGTAGCAGCAATTCCGCATCTTGCTTTACCGTAATCTATGGCAATTATTTGACTCATAAAGCGCAAATTTACTAATTTTTTTCAGGTTGTAGAAATTCAAATTTTTCTTAATTTTAAAGTCTTAAATTAATACAGATGAAAATGCTGTTTTTGGTAAGACACGCGAAGAGTGATTGGCCAGCAAACACTTCAGATTTTGATAGGCCTCTTAGTGAAAGAGGACACCGAGATGCCTTGAAAATGGCTGAATTTTTGAAATCTAAAAATATAGAAATTGATACTTTTGTAAGCAGTCCTGCCAAAAGAGCAATGACCACTTGTAGATATTTTGCAGAAGTTTTTGAGAATAAAAACATTAGAGAAGTAGCTCATTTATACAATGCATCTCCTACTGAGTTTTTAGAAACCATAGAAAATCTAGATTCTCAAATAGAAAATTTAGCTTTATTTTCTCATAATAATGGCATCACTTATTTTGCTAATTCTCTCACCAACGAAAACATAATGCATATGCCAACCTGTGCAGTAGTAGGTTTCAAAATAAATGCTGAAACTTGGCAAAATTTTCTAAAAGCAGAAAAAGAATTTTTATTTTTTCATACCCCAAAAGAAATTTAAAATATGAAGATTGCCGCCATAGATATAGGAAGTAATGCAGCTAGATTGCTTATCAACGAAGTAAGAGAACCTAAAAAAGGAAAGCCAGAATTTGTAAAATTGAATCTTTTGAGAATTCCGTTTAGATTAGGTTTTGATGTTTTTTCTACGGGAGAAATAGGAGCAGAAAGAAAAAAAATGGTTATCAATTCTATGAAAGTTTTTTCTCAGTTGATGGAAATTTATGGTGTAGAACATTACAGAGCGTGTGCTACCAGTGCGATGCGTGATGCCAAAAATGGTAAAGAAATTATAGATTTAGTGAAAAAAGAAGCTGGTATTGAGATAGAAATTATTTCTGGTGACGAAGAAGCTACGCTAATCTACGAAAACCACGTAGCAGAAGGCCTTGACAAAAATTTTGGTTATCTATACATAGACGTAGGTGGAGGCTCTACAGAACTCACCTATTACGAAAATGGTAAAATGAAGTACGAACATTCCTTCAATATTGGTACCATCAGACTACTAAATAATTTGGTAACCAAAGAAAATTGGGAAGAACTAAAAGCAGAGATTAAAACCAAAATTGTGAGCAAAAAACCAATGGTAGCGATAGGTTCTGGAGGAAACATTAACAAAGTTTTTAGTATGAGCAAAACAAAAGACGGAAAACCAATGTCTGCCAATATGCTAAAAACGTTCTACAAAGATTTGAAAGACCTTACCGTAGAAGAACGCATGCTGAAACATAACTTAAGAGAAGATCGAGCAGATGTAATCGTTCCGGCGCTAGAAATTTTTAATAAAGTATTGAACTGGGCAGAAATTTTGCAGATTTTTGTTCCTAAAATCTCAGTAGCCGATGGTTTAATACACAGTATTTATGATAAATTGAAAAATAACAAATAACCATGAAACATTTTCTATTATTATATACACTTTTTATCATTGTTTCTTGCGAAAAGAAAGAACAAGTTTTTGAAAAACCTGTAAACCAAGAAACAGGAACAAAATTAGAAGACCTAAATATCCTAACAAATAATTCTATTGAAATAGATAGTACAGGCATTTTAGCTTTTCCTCTTTCAATTGGTGAAACTATTGAAAGAAGTAGTCTGGAAAGTTCCTTTAAATCTGAGAAAGAAAGTTCTTTTTGGAATATTATTTTCTACAATACTACTACAGGAGAAAAACATTTACTTAGCAAACAAAAAATGCTAATTTCTAATTATGAAACTGATTATAGCTATGATCCCTCAAACAAAACTGTCAATCAAATGAATACTTCTTCTAAAAACTTTATTTTCTATAATATTATTACGGATGATTATGATGGAAATAAAAAATTGAATTTTGAAGATCCCACTTATTTATTTTTAACTGACAAAGAAGGAAAAAATTTAAAGCAAATTTCGCCTAAAAATTTAAATATAATCAATTGGAAGATTATATCAAAAAAAATTATTTTTAATGCTCAGAGTGATTCAAATAAAAATAAAAAATTTGACGACACAGACGAAGTAATAACCTTAGAATATGATTTGGAAAGTCAAAAATCACCTATTATTATTTTTGACAAGAATTTTAAAAATTCTTTGATCAAAAATTTTAAAAACAATTGGAATCAAAATAACTAAGTATTAAAAAAACGGGCTAAAGCCCGTTTCTACCTATATTTTATATTTTACAAAACAAAGAAATTATTCTACACTTACCACTTCTTTAATGCTTGGCGCAAATTGTTTGATGGTATTTTCTACACCCAATTTCATTGTAGAAAAACTCATAGGGCAACCTTGGCAATTACCTTGAAGTTTTACCATTACTTTATTGTCCACCACATCTACCAATTCTATATCACCTCCATCATTATTTAGAAACGGACGAATACTATCCAAAGCTTCCATCACTTTGGTTACTACTTCTTCGTGAGTCAATTTTTCTCTATTCATAATTTATTTGCTTTTGACTTTCTGCAATTTGCTTTCAGTACATCTAGAAATATTTTAATTGCAGTATTGCTTTTTAATCATTTATTTCTTTGGCGAGCAACCAGCCATTGTGGTGATTTTAACAGCCTCTGTAGGCGGTAAATTGGTATTTCTTTCCACTAAACTTTCTACCATTTTTTGGGCAGTTTCTTTATAAATTTCGGCAATTTTAGAACCTTCTTGCAGTGCTGCTGGTCTTCCTACATCACCAGCTTCTCTTATGCTTTGGATTAAAGGAATCTCACCTAAAACAGGAATTCCTAAATCTTCTGCCATAAACTGCGCTCCTTGTTTCCCAAAAATGTAATATTTATTATCTGGCAATTCTTCGGGTGTAAAATACGCCATATTTTCTATTAAACCAAGTACCGGAATATTGATGCTTTCCATAGTAAACATTGCAATTCCTTTTTTAACATCTGCTAGCGCTACGTGCTGTGGTGTACTCACAATTACTGCACCTGTAACTGGAACTTCCTGAATGATAGACAAATGGATATCACCAGTTCCTGGAGGTAAATCTATTAATAAAAAATCTAAAATTCCCCAAGCTGCATCTCTAATCATTTGGTTCAAAGCCTTGCTAGCCATTGGTCCGCGCCAAACTACCGCTTGATTTGCTCCCGAAAAATAACCAATCGAAAGCATTTTTACACCATAATTTTCGATAGGTTTCATCATATTTTTACCATCTACTTCCACAGAAATTGGTTTTTCTGATTCCGTATCAAACATTGTAGGTACAGAAGGACCATAAATATCTGCATCTAAAACGCCCACCGAAAATCCCATTTTCTGCAAAGTAACCGCCAAATTTGCAGTAACCGTAGATTTGCCTACTCCACCTTTACCAGATGCAATCGCGATAATATTTTGAATTCCGGGGATTTGTTTCCCTTTGATTTGATTTTGCTGAACTTCTGTAGGTTCTGGTGAAGCAATTTTTAATTTTAAATTAATGTGCTCTCCAAACTCCGAAGCGAAGGCTTGTTTCATGGCTACTTCTAGCTTCTTTTTTTCGTGCATTGCTGGCGAATGTGCTACCATATCGATATACACATCATCCCCAACTATCTGAAGATTTTTCACTAAATCATCTACTTCTATTTCTTTCAGAAATTCCTGAACTCTTACTTTCGTCAACATATTGATAAATCAAATTTTTAGAACACAAATTTAGTGAAATTTATTGATTTGGAATGAATAAAAATAAGTATTGCCATGATTGATAGAATTAATGCTACAGGAAAATCTCACAACTCATGTAATTATTGAATTTGTTTTAAATACTCTGTCGGAGTAATACCTTCCACTTGTTTAAAAACCCTATTAAAAGTAGTTTGGTTAGTAAACCCTGCTTCAGTATATATGTACATAAGGGTTATTTTTTTCATATCATTTTCTTCAAATAAATTTTTAACATGATTAATTCTACAAATATTTAAATAGTGATTAAAATTTGTAAAACCTTTACTTTTAATCGCATTAGAAATGTATTTGCTATTAATACCTAATTTAACACTAAGGCCAGACAAGTTAAAATCTGGATTTTTAAACAACAAATGATCTTCTATATAATTCTCAATTTCAAAAAACAATTCATTTTTTCTTTCATCATTATTTAAAAAATTATTTTTTGGTTTCTCTTCTTCCTTAATTATTAATTCTGGAGAATTATATTTTATGTGTCTTATTCTATCATTATAATATAATGCCAATACGATTACTCCTAAAACAAATAAAAAAATCATAATATCTGAAATGGGATTAAACATATTTATATTATATTTTTTAAAAGGCAAATCAATATAATTAGATAACAAAAAAGCAAAAAATATCAAAAACACAGAGTATAGCGAGTACCAAATGATTTCTTTTTTAGAGAAGAAAATATAAGCGCCTAAAGGTAATATTATAAAAAAAGAGAGATCTACAACAGACACTTCCCATTTTTTTACAATGATAAACATGGTGTACCATGGTGAAATAATAAAATACCTATGAACTATTTTATCAATATCAAAACTTTTCTTTATTAAAACCCAAGTATAAATTAAAAAAAAGATTCCTCCTAAAAGATAATAACTCAAAATTCTTTCATTCACAATAAAGAAATCATACAGAAAAAAGAAAAAGAGAGTTGCTACTGTACCATATACGTAATGTTTTATCAGACTTTTTTTTAACACCAATATTTTTTCTACTAAATTATCTTTTGTGTTCATTTTCCAGTTTTTGACTTGCATAAGTGATTAAAAATCAAACAATTAATCTTCTTCAATCATTTTCAGAATTTGATTTACATAATCAAAAAATGATTTAATCATATGATTAAATTTGCGCTTTACAAAAAAATAACACAAAATAGATAATTGCATTATTTTTTTTAACAATATTAGCAATAATAATGATAAAAAACAAAATATAATTTGATAATAATTAATTTTTTTTATAATATTTTTAATTTGAAAGGTTTGTTTTTTTCAAAGAGGATGTTTATATTATCTATTTCACTCTTTTTGCCATTTCCTTTATTTTATTCACAACAAGTTTTTCAAATTGAGAATATCCATATCGATAAAGGAGCCACTATTGTTGAAAAAAATTCTAATGAGGAAATTACTTATACATCTTATGATGATAATAGTAAGATGCTAGTAAAGGAAGTAATTAACCTCAATGACAAAAAAATATTTGCAAAGAAATATAATAGTTCACAAACTAAAGAAAAATCGATAAAAGAAGTTTGTAAGAAAACATTCAACAATAAGAAAGAAACCAAAACAAATTTTGTTTACAACAAGGCTTCTAACTCTAATAGCTCTTTCAGTTCTTCTTATGAAATTAATAAACAGATTAATACTAACACTAATAACTACAATTCTAAATTTATTAATAATAATAAGAATTGGGTTGTTGCTCTTTATTTTGTAGAACAAGAACAATGTGTTCTTTATAAGAGTTACAATTCGAAAAATATAGTTACAAGATTTTTTACACGACCTCCCCCTTATAATAGATTCGTTTAAAGTGATGATTTTAAAGATTCTATTCTTTAAAAATTTAAGAATCAATAATAAAAAATTATTGATAATTTCTAATTATTACACAATTAATAATGAAAAAAATATATATTAATTTTAATTCTAGATTTAGATTACTTTTTGTAATGCTATTTCTTCTATGTGGTACACCGCAATATTTTGCACAAGATACTGATGGTGATGGCATAGCTAATTCAATAGACTTAGATAATGACAATGATGGTATACTAGACTGTACAGAAAATAATTTGAGTGGTTCTGTTTCTAACTATTTTAAGCCTAATGGAAATGCAATGGCAATTTCAAATACTATGTATTTGACAGGTGCAATACAAAACCAAGCCGGCCAAATGTGGAGCTACGGTAAAATTGATTTTTCAAAAAGCTTTTCTTTTTCATTTATCGCATATGTAGGAGCTGGCTCAGGCGCCGATGGTTTGGCAATTGTTTTTCATAATGATCCTAACGGTCTTAATGCAGTTGGTGCTAGTGGAAACGGAATTGGTGCCAGAGGAATACAGAAAGGCGTTGTACTTGAATTGGATACCTATACAAATTCTTTAGCACCAGCAAATGATCCAAATGGACAACACGGACAGATATGGAAATCTGCTGACCAATCTGCACTTTCTGCTGCAACAGTTTATTCTGTACAAGCACTTACTGGTAGCGAAATTCCAGTAACTGTTAGTTGGAATGCAACCACAAAAACCATTTCTTACACTGCACGTAGTATAACTATTTCTTATACAGGTGACTTAGTAACGAATATATTTGGAACCAATAAAGTATATTTTGGTTTTACAGCTTCTACTGGAGCTATTACAAATCAACACTATGTAAAATTCGCCTCTCCTTGTTCAATTCCTTTGGAATTAGATACAGACAATGATGGCATTCCAAATTATTTAGACACAGATTCAGATGGTGATGGTTGCCCAGATGCTGTAGAAGGAGGTGATAATATTACACAAGCAATGCTTGATGCTAACGGCAGAATAAAAGTAGCTGCTAATGGCACTACTACGCCTGTAGTTGTAGATGCTAGCGGTGTGCCTGTCATTACTAATACAGGAAGCACTTTTAATGTTGATGGACAAGCCCAAGGGCAAACTATAGGTTCTGCTTATACTGTTAATCCTTTAGCAGCTGGAACAACAAGCTCTAACCAAACGATAAATTCAGGAACTACACCTTCTACCTTATCATTATCTGGCTCTGCAGGTTCTGTTCAATGGCAATCTTCTACAGATAATGTTACATTTACTAATATTTCTGGTGCAACAAGTACTTCCTATTCACCAAGTGCTTTAACAGCTACTACTTATTACAGAGCTGTTCTTACAAGTGCTGGAGGCTGTACAGTAAATTCTAATATTATTACTGTAAATGTTACAAGTAATCTAGACGCTGTAAATGATACATTCTCAACAACTGCAGGAACTTCAACTGCTAGTGTAATTACAAATGACTTAAACAATAGTGGCACTGCTGCTGTTATTGGTACTAGTGCAGGACAAGTTTCCATTAGAACTTCTACCGATGCTGCTGGTACTGCTGGAGCTTGGCCTACAGGAATTACTCTTAATACTGATGGTACTATTGCTGTGGCTAGTGGCACTACTGCTGGCACTTATACGCTTTATTATACTATTTGTAACCAAACTGCAGGTTCACCTTGTGATACTGCTGCCGTTACGCTTACAGTAAGCTCTAATCTTGATAGCGATGGTGACGGCATCCCTGATTCAGTAGATTTAGACAATGATAATGATGGAATTTTAGATACTGCTGAATGTAGTGCATATGATAAAGTTACTAATGGTACTTTCCCTACTTCTGGAGGAAACACAAATACTTATACAGGATGGACTATTGGTGGTACTTATGCTAGTTCTGGAGCTTGGGTCTCTCCTACTGGTAGAGTCAACTTTAATTCAAATGGTTTAGAATTTAGAAGAGATGCTAGTACAACTACTACTTTTCAGCAAACCTTAACTAATGTTTATACTGGTACTATAAACTTAAACAATCTATACTGGACTAGAACACCTGTAGATAATGCAACTTCAACTTTTGTATTTACAGTTTCTTATGCGGGTACTGTATATGCTACTATTGATTCTACTACAGGGAATACACCAACGGTTACAGCAAATAACGGGGCAACTGTCAATATTACTACACTACCTACAATTACAACTACTGGTGGTTATACAAATTCCGCAAAAACAAATTTAAGTATTACATTACCTCAAGGTTTATTACCTTCTAGTGGTGATTTATTATTTACATTTAATGCTAGTTCTCATGCAACAGATGTTAGAGATATAGGTTTTGGTTCTGTTACATTTACTACATGTGCAGACACAGACAATGACGGCATACCAAATTATTTAGACACAGATTCCGATGGCGATGGCTGTCCAGATGCAATAGAAGGAGGTGATAATATTACCCAAGCAATGCTTAATGGCTCAAATGCTATTGGAACTAACGCTTCAGGAACAATGAACTCACCTGCAATTGCCACAGTAGATGCTAATGGTGTACCTACTATAACTAATACAGGTAGTACTTATAATGTAGATGGACAAGCGCAAGGACAAACTGTAGGAACATCAGCTACTGTAAACCCTACTGTAAATGCTGGTACAGTTTCTGCAAATCAAACAATTTGTACTGGGACTACTCCTACTGCTGTTTCTTTATCTGGTTCTGAGGGTACTGTACAGTGGCAATCTTCTACAGATAACGTTACATTTGCTAATATTTCTGGTGCAACAAGTACTTCCTATTTACCAAGTGTTTAACAGCTACTACTTATTATAGAGCTATTCTTACAAGTGTCGGTGGTTGTACTGCAACGTCTAATGTAATTACTGTTACAGTAAACAATTGTATTGATGCTATAGATGATACATTCACATCTGTTTCACCTGGTACTTCTTCCCCTAGTGTTATTTCTAATGACTTAAACAATAGTGGTGCAGCTGCTGTAATTGGCACAGCTGCTGGACAAGTTTCCATTAGAACTTCTACCGATGCTGCTGGTACCGCTGGAGCTTGGCCTTCTGGCTTCACTCTTAATCCAGATGGTTCTATTGCTGTGACTAATGGTACACCAGCAGGTAATTATACGCTTTATTATACTATTTGTAATCAAACGGCTGGTTCACCTTGTAATACTGCAGCGGTAGCGCTTACAGTGGTAACAATTGACACAGATGGAGATGGCATTACAAATGATGTAGATTTAGACGATGATAATGATGGAATTTTAGATACTGCTGAATGTAGTGCGTATAATAAAGTTACTAATGGTATTTTCCCTACTTCTGGAGGAAACACAAATACTTATACAGGATGGACTATTGGTGGTACTTATGCTAGTTCAGGCCCTTGGACTTCTCCTACAGGTAGAATCAACTTTAATTCAAATGGTTTAGAATTTAGAAGAGATGCTAGTACAACAACAACTTTTCAGCAAACTTTATCTAATGTTTATACTGGTACTATAAACTTAAACAATCTATACTGGTACAGAACAATTGTAGATAATGCAACTTCAACTTTTACATTTACAGTTTCTTATGCGGGTACTGTATATGCTACTATTGATTCTACTACAGGGAATACACCAACGGTTACAGCAAATAACGGAGCAACTGTCAATATTACTACACTACCTACAATTGCAACTACTGGTTATGGTACTTCCGCAAAAACAACTTTAAGTATTACATTACCTCAAGGTTCATTACCTTCTAGTGGTGATTTATTATTTACTTTTAATGCTAGTTCTCATGCAACAGATGTTAGAGATATAGGTTTTGGTTCTGTTACATTTACTACATGTGCAGACACAGACAATGACGGCATACCAAATTATTTAGACACAGATTCTGATGGCGATGGCTGTCCAGACGCTATAGAAGGTAGTGAAAACGTTACTACCTCTCAATTAAATGCTGATGGCAGTATTAATTATGCTGCAACAGGAGGTTTAGGCTCTACTGCTGGTACTAATCTAGGTGTTCCTAATTTGGTAAACTCTGGCGGTTCTGCAGATACAGGTAGTAATGTAGGACAAGGTATTGGTAACTCACAAAATGCTAATGTTAACTCTTGTTTTGTAGACGCTCAAAATGATTATAATCAAGTTCCTAGTGGTACTACTGCTTCTGGTAGTGTATTAGCTAATGATAGTGCTTTAGATGGTTCAGCTACTACAGTTACTGCTGCTACTTATCTTAATGCTTCAGGTGTTGCCACTCCACTTCCTTTAGGTACAGCTACAGCTGTTTATGATGCTGCTGGAAATCCTGCAGGAACTATGACGCTTAATAGCAACGGTACTTATACTTTTGTACCTGCTGCTAATTACTCTGGAACTGTCCCTGTTACTTACACTGCTAGTAATTCTAGTGATAGTAATGATACTGCTACACTTTCTATTAAAGTAATTCCTGCCACTACTTCTGGAAATAATAATCCTATCGCTCAAAATGATACGGCTTCTACTGAAGTGGGAACTAATGTTTCTTCTTCTGTATTAAAGAATGATTCTGATCCTGATGGAAACTCTTTATCTGTAAGTTCCGCTTCTATTCCGTTGGGTACTGCTACTCAAGTTTCGGGTGTAGATGCTAATGGTAACACTGTAGCAAATGCAGGTACTCTTACTCTTAATAGTGATGGCACTTATACTTTCGTTCCTGCACCTGGTTTTACAGGTTATGTAAACCCTGTTACTTACACAGTAAGTGATGGAAATGGTGGTACAGATACTGCTTCTCTTGCGATTACTGTTTTACCTAACTCTGGTAATAACACTTTCGCTAATGACGATGCTAATACTGCACCAAAAGGTTCTACTATGACTGGCAATGCTTTAAGTAATGACACCGACCCAGAAGGTAATACACAATCTATTACTTCTGCTTCTGCTAATGGTACTGCATTGACAATTGGTTCTGCAACTACCATTCCTGGTGTTGGTACATTAACACTTAATAGTGATGGTTCTTATACCTTTGTACCACTTTCAACTTTTGTTGGCACTTTATCTATTCCTTACACAGTTTGTGATGATGGTACTCCTCCAGCATGTGATACTGCAACACTTTATCTTACAAGTTTAGGAACTAACGTTTGTTACAAACCAGCAGTAACTTCAGGAGATATTTTAAGTACAAATCACGGTATTACTTCTCTTGGTAGAGCTGGTTCAGATAATGGTAATTGGCCAATGGTAAGAAAAGGAGCATGGACAGTTCTTGAAGCCAAAACAAAAGGTTTTGTAGTAAACAGACTTACGGACGCTCAAATTACTGCTATTCCTACTGCTAATCTAGTGGAAGGTATGATGGTGTATAACATTACTCAAGACTGTTTACAAATTAATGTAGATGGAACAGCTGCAGGTTGGAAATGCTTCAACACACAAGCTTGCCCAGACTAATTTGTTTAATTATTAAAAAAAATATCATGAAAAATATATTTTTAACATTATCAATATTAATCACCGCTTGTGCTTCTGCACAAGTGGCGATTGGTAAAGCATCATTAACTAAACTTGCAGATAACACTACACCAAACCCTAGTATTTCATTAGAATTTTATGATGGTGCTGATAATACAAGAGGTATTATTTTACCTTGGGTAGATGGAACCAGTAATACAGCTCCATTCATCACTAATTCTCCCAATACCGAAACCGTAGTAAATGGAACTATTGTTTATGATTCTAATGATAAAAAGGTAAAGGTAAAATATGCATCAGGATGGAAAGATTTATCCATAAACAATGGTTCTACCGTTGATCCTTTAACCTCTATTGACGGACTTACACTACAAAATTCACTGAATGAAAAAGTAATTGCCAAAACAATGATTGGAGGCAATCCAACATCTGACGTTACACCAGGAATTTTGGTGCTTGCAGATACAAACAAAGCCATGATTTTACCAAAAGTTGTGAGCCCACATCTCAATATCAAAAATCCAGCTCCAGGAATGATGGTATATGATACCACGGCAAAACAATTAGCTGTTTTCAACGGTACTGTTTGGAGTTTTTGGAAACAATAATTTGTTACTTATCATATGTGTTATCAGTCCTCAGTATTTATTAGATTCTCAGTGTGTTTTTAGATAAATATTTACTGAGGACATTTTTTAAAAAAATTGCTCTATAATTACATAAAATACAAATGATTAATTATAAGTACCAGACCTATATAGAGCAGGGTCTGGTACATTTATATAAAATTTCCACACTAAAATGAATTTCGATTATAATATTTTATTAGGAAAAAGTAAAAAAGAAGTTTTAGAAATATTTGGTGATCAGTTTAACATTCCATACGCAAAAGAATGGACTTATAATCTAAAAAAAAATAGATTGATTGGTAAAATATTAATACTTAAATTTAATGATTCTGACATTGTAAAATCATTTCATTTCAAATATTACTTACACATCTAACAACACAAAATCTATTAAAAATCATTAAAGATTACTCTTAGTACATTATAAAAATCACAGGAATTATTCATTTATAGTAAACTATATAAAGTAGCCATTAAAATTTTAATGCAAGACAAAGTCTACGAAAAAACTTTACAAAATTTCGCAATTCAAATTCTTAGTACTACATTAGGGAGATAAATATTATAAAAATATAAACATTCCCTTATTTCTTTTCCTATGGAAAACTTTCTGTTTTTTGCATCATAATTCTTTCTAATTTTGTAAAATATCTTCTCCGACTTTTTACTTTTTATTATTCAAAAATCACAGAAATCATGTTTGCATTGTTAGATTGCAACAATTTTTTCGTTAGCTGCGAACGCACTCTAGACGCCAGTTTAGAGGGAAAACCTGTTGTAGTTTTGTCTAATAATGATGGCTGTGTAGTCTCTAGAAGTAACGAAGCAAAAGCATTAGGGATTCCTATGGGAGCACCTGTTTTTAAGTACCAAGATTTATTTGAAAAACACCAAGTAAAAGCCTTTTCTGCGAAGTTTGAATTGTACAATTTCCGAAGCCAGCAAGTAATGGAAATTGCCCGTTCTTTTGCTCCAGATTATGAAGTATATAGCATAGATGAATTATTTTTGGATTTCCATGGTTTTACCTATTTTAATCTAGAAGAATATTCTCAAAAAATTAAAAAAGAAATTGCACTAGAAGCTAAAATACCTGTAAGCATAGGCATTGCACCTACCAAAACTTTGGCAAAAATTGCAAACAGAATTGCTAAGAAATTTCCAGAAAAATTTAACGGTGTTTTTATCCTTGACACACCAAAAAAAATAGAAAAAGCTCTGAAATGGCTAGATATAGAAGATGTTTGGGGAATTGGGCGAAGATTGGGCATAAAAATGCGTGATACTGGTGTAAATAAAGCGTGGGATTTATTACAGAAACCAGAAATTTGGGTAAGAAAAATGATGGGAATTCACGGTACTAGAATGATTAACGAACTAAAAGGAATCAAACAACTAGATTTAGAAACACCCGCTAAAAAACAATCTATTGCTACTACCAGAAGTTTTATGGAAATGATTTCTGAGAAAGAAAAACTGAGAGAGCGTATAGAAACTTTCGCATTTTCTTGCGCCGAAAAATTACGAAAACAGAACTCTTGTTGCCGTGTAATCACCGTTTTTATTCATACCAATAGATTCAGAAAAGAATTGGGCGAATATAGAAATGGAGGTTCAGTAGTTTTACCCAATCCTAGCAATTCTTCCATTATTTTAGCAAAAGCAGCCAATTCGATTTTTGAAGCAATTTACAAAGATGGTTTTCAGTACAAAAAAGCTGGAGTCATTGTTTCGGATTTTGTTCCCGAAAACGAAAGACTCATCAACCTCTTCGAAAAAGACCTAGAAACCAAACACTTACCTATAATGAAAGCAATGGATTTTCTCAATAAAAAATACGGAAAAGACAAAATACGCCTCGCTTCACAAAACGGAAAACCAACCTACGAAAGAAAACTTCTTTCCCCTGAATATGAAGAATTCTTGAAAAACAACACGCTTCCTGAAGCTAGCTTTAGGTTTCATTAAAATAACAAAAAGCTCCAACAATTATTTGTTGGAACTTTTCTTTTGACCTTTCCCTTTTTTAGGTTTTCCTATTTTTGCTTTTATGAAATTTATTCTTTCTGTAATAAAATCCAGATAGTTCTTATTTGCAGAATTTTTCTTGGCTTTTTCTAAAATTTTCAACGCTTTCTTAAATTTTTCTTGCTTTTCAAAGAAAATAGCCTTTCTGTAAAGAATCCTAGATTGGTCTATTCCTTTAATGCTTTTCGCATATTTTATTAATTTTTTCGCCTCTTCATAATCTTCATTATTAAGCAAACAATCTATATAGAAAAGCGGCGTAGAAACAGAATCTAGCTTTACTTGCATTGCTTCTTCAAAATAAGATTTAGCAGTTTCATAATCTTGTAACATTTCAGAATATACCCGCCCTAAAAGACAAAGACTTTCTGCATTATGATCATCATAAGACAGTGCATAATTCAGTGCCTGCATTGTTTCCTCTAGGTTATAAGGGAAATTATCCAAGGCTTGAAAGTAGTATTTGTTTGTTGTCATTTTTTTTACATTTTAAAAATTTTCCTAGGATTTCCTCTCTCTAATTGGAGATGATTCATCCATTGATTTTGTTTTTGTACTGAAGATTTTTTGGCATTCATTTCCAAAATCTTCAATTTCAACCTTTCGACCGCAATTTTTTTGTTTTCCAATTGCGAACGAGAATCCATTGCCACCACTTGAATTTTGGTAGGCGAATGCGTAGCACGAACTGCCGAGTTTACCTTATTCACGTTTTGCCCACCGTTTCCAGAGCTCCTCATGGTTTGAAATTCTAAATCTTTTTCGTTAAGTTGAAGTTCAAAAAATTTTTCGATTTCAAAAACGCCAACGAACCAGTTTTTACGTTGATGGTGAGGTCTGAATTTACTTTTCCCGATGAATTGAATGCTTCCTTTCCAAGAATTTAGAAATTCTGAATCCGCATCAACTTCAAAAGTAATCGACTGGAAACCTGAAACTTCACCTTCAATCATTTCTAAAATTTTATAATTTAATTTCAGAGATTCCATTTCTTTTTTCATTAGGTTAAAGGTTTCTTGTACAAAAAATTCACATTCTACAGGACCTTTTCCTGAAGTGATTTGTATTATTTGTTTCATTTTATTTGTTGTTTATTGATGGTTGTTTGTTGATAGTTTATGATTTTAACCAAAAACTATCAACTAAAAACTGACAACCATTACTTGTCCATTCTCACGATTCTCGGCTGGAAAGCACCCAAAATATCTACCAAATCTTGCTGCGCATTCATTACCTGATTGATGTTTTTGTACATCATAGGTGCTTCTTCCAGACTACCTCCAATCAAGGTTACTTTGTGCATTTTTAGCTCATCTTTCATTTCTTTTTGTGTGAAAGCTGTTTTGGCAAAATTTCTGGAATGCTTTCTCCCAGCACCATGCGAAGCAGAATGAAGAGAGGCTGCATTTCCTCTGCCTTTTACAATGAAACCTTTGCTGGTCATAGAACCTGGGATGATCCCCAACTGTCCTTCCGAAGCTGGTGTTGCCCCTTTTCTGTGAACAATCAATTCTTCTCCGTCAAAAGTTTCTTTCCAAGCAAAATTGTGATGATTTTCTATTCTGGCTTTCAACCTTCCGCCAACTGCTTTTATCAAACGTCTGTGAATATCGGTATGACAAGCGGAAGCATAATCTCCTGCTAGATTCATAGAAATCCAATATTCTTGTCCGAGATGCGTGTCTAAATCCAGCCAAGCTAAATGTTGTGCTTCTTTCGGGAGTGGACAATTTTCTACTGCAACTCTGGTGTAATATTGCGCAATTTCTGCACCAAAACCTCTAGAACCACTGTGCGAAAGAATACCTACATATTTTCCTTTTGGCAAACCAATTTGATGATCATCTTCTAAAATTTCTACTTCTCCGAATTCTACAAAATGGTTTCCTCCGCCAGAAGTGCCCATTTGTTTGATCGCTTTTGACTTTAATCTTCTTAAAATCGGAATTAAATTGAATGTTTCATTCTCAAAAATTTCATTTTCTATGTGCGTTTTATGCACTTCATACATCCCGAATTTGGTATGTTCGGCTAATGCTTTTTCGTATTTGTCTTTCGCACCATCCAGATAAGAAACTGGCGTATCCAAAATACTTAAACACATTCTACAACCAATGTCTAAGCCTACTCCATAAGGAATTACAGCATTTTTGGTTGCCAATACTCCACCAATGGGCAGACCATACCCGAAATGTGCATCTGGCATCAAAGCACCTTTTACCGAAACCGGAAGTTTAAGCGAAGTATAAAACTGATTAATCGCATCCTCTGAAATTTCATCCCCGAAAATCTCATACGGAACTCTGTTATTCAAAAGCATTTTTTTTTCAGTTTTTTTGCTCACTAAAAGTTCTTCTGCAATCTGGCCAAGCATTAGATTACTCTTAAATTCTTCTGGTTGAAGTAAAATTTCCTTCAAAATATTTTTTACGTATGCGGTATTTTTATCTGCAAAATTTTTCTTTGCTACTTCTAAGGCTACCGTTACCGATTTATTATTAGGATATCCCAATTTTAGGATATCTTTTCCTTTTAATTTTAAATTTCCCATTTTTTTATAATTGATAAATATTATTTGATGATTGATTACAGAAATCATTCATCTTAAAAATTCTTGAAAAAATTTTAAAAAATGTGCATCAAGAATATGCCAACAAAAAATTGCTGGTAAACATACATTTCAATAAAATTTCGGGGAAATTTTGCAGAGCTTAGGATAAAATAAAACCCGAAATTTTACAACTTCGGGTTTCTATATTTCATAATTGATAATAATTCTAGCTGAAAACGAAATCACCGAAGCGTACCACAGAAAGTGGCAATCCTACTGAAGATAAATTGTGAAATTTGAACATTTTTGCTTCGATTTTTAATTGTTAAACTTGATTTTCGGGTGCAAATATAAATTGTTTTTTCTGAATTGTGCAAATTTATTTTTAAAACAAATTAAGAGTCTGTTCAAA
Organism: Flavobacteriales bacterium UBA1937; assembly: GCA_002337005.1. GTDB lineage: Bacteria > Bacteroidota > Bacteroidia > Flavobacteriales > Weeksellaceae > Cloacibacterium. Next base: position 8,368 of record DDFD01000082.1, on the reverse strand, counting down.
TTCTATCGAAAAAATTATAACTCTTAAAAACTATCTTTACATTATTTTTTGCTCTTTTAAGCCTATTTTTCACTTTTCATTTTTGATTTATCCCGATAAATCTGCAATTAAAAAGCAAAAAATCCTTATTAAAATAGTTATAAAAATAATTGTAATAAAATTTAAACAGGCTCTAAAAAACAGTCTAAAAATCAATGAGAATAAGATTTTTTCCTGGCCAATAAAACAATATTTAGTAACAATAGAAGTAAGGTAAGCGTGACTTTTACACTTTGCCCTATGTTTCCTAATTTGAGATTTTCTACCACTTCTTGTGCTTTTTCTGAGAGTTTAACACTTTGATTGAGGTAATTTTTAACCTCTATTTTTTGATCCGCTTCTTTGTTTTGCACGCTGTGTTGAGTAAAATAGACCATTTTACTTTTGGGCAAATAACCAATAACCCAATATTCATTAGAATTACTCATATCAAAATATTCTATCTGATAATGGTTGGTTCTAATTTTCCCTAAATGTTTAGATAAAAACTGATTTTTATCTTTATTAATTACTTTAATAGCATAAAAATCAATTGGTTGATTTAACCGATTAATGACTTGCACAGACATAGATTTTTCTAAAAAATTATTTAAACTTTTCTGAAAAAACCAATATCCGAAAAATAAAATTCCAAATAATGCAATCAATATTCTGAAAGCTCTAGCAATACGGGCATTCTTTCCAGTTTTGAACAAACTAAGAACCAGAGCGAAAACTAGCAGAAATAAAAGTAAAAAATTGATGGAATTCATTCAAGAAAATTGCAAATAAATTATTCTAATCAAGACATTTCTCATAAATCAATACAAATATAAAATTTTGTTTTTAAAATATATCTCTTTGTGATATATTTGTGCACTTAAATCAAAAACCATGAAAAAAACACTTCTATTAATCTTAATTTTTAATTCTATCTCTCTTTGGTCTCAATTAAAATTTGAAAAAGGCTATTTTATTGATAATCAAGAAAAAAAGCATGAGGTTTTAATAAAAAACATTGATTGGCTAGAAAACCCAACTTTTTTTAAATATAAAACTGAAGAAAATTCAGAAGAAAAAACTGCTACAGTAAATGATGTGAAAGAATTTCAAGTATTTGGTTACAATAAATTGATTAGATATACTGGAAAAATTAATGTTTACAATAGTGATTTACAAAGTTTATCTTCTTCACCAGAACCAGATTTGAGGGATACTTCTATATTTTTATACCAATTATCAACAGGAAAAAAGAATCTTTATTCTTACTTTAAAAAAGGGATACAAAATTTTTTCTATTCTGACGAAAGTGGAGAAATTAAGATTCTGATTTATAAAGAATACAACCCCGATGGAAATACTTTTTTATTGGCGCGTAATGACAAATATAAAAATCAATTACATGATATTTTTTCGGATGATGCTGCTGCTTTAAAAATGGTTAAAAGTACTGAATATACTGATTCTAGTTTAATTAAAGTTTTCAATGTATACAACCAAGTATCGAATGAGCAGAATAAACTATCCTTAGAGAAAGTTAAGACAAAAATTCATCTTTCCATAAAACCTGGTGTTAATTTTTCTAATTTTAAATTTTATTCACCTAGCTCTCCACAGTCTTACGATGCCAACTTAAGCTCAATAGACCCTAAATTTTCAACAGAAATGGAATACATTTTACCTTTTAATAAAAGCAAATGGTCTCTTTTATTAGAAGCTACTTATTCTAAAATGAATGCAAATTCTAAATCTATTGACAACAATAGAGATATATCAATAAAATATGGATATATGGAATTTCCAATAGGAGTGAGATATGCCATGTTTATAAATGAAAAGTCAAAAATATTTGCGAATGTTAAATTCCCAATATTTACCTTAAAAACACAAGACGGAAGTCTAAAATATACTTCTACTACATACTACTCAGATACTTATTTTAATTTAGGAAAAATGACTTCAAACTTTATTTTTGGGTTTGGTTACTCTTACAAAAACAAATTTTTTGCAGAGTTTAATACTTCTATGAAAAGATCTGTTTCAGAGTTTGTATATTTTGGAAATTCTTTTACTTATAACAGCATCTCTGTTGGTTATAATATTTTTTAAATTTCCACCTTCCACTCTTTGTAGAATTCATCTAGAAATTTCAACATAAAATCGTGTCTTTCTGACGCGATTTTTTTTGCAGATTCTGTATTCATTAAATCTTTTAAAAGAAGAAGTTTTTCGTAAAAATGATTGATGGTAGTTCCGTTTGATTTTTTGTATTCTTCTTTAGTCATATTTAATTTTGGCTGAATATCAGGATGATACATCAAATTATTCTTAAAACCACCAAAGTTAAAAGTTCTGGCAATTCCGATAGCTCCAATGGCGTCTAATCTATCTGCATCTTGTACAATCTGTAATTCTATAGAAGGAATTTCTGGTGCTTGACCTCTATTTTTGAAAGAAATATTTTCGATGATATAAATAACTTGATGAATGGTATTTTCTTCCACATCTATACTTTTCAAAAACTCCAAAGAAATTTTAGTAGCCAAAGTTTCGTCTCCGTCGTGAAATTTCGGGTCTGCAATATCGTGAAGAAGTGCTGCTAATTCTACAATTTCTGCATTAGCTTCTTCATTTTCCGCAATTTTTTTAGAAAGTTTCCATACGCGTTCTATATGAAACCAATCGTGACCAGCTTCTGCACCCTCTAATTTTTGTTTTACAAAATTGATGGTTTTTTCTATGCTTTGATTCATGCTTCAAATTTACAAAAACCAATCGAGAACTATTTTCCAAAGTTGAAAATGCTTCGCTCTAAAAAAATTGATATGACCAATAGGTTCACCTGTACTTTCAGAAACTTTCACGGTTCTGTAGGTGGTTTTCATATTAGAATACGTAGCGTTCATCAGTAATTTCATTCCTTTTTCGGTAATCCATTCATCATCTTCCATATTTAGATAAAGTACTTCCTGCGAAAGATTTTTAGAATAATCTGGTGTTCTTTCTAAAAGTTTATTGATGGATTTTTTATGAATAATTAGCGTTCGCCAATCATCTGAAACTCCTTTAGGAAGGCTCTCACCTAGGTTAACCAATTGTGTCTCAAAATAACCTTTGAGCTTTGTAACAATCGGCTGATATAATCCAAAACCTAGTAATCCTAGAAATTTTACTTTCGTTTTTAGATGCCCGAAATACGTGTTTTGCGTAGCCACGAAACAGCATTTTTCGAAAATTTCTGAATTTGGATTCATTCCTAGAATTAAAGCACCTACACTATGCCCCACCACAAATTTTCTATAATGAGCATATTTTTCTTGAATAAAATCTGTAACTGCTTTATAATCTGTATTTCCCCAGATTCTCATACTGGCTTCAAAGCCTTTCATTTTTTGGGGTTTAGAAAGCGAAATTCCTCTGTAATCATAGGTAATTACGGTATAACCATGGTCTGCAAAATACTGCGCAAAATCGTAATACGTTTGTTGCTTAACTCCAGTAGCAGAATTGACCAAAAGAAGTTTCTGCACCGAATTTTTGGGTTCAAAAAGGGTGATTGAAATGTCGTATTGGTCTGAGGTTTTGAGCTGAATAATTTCCATTGATTAATTAAAAAAAAATGAAGTTTTCAAAAATATCTAAAAAAAGAAAAGAATTCCAAAAATTTGAAATTCTTTGCATATCTTTTTTGATTTCGGATGTCAGTTTTTGTGAAAGTGATAGTATAACTGAAACGTGTTCATAGCCCTGATTGAGCCTTTGTTTGAGCTCTTTTTACTTTTTTTGTGGAATACCTTTTTAGCGTTTCAAACGCTGAAAGGGTTGAGCGTTGGCAAAAAATAAAAAAGCGAGTGGCGAAAGCAGGACTGCCTGTATAAAAAAATATAAATTTCTGCTCTTAAATTTTTAAAAATCAAAATCCTTAAGATAAGGTAAACCGTTTTGTGAACCTCTCTTTTTAGAAACTTTAAGAGAAACATCATTCCCAAATTTCACACAATCGTCTATTTCGTTTCCGTGGCAATAGGCTACCGCAAAACCAGAGGTGAAGGCGTCTCCCATTCCCATTTTATTAGGCATTTCTTTTGGGTCGTTTCTGTAAAACCTCATCTCAGAGCCATTGTAATAAACTGTAGAATTGGTGTCGTCTCTTAAGAATATTTTATTGGGATATTTTTTAAGAACTTCGTCTTTGGTATCTTCATCAAAAATAATAGATAAATCATTGCTTTTCAACACAATAAAAGTAGCATAATCTAAAATTTCTGGAGCGATTTTATGAGCTGGAGCTGCATAAATCCCTAATTTAGTTCCGTATTTTTTGCATTTTTCATAGACGGTTTCTACCACATTCATCGGAATTTCTAACTGTACTAAAACTAAATCTGCAGTAGAGAAAAACTTATCTGGATTTTCTAAATGCTCTGGCTGCAAGCGATGGTTGGCCGAAGGAACCACCACAATGGCGTTTTTGCCACCTGAAGCGGTAACATACGCAGTACCTGTAGCAACGTCTATATCTTCATGTACAAAGCCTACGTTTACGTTTTGATCTACCAAATTTCTAAGAATTTGCTGACCATAAGGATCCATTCCTACACAACCAATAAACATGGTATTAGCACCTAATCTAGCTGTTCCTACTGCCTGATTAGCACCTTTTCCTCCGAAAAAAGTTTCAGACCTTACTGCCATTACCGTTTCATTTGCCTGAGGATATTTCTCGGTATTAAGAACCAAATCTATAGAAGAGCTTCCTACCACTAAGATTTTGGGTTGTTCAGAATTGAATTTCATTTTTATAAAAAGTTATTAATTATTTATTTTGAAAAGTAAGGTTTTATTCGGATTTAATTTCTATAAATTCTGCAATTATTTTTGTGGGATTTTTTTGTTCATCAAACCCAGTGTAACAAGCATAGAAACCTTCTCCGTATCCTGTTTCGAATGCAAAAATTGTACCTTGTTTATTTTCATAGGGTTTTAGGAAGGCAAATTGGTCTATAGCACCGTTCTCGTCATAAAAATGTTGATGAAAAAAATCTTCATAAATCCCTAGAAATCCATCACCTTTTTTCTCAAAAAGTTCTAATTCTAAAGCATTTAAAAGATTCTGTGTTTCTAAATCCATAAAACAACCCATCCCAGATTCTACAGGATAACCGAAAATTTCTTCGCCCTTTAAATCTTTAATATTTTGTCCGTCACAAACTGCCATTTCCCAAGTAATAATTTCTTGATTTCCAAAAACAATTTCTACATACGCTATACAATTGCTATCTCTTTCTTTGTGAATAAAAGTGGTAAAATCGCCTGTAGGAAATTTTACAGTAAAAGCTTGTTTGTCTGGCGTAAGCAAAGGATCACTTGCCACCAATTGACCGCTACTCAAATGTAGTTTTCCTACTTCAAAAGTTTCTAGAAGCGGATTTTCTACGAAATTCTTAGAGAATAGTTTTTGTATGTTTTCTAGGTGTGACATAATTCTTGATGGATGTTTGATGATGGAAGTTGGGCGTTAATAGAAAATGCAAATACAGCATCCTACATCAGACTTCCAACATCCTACAATGATTTTAATTTTTCTTCTAAAATCGCAATTTTATCTTGCGCATCTTTTTGTTTTTTGCGCTCTATTTCTACAATTTCTGGTTTTGCATTGGCTACAAATTTTTCGTTGGATAATTTTTTATCTACCGAAATTAAGAAACCTTTCAAGTATTTTATTTCTTCTTCTGTTTTGGCTTTTTCTTCACCTAAATCTAGGTTTTCACTCAACGGAATAGAAACTTCTGTAGAACCTACCAAGAACGTAAAACTTGGTTTGTCTGTTTTTTGTCCAAAATTAATATCTGAAATATTTGCTAATTTTCTTACTACTGCTTCGTTTTCAAAATTTGCAGCATTGGTGAAAATTTCTACGGTTTCTCTCGGCGAAATCCCTTTAGTTTGACGGTAATTTCTAACCCCAGAAATCAATTCTTTAGCTGTTTCAAAAGCTTTGATATTTTCTTCACTGAAAAATTCTGCTTTCTTTTGTTGAGCAATTACTAGTGCTTCTTCTGTACTTCTTTCTGAAATTGCCTGATACAATTCTTCGGTTAAGAACGGCATAAAAGGATGCAATAATCTCATCAATTCCTCGAAATAAGCAATCGTTTTATTATACACTTCCTGCGAAATTCCTTCTCCGTAATTTGGCTTAATCGCTTCTAAATACCAAGCACAGAAATCATCCCAAACTAATTTATAAATCAAATGCAAGGCATCAGAAATTCTGAATTTTGAGAATTGGTCTTCAATTTCGGCAATGGTTTTGTTCATTTGGTTTCCGAACCATTCTATCGTTTGCAAATCTGCTTCATTGGCTGGTTTATCTTCTTTTTTCCAACCTTGAATTAATCGGAAAGCATTCCAAATTTTGGTAGCAAAATTTCTTCCTTGCAACATTAAATCTTCATCGAAAAGCAAATCATTTCCAGCAGCTGAACTCAATAAAATCCCTACTCTTACTCCATCAGCTCCATATTTTTCTATCAATTCAATTGGGTCTGGAGAATTTCCGAGTGATTTAGACATTTTTCTACGTTGTTTATCTCTCACAATTCCTGTAAAATAAACGTTTTTGAACGGAACTTCTTTTCTGTATTCCAATCCTGCCATAATCATTCTTGCTACCCAAAAGAAAATAATATCTGGTCCTGTTACCAAATCCGAAGTTGGGTAATAATAGTTGATGTCTTCGTTATTTTCCTCTAATAATCCATCAAAAACCGACATTGGCCACAACCAAGAAGAGAACCAAGTATCGAGAGCGTCTTCATCCTGATGGAGATTTGAGATTTGAAGATTTGAGATTTGAGACTTTTCTTTAGCTAAAGCCAAAGCGTCTTCGATATTTTCTGCAACTACAAAATCATCACTTCCTTCTCCGTAATAATATGCAGGAATTTGTTGTCCCCACCAAAGTTGGCGAGAAATATTCCAATCGCGGATGTTTTCCATCCAATGTTTATAGGTGTTTTTGAATTTTTCAGGATGAAATTTCACCTCATCATTCATTACCACATCAAGCGCAGGTTTTGCAATATCTGCCATTTTCAAAAACCATTGTTGAGAAATTTTTGGCTCAATTACCGCTCCTGTTCTTTCAGAAGTTCCTACTTTATTTACGTAATCTTCCGCTTTTACGAGAAGATTTTTTTCTTCTAATTCTTTGGAAATCAGTTTCCTAACTTCAAATCTGTCTTTTCCGTTGTAGTGAAGTCCGTGTTCGTTCAATTTTCCGTCATCGTCTAAAGCATCAATCATCGGTAAATTGTGTTTTTGTCCGATTTCATAGTCATTAATATCGTGAGCTGGAGTAATTTTCAACGCGCCTGTTCCGAATTCAATGTCAACATATTCATCTTCAATAATCGGAATTACTCTGTTTACAATCGGAACAATTACTTTTTTGCCTTTCAAATGAGCATATTTTTCATCATTTGGATTTACGCAAACCGCAACATCTCCGAAAATTGTTTCAGGACGAGTAGTTGCTACAGAAATAAAATCCTCTGAACCTTCAATTTTATATTTTAAATACCAAAGTTTCCCGTTGAGTTCTTTATAAATTACCTCTTCATCAGAAATATTGGTTTTCGCTTCTGGATCCCAATTTACCATTCTGTAACCTCTGTAAATCAAACCTTTATTGTACAAATCAACAAAAGATTTTATCACTTGTTGAGACAATTTTGGCTCCATCGTAAAGCGAGTTCTGTCCCAATCGCAAGAACAACCCAATTTTTTTAATTGTTCTAAAATGGTTCCTCCGTATTTATGTGTCCAATCCCAAGCGTGGACTAGAAATTCTTCTCTTGTAATATCAGATTTATTAATTCCTTCAGATTTTAGCTTAGCAACTACCTTCGCTTCTGTTGCGATAGAAGCGTGGTCTGTTCCTGGAACCCAACAAGCGTTAAAACCTTGCATTCTGGCTCTTCTTACCAAAACATCTTGAATGGTATTGTTCAGCATATGCCCCATATGAAGAATTCCGGTAACATTTGGTGGTGGAATTACAATGGTATAAGGCGGTCTGTTGTCTGGTGTAGAATGAAAATATCGGTTTTCTAACCAGTAATTGTACCACTTCTGCTCTGTTTCCTGAGGATTATATTTTTCTGAAATTTGCATAAAATCTATGTTTTATTTATAGCTTGCAAAAATACAATAAAATAGTGAATTTTTAAATGGTTAACCGTTTTGATTATTGGTATAATTCTTGATAAATACAAAAGACTTAAAGAAAAATGAAATTTTAATCTTTTTTTAAGAATAAATTTATAATTTTGACGTATAATTT
>DDFD01000077.1 GCA_002337005.1 Flavobacteriales bacterium UBA1937 | reverse complement strand
CTTTTAATTGATTATAATCATCAGCCAGAATTGCATACTTTTCTAAAAGATCTTTTTGGTTTTTTCTCACCTCTTCAATCTTTTTTTCGAGCAAAGAAAAATTGGTTTCTAATTCTTTAAGCATTCAGGTGTTTGTTCTAACTATTGCAAAAATATAAAAAAAATTATTCAAATAAACAGAAATTTAAGGTTTATTTAAAGTTTTTCTTTAAATAAAAAAGAAGATTCAACGGAATCTTCTAAAAATCATTTATTTATATAAATTTATTGCTCAAATTTCAACACAAACATTAATGCTCTTGTTTGCATTGTACTCATTGCAGCTGCCCAATAAGGCGGAGTTCCTTGATTATCTGCCACCAATTCATTGTTAAACATAAAAGTACCTCTAAAAGCTGGAGTAAATTTAACTTTGGAAAAATAAAACTGTATACCTATTTCTGCACTCCAAGCAAAATTATGAGTAGTGCTTCTAAAAATACCTTGTTGATTATCATCTGAAGCTTTTGCATTAGATTGTAAATTAACCATATAATTTATACCTGCTGCTGCATAAGGTCTAGAATTGTACCATCTATCTCCATGAAATTCTAACAAAACTGGTATATCTACATAGGTAGCTTTTACTCTTCTAATAGTATCTGTTTTTGATAAGACTAAAGGTGTAAAAGGATTAACAGCATCAGTAGCATATTGATCGTTACCTTGAGTTTTAAAAGTAAACTCTCTTTCTACAAATTGTAAACCTGGTTCCACTCTTAAATCAAAATTATCGTTAAGTCTCATTTTACCAATAAAACCTGCTCCGAAACTATAAGTAGGTTTAGACAATACTAAATTCTGCTTATTGTAAATACCGTACTTAGGATTAAGAACTATTTTATAATCAAAATTATTCATATTAAGGAAAAATCCCCAGCTATAAGTATTATTGTCAACTCCTTCTGATCTTTCTTGTCTGTCTTTATTTCTGAATAATTGAGAAATCTGAGCTTCACTTACAAAAAATGATTGCAAGAAACTTATGAACAATATTTTAAAAAATAATTTCTTCATTATATGTTATTTAGTAGCCTTATAAATGGTTGCTATCCCGAAGCTTTGCTTTTTGTATTCTACATTTTTGAATCCTGTATCTAGCAAGATTTGTTTCATTTTTTCACCGAAAGGAAATGCGTTTACAGAATCTGGAAGGTAGGTATAGGCTCTATTGTCTTTAGAAACTAATTTACCAATTTGTGGTAAAATATTTTTGAAATAAAACATATAAAACGGACCTAAAAAACCTTCTACCTTAGAAAATTCTAGTATAAAAACACTTCCGTTTTCTTTTACTACTCTTCTTAGTTCTGCCAAACCTTTTTCTAGGTTTTCGAAATTCCTTACTCCAAATGCAACGGAAACAGCATCAAATTTATTATCCTCAAAGGTAAGATTTTCTGCATCACCTTTTACCATTGTAATCTTATCAGAGAGATTTATTTTTTTGATTTTGTCTATTCCTACGTTTAACATCTGCTGAGACAGGTCTAGCCCTACTACTTCTGCTTCTAATCCTTTTTGTACCGCTATTGCTAAATCTCCGGTTCCTGTAGCTACATCTAAAACCAATTTCGGATAGTCTTTCCTCATCCATTTCACCAAATTATTTCTCCACAAAACATCTATTTTCATAGATAAAACGTGATTAAGCAAATCATATTTCGGAGCTATGTTATCAAACATATCTTCTACTTGTGTTTTTTTACTTTGGTCTGTATTATAGGGTGTTACTTGCATTTTTTATAATTGATGATTAATTATTGTTTATTTATAATAACTATTGATATTTTTCTTTATAAAAATTTTTGAAATCTTCTTTTCTGTAAATTTTAGTTCTAGACTCTAGTTTGTCAATATTTTTGATGATTTTATCATAATCTTCATCTACATTATAATAAAAATCTTCTATATATAATTTTTTATGATGAGAAACATGTCCAGGTAATTTTACACCATCTAGGTCAAATGTTTTAGAAACCAAAAGAGAATCTTTATTAGGCACATATCCGTAAAACTGACGGTGTACATAGTAATCACTATTGGTAATATTTATAAGACCTCTATACTGTGTAACAGTAAAAGCAGAATCAAAAAGTAGTTTTTTTTGCTCATCAAAAACTTTAATTTCATTCTTTTTACCACGGTTAAGATCTACTTTTACATACTGCCCAGCAGTAATAATTTTTTCATCACCATTATTTATCCTGAAGTAGAATGTTTTAGAAGTAGGATTATCTACCAAATATTCATTTTTCTTTGCTAAAAACAAAAAATAAATAACAAAAGCTAAAAGCATTACTCCAAAAGCTGATAAAAAGCCAATTAATGGCGCATTTTTTTTCATAAGTTCAATGAATAGACTTTTTGCAAATTTAATAATAATTTTATTTGCGGATGATATGATTTTAATTTATAAATTTGTGCCCTATTTACAAAAAAGAAAAATTAAGAAATATGCCAAGTTCAGTTATAATTGGATCAGGAAGTTTTGTACCAAAAAGAGTAATAGATGGTTCATTCTTTATGGATTCTACATTCTACACAGATGCTGGAGATCTGATAGACAAGCCTAATGACGAAGTTATCAAAAAATTTGTAGATATTACAGAAATTGAGGAAAGAAGATATATAGATGAAGATAAAATGAACTCTGATCTAGGTTACGAAGCGGCAAAAGAAGCAATCTATGATGCTGGTATAGAACAAGAAGAAATAGATTATATCATTTTTGCAAGTAATTTCGGCGAAGTTTCTAAAAATGGTGCTTCTAATTTCATGCCCAATATGGCAGCCAGAGTAAAAAATAAATTGGGAATTAAAAATAGAAAATGCATTACTTATGATATGATTTTCGGTTGCCCAGGCTGGATAGAAGGTGTAATCTTAGCAGATGATTTATTAAAATTAGGCAAAGCAAAAACTATTTTGGTTATTGGAGGCGAAACGCTAAGTAGAGTTACAGACCCTTTTGATAGAAATAAATTAATTTTTGCTGATGGTGCTGGTGCAGTAATTCTACAAAGAACCGAAGAAGAAAACGTAGGAATCATTGCAACCAATACAGTTTGTGACAATGCAGAAGAACTTAATTATCTAGAATGTTCGAAAACATTAAATCCTTCCGCAGAAGACCAAGACAAACTATATATAAGAATGCACGGTAGAAAAATCTACGAATACGCACTCAAAAATGTACCAGCAGCAGTAAAAGAAACAATGGACGAAGCTGGAATAACTGATGAAGACATTGATAAAATTCTAATGCATCAAGCCAATGCCAAAATGGATCACGCAATGGTTTCTAGACTTTTCAAACTTTACGGAAAATCAGAATACGATGATGCCGTTTCTCCTATGACTATCCAAAAACTTGGTAATTCTTCTGTAGCTACCATTCCTACGATGTATGATTTAATTGCAAAAGGAGAAATGAAGGGACACACTTTCAAAAAAGGAGGCTACATTGTAATGGGTTCTGTAGGTGCTGGTATGAACATTAATTGTATCGTCTATAAAACACCATCTTAATGTCTGTACAAAACAGATTTTTACTACTTTTCGTGATACTTTTCTTGGTAGAATTTTATGTCTATCAAGCTTTTAAAAACCTCGTTTCTAATTCTTGGTTAAGATTTGGATATTGGGCAATCACTCTATTGATTTATGGTTTTACGCTCTATCAAATGCTTACTTTTAATAGAGCTTCTAGAGACCACCATCAGGTTCAGTTGTTGATTTCTTTGGTGATGATATTTATGTTACCAAAGTTAATTGCCTTAGTTTTTCTACTCGTAGGAGACATTTCTAGAGCTTTTGAATTTGGTTTTAAATATTTTACTCAAGAGCAAAAACATTTTCCCGAGCGTCGAAAATTTATCAGCACCACCGCTCTAGCTACTGCAGGAATTCTTTCTGCTTTGGTAATTGATGGAATTATCTTCGGAAAATACAGACACACTGCTAGAAAAGTAAAGCTAAAACTTAAAAACCTACCCGAAAGTTTCAAAGGTTATAAAATTGTACAAATTTCTGATGTACATAGTGGCAGTTTTTTTCACCCAGAAAAATTACAACATGCTATTGATTTAATTAATGAACAAAATGCAGATTTGGTACTTTTCACAGGAGATATGGTGAATAATTATGCTGATGAATTTTTGCCTTTTATCCCGCTATTCAAAAGTATTAAGGCTAAAGATGGTAAATTTTCTGTTTTAGGAAATCACGATTACGGAGATTACGGAGCATGGAAATCTAAAGAAGAAAAAGCCCAAAACATCCCCAATCTAGAAAAATATGAAAAAGAAGCAGGATTTACTTTATTAAGAAACAAACATATTTCCATAGAAAAAAACGGAGAAAAAATCTATATTTTAGGGGTTGAAAACTGGGGCATTCCGCCATTTCCACAATTCGGAGATTTAGACAAAACGGTTAGCGGAATCCCAAAAGAAGCTGTAAAAATATTAATGAGCCATGACCCTACTCATTTTGACGAAGTAGTAAAACACCATCCTAGCAATGTGCAACTTACGCTTTCTGGCCATACCCACGGAATGCAATTTGGGATAGACCTTAAAAATTTCAAATGGTCTCCTGTAAAATTCAAATATCCGAAATGGGCAGATTTATATGAATCTGGTGGTAAATATCTATACGTAAACAGAGGTTTCGGAGTGCTGGCATTTCCCGGAAGAGTAGGTGTAAATCCTGAAATTACCGTTTTTGAACTTTCTTAAAGGTCGATCTAGAAAAAGAAATCCTTCATTCTGTTTACCGCCCATTCACTTTCTTCCAAAAATAATAAAAACCGCCCAAGTTTATTTTCCATCTGTCTTCCTAGATTGTATTTTCTATAAAACGGAAGCCCAAATTTACTATGATTAAGTTCTACAAATTGCCAAGAATTAAGGTAAATTACAATATACTCATCATTTCCTTTCATAGAATTATTAATCATATTTTTATAAAAAAATAGCGGAATCATCTGAAAGGTAAAATCATTATAAGGAAGTTTAGAATAAGGAGACCAACTATCTGGTACGATTACCAAGTCGTTTTCTTCGTAAACTGTTTTTTTATCAAAATCTTTATTTAGCCAAAAAATATTAGAAAAATACATAGAAGAATGGTAACTAAATTTCATTCTTTTAACTACATCAGATTTATGCTTAAACTCTGGAAACTGTCTTATCCCACTTATAAATTTACCAGTAATTTCTTCTGCAATTTTCTTAGCGTTTACAATTTCTTCTTCTGTAGAATGCTGATTCAGAATTCCTAGTTCATGCCCTTTTTTTACTATAAGTTGTAGCAATTCTGGCATTTTTTCTACCAAAGAAACTTCCACAAAAAAAGTACAAAAAATAAAATGCTTCTCTAGTACATCTATTATTTTTTTAGTTCCATTAAAAGTAATTTTCTTCAATTCTTCTTCTGAAACCAAATGCTTTTCCTTCAAAGGAATTTCTGGAGCAATTACATTAAAACTTAGCAATACCATTTTGTAAAAATAAAAAACTTTGCCGAAAAAACGGCAAAGTTTAAAAATTGTAGAATTAATATGATTAATAGATTTTAAAACTTAATATAAAAATCTATTAAAATTGGATTTCTAAGATATAAATAATTTCTGAAATAGAATTATTTTTTCAACTTAATTTTTAAATTGTTCAGCATTTCCCTAGTCATGGTTGTTATATCAAAATCATAACTCAGTCCCCAATCATCTTTTGCTTTGCTATCATCTATGCTTGCTGGCCAAGAATCTGCAATAGCTTGCCTAAAATCTGGTTCATAAGAAATCTCAAAATCTGGCATTTCTTTCTTGATTTCTGCGGCTAATTCAGCTGGTGTAAAACTCATTCCGCCAAGGTTGTAAGAACTCCTAACACTCACTTTATCTTTGTCTGCATTCATTAGTTTAATGGTAGCAGAGATGGCATCATCCATATAGAGCATTGGCATTGCTGTATTTTCTGCAATAAAACTTTTATACCTTCCGTTTTGTACCGCTTCATAAAAAATTTCTACTGCATAATCTGTGGTTCCTCCACCAGCAGGAGCTTTCCAAGAGATAAGACCTGGGTATCTTATACTTCTTACATCTACTCCATATTTATCAAAATAATATTCACACCATTTTTCTCCTGCCATTTTAGAAATCCCATAAACCGTAGTTGGATTAAGTACTACCTCTTGACCTACCTTATTTTTAGGAATTCCTTTCCCAAAAACAGCGATAGAACTTGGCCAAAATATCTTTTTTAGGTAACCATCTTTCGCTAATTCACAAAGATGAAGCAATGGTTCTAAATTAAGTTTCCAAGCAAAAAGCGGTTGTTTCTCTGAAGTTCCGGAAAGCAAAGAAGCCAAATGATATACCGTAGTAATTTTTTGTTCTTTTATGAAATCTTCTAGCAATTTATAGTTGGTTACATCTATTCTTTCGTACCATCCTGCTGCTGTATTACCTTCTCTCCATTTTTCGATTCCAGAGGCAATTACATTTTCTTTGCCGTGGATTTCTACTAGTTTGGAGGTTAGCTCTGTACCTATTTGCCCTAGCGCACCAGTTACCAAAATTTTTTCTGTTGTAGTTTCCATTTTTACTTTTTGAGATTTCTACAAATTTAAAAATTTTGAAATACCATCAAAATTCTATTTAATGAATATTTATCACTCACTATACAAATTCACTATATTAAAATGAAACAATAGGTAAAACTTTTCCATTTTTTTCATTAATCAAAATATTTTAGTTTATTTTTGAAAAAAAATTGTTAATGAAAAAATATTTTTTCTTCCTAATTATTTTAACACACTCTATTTCTGCACAATACACCAATATCAATATTGTAAAAGAAATTCACACCAAAGACAAAGGAATGGTGGTTTCTGCACATCCTCTAGCAAGTGAAGCTGGCGCTAAAATTCTAAAAATGGGAGGCAACGCCTTCGATGCTGCTATTGCTACACAATTTGCATTGGCGGTAGTTTATCCTCAAGCTGGTAACATAGGTGGTGGTGGTTTTTTGATTGGTTATACCAATAAAGGCGAAAAAATAGCACTTGATTATAGAGAAACAGCACCCAAAAAAGCTTCAAAAGATATGTATTTGGATAAAAACGGAAATGCAAATACAGATCTATCACAAAACGGAAGATTAGCAGTTGGTATTCCAGGTTCTGTTTCGGGGATGTATTTTACGCATCAAAAATATGGAAAACTACCAATCTCTGCACTTATACAACCTGCTATTGACCTAGCAGAAAAAGGATTTGCACTTACCGAAAGAGAAGCGAACCTACTGAATGTTACCAAAGAAGATTTCTTAAAACACAACTCTCACCAAACTTCATTTACTAAAGAAACACCTTGGAAACAAGGCGATATTTTGATTCAAAAAGAATTAGCAAATACTTTAAAATTAATTCAAAAAAATGGCAAAAAAGCTTTCTACGAAGGTAAAAACGCTCAACTTTTAGTAGATGAAATGAAACGCGGAAACGGAATTATTTCTCTAGAAGACCTTAAAAATTATAAAACTAAAGAAAGAAAAGCACTTTCTTTTGATTATAAAAACCACGAAGTAATTTCTATGCCTCTTCCGTCTAGTGGAGGAACTCTTTTGGCGCAAATGCTGAAGATGTCTTCTTTTGAAAATTTAGAAAAATTCGAGCAAAATTCACCAGAAGCATTACAAATAATGGTAGAAGCAGAACGCCGTGCTTATGCAGACCGTGCAAAATATATGGGCGACCCAGATTTTATTACCGACAAAACCGAAATGCTGATTTCTGATGAATACCTCAAAAATCGTTGGAAAAATTTCAATTTCGAGAAAGCAACTCCAAGTTCAGAAGTTGGTAAAATTATAAATCAACCTAAAGAATCTGAACAAACCACACATTTATCAATCATCGATAAATTCGGGAATGCTGTTTCTGTAACTACCACTCTCAATGGACTTTACGGCAGTAAAGTAGTGGTAAAAGGTGGCGGTTATTTTCTGAACAACGAAATGGATGATTTCTCTGTAAAACCTGGAGTTCCTAATATGTATGGAGCTGTAGGCGGAGAAGCTAATTCTATAGCTCCCAACAAAAGAATGTTGAGTTCTATGACCCCAACTATTGTTCTAAAAAACGGAAAACCGTTCATTATTGTAGGAACTCCGGGCGGAACTACCATTCCAACTTCAGTATATCAAAGTATTGTAAGTGCTATTGATTTTAAACTCAGTCCTAATTTTGTAATTAACGCACCGAAATTCCACCATCAATGGTTGCCCGAAGTCGTTTTTGTGGAGAAAAATTTTCCTCAAGCTACTTTAAAAGTTTTAGAACAAAAAAATTATAAATTTGAAAAACGTGGCGGTATTGGTAGAACCGAAATGATTATCATTGATGAAAAAGGTAACGCAACTGCTGTAGCAGACGGACGTGGAGATGATTCTGTAGCAGTAGAATAATAGTGCTGGATGTTAGGCGTTAGATGTTAGGATGATTGATTTTAGATTATTTACCAGCTAATTTTCTGAGCATTCCATTAAAAATTAATCCATGGAATGGCAATACAGAATACCAATACAATCTGCCCGATAAACCTAATGGTCTAAAAGTAGCTTCTTGGTGAAGTTCGCCATTTTTTATGTAAAACTCTAACCAAGCTTCACCAGGAACTTTCATTTCTGCAAAAAGTAATAGCCTTTTTTCTTCTCTATTGGCATATAAAACTCGCCAAAAATCTACAGAATCTCCTGCTTCTAGCTCGTTTTGGTTTCTTCTGCCTCGCCTTAGACCTACTCCACCCATCAATTTATCTAAAAAACCTCTAATTTTCCATAGAAAATTGGCATAATACCAACCTGTTTTGCCTCCAATACTGAAAACTCTTTCCATAGCCAATTCATCATCATCCACTTTCATTTTTCTAAAATCTGTGAAACAACCTTTCTCTGGAACTTCCAAATATTGCCATACATTTCTGCTGTGAAACTGATTGGTAAAAGAATCGTACCAACTGCTCAAAACATCATTTTGCTTGATTTTATCAAATGCCATTCTTATTGCTTCTTTGTAAGAAAACAATTGAATTCCTAAGTCTGAAGCCAGAGAATTTGGTTTTGCCACCACGTCAATTTTCATACTATCCACCAAATTAACCGCCAAAGAAAAAGAGGTAGAAGTAATAAAATACAACCAGTAAGAAGACAGTTTGGGCGTCATTACAGGAACGGTATAAATCCATCTTTTCAGCCTTCGAACTTCGGCATATTGCAGCAACATTTCTTTGTAAGTTAAGACATCATCACTAGCAATATCATAATTTTGATGGTAAGTTTTTTCTACGCCTAAAACTCTAGTCAAAAACTGAATTACATTCCGTATAGCAATTGGCTGACATTTGGTTTTTAGCCATTTAGGTGCCACCATCACTGGTAATTTCTCTACCAAATCTCTAATTATTTCGAAAGAAGCACTACCAGAACCTACAATAATCCCAGCTCTAAGGCAGGTCAAAGCATATTTTTCGCTTTTTAAAGCTAGTTCTACATTTTTTCTAGATTGAAGATGTTTAGAAAGTTTTTCTTCATTGATAATTCCTGTAAGAAAAACCACTTGTTTCACGGAAGTACTTTCTAATGCTTTTTTGAAATTTTGGGCAGAAATTTTTTCTTTTTCTAAAAAATCTCCTTCATTAGAAGACATAGAATGCACCAAATAATAAGCAAAATCTATATCTTTCGGGATATTAGCCAGAGTATTTTCGTTCAAAAAATCATTTTCAACAATTTTTATTTTATCTAAATGATTTTGATATAATTTAAGACTTAATCTTTTTTGATCTCTTACAGAACAAACTACTTGATGACCTTCTTCTAATAATTGTATGAGAAGTCTTTTTCCGATGTAGCCAGTAGCTCCTGTAAGAAATATTTTCATGACCTAAATATTTGTTCTAATATTTTGTACCTGCTTTCAAAAATAAATTTTACTTTGTTTTTTACAAAACTACCTGCTAGTAAATTTCCCAAAAGGCCTAACGGTAATTTAAAATTAACAATATCAATCATCTTTACTTTTCCATCAGTCGTTTCTTCGAAATGATGTTCGTGATGCCACATGGCATAAGGCCCGAAACGCTGTTCATCTACAAAAAAGCCTTTTCGGTTTTCATTTTTAAATGGACTTTCAAAATGGGTAATTTCTGTTATCCAA
Source organism: Flavobacteriales bacterium UBA1937 (assembly GCA_002337005.1). Taxonomy (GTDB): domain Bacteria; phylum Bacteroidota; class Bacteroidia; order Flavobacteriales; family Weeksellaceae; genus Cloacibacterium. The sequence goes on along the minus strand of DDFD01000077.1, from coordinate 4,853 downwards.
TTGCTTTTAACCATTGGTAAAACCCCTATTTTGTAAGTAATGATTTGACCTAAATAGGTGTTATCTGGTGGATTATTAGTAATTCTAAAATCCATTTCTGCAGGTGTGATTTTGTCTAAATTGGTAGGTTTACTAAAAAAATCCCACGCTTTTTCTAATGAAATAGGCAAAATCTGTTCTGATGTTAAAGTATAAATACCTGATTGTTTGGTTATCTCAATTTTCATTTTTTAATCATTTAATTGTAAAGACATCGTCTTAGAATAATTGCATTTTTTTCTAAAATATTCGAAAAGTAAAACGCTACCGTATAACATAGAAAAACAATAAAAACTGTCTTCCAAAGGCATCGTTCCTACTCTTATTCCTAAATTTTCTGCATCATCATAAAACACCACTGGTTTCTCAGAATAACTACCTGTAAGGGCAGAATTTACGAAAAAGAAAGGAATGTAAATCACGATAAAACTCAAATAAAATCGTGTGGCATATTTCCACTGAAAAAGCATCTGAAAAAGCATTAGTAAAGCAAACAAACCAAAACTAGAAGCAGTATAAATTTTATCTAAATTCCAAGCAAAAGCACCTAAACTCATCACAAAAAACAAAATGGTAATACCTTGTGTTGCACTTTTTGACAATTCTAATTTCGGAAAAAAATACTCCAAAGAATAATGAATAAAATTACTAGCATAAGGAATTAAAAGAAAAAACAACCACTCTTCTAAAGGCAGTTTAAACCATCTGATTCCGATGAGATAATCATCATTAAACCCCCAAACATTTTCGTAAGCAAAATAAATATCCCAAATGATAAAAAATAATCCTACAATAATAATTGCTAGAAAAAAAGGCTTCCAAAAACGAATAAAATTCATCCATTTTTTCTCAAAACTAAAAAGAAATGGAATCAAAAAACTGAAAATATTAAGCGCTATGTAATAGTAATGCTGCAATAGGTTGTTGGTTGATAGTTAATAAAAAAATGGGTACAAAAAAATAATTTTTAATGTTCAATTTTCAATTGTTCTTTGAAATATCTAAGCGGAACAAACAACATCCCAAAACATTCGCCGTCTTCTTTACCTAAGTGTTTGTGGTGCATTTTGTGTGCTTTTCTTAATCCACGTAAATACCAATTATTGGTTTTATCAAACCATTTGAATCTTCTATGTATCAAAACATCGTGTACCAGAAAATATGCCATTCCGTAAAATAAAATTCCTAGTCCCACAAAAAACATCCAATTGATTTTTGGTATTGCTCCGAAGTAGAATAATAAAATACTAGGAATAGCAAAAATCACGAAAAAAAAATCATTTTTTTCAAAAACATGAGGATAGCCTGGCTGATGATGATCTTCGTGAAAGTACCATCCCAAACCATGCATAATGTATTTGTGAGTAAGCCAAGTAATGCCTTCCATTGTAACAAAAACCACCAAAGTAATGCCTATATATTGTAAAATTTCCATTTTCTAAAGTTTAAAATAGTTTTTAATATAAGTTTTAAGATTCTCATCTTTCGTGTTTTTGTACTCACTGAGGATAAACTTTTTATCTTCCTCTAAATTGTCTTTATAGCCTAAAAAACCAGGCGTTTTTTCTTGACAAATGTAGCGCATAAATCTAATTTCCAGATTTTTTGGTTCTTTTTTTATCGCCTCAGACAACAGTTTTTTCCCTTTGTTGAAATGGCTGTATTTGGATATAGGATTACCTCCATGTTTTGCCATAAAAAAGTGACCAACTGCTGCCAATGCTTCATAAATAGGAAGTTTGGTTTTATCATACTCTGCTTTAGATTTCTCTAAAAGAGAGTTCGCCACGGTTTCAGAACTTTCGCCTTTTTGCATCAACGCTCTAAACTCAGACAAATTTTGAGAAAAACCAAATACAGATGTCATTAAAAAAACAATTAAAAAAAACTTTTTCATTGGGTTCAAATTTATCTCACCAAGTTAAGATTTTTACTTAAAATCATCTCCATCAGAAGATAAACTTTTCTGGCATTAGAAACTCTAATCCTTTTCGTCATCAAAACTTCTGCTCTACATTTTTTGATTTTCTTAAACAGATTAGTGTAGTATTTATACGCCATATACACTGCTAGTCTGCTTTTCATTGGTAACATTTTAATGCCAATCAAAGCTTCTCTGAAATCCTCTGCTATATCTTCTTCAATCGCTTTCTTATCTTCTTCGCTGAAGTGTAAAAAATTAACCTTCGGGAAATAAGTTCTATTTAAAACATAGAAATCTGCTCTAATGTCTCTCAAAAAATTAATTTTTTGAAATGCGGCTCCTAATCTTTTGGCATAAGGTTCTAGCTTTTGATATTCTTCTTGGCTACCATCTACAAAAACCTTTAGACACATTAATCCTACTACTTCAGCACTGCCATAAATGTAGGCATCATAATCTTCCTTATTTTCGTATTTAATCTCTCCTAAATCCTTGTACATAGAAGAAATAAAAGCATCTACCAACTCTTGGTCTATGTCATATTTTTTGACGGTTTGCACAAAAGAATGCAAAATAGGATTTAGAGAAATTCCTTTTTCTTTGGCATCAAAATATTGACGCATAAAATCGTCTAGTAAATCCTTTTTAGGATAATCATGAAAGGTATCTACAATCTCGTCTGCAAAACGCACAAAACCGTAAATGTTATAAATTGCTTCTCTAATTTCTAAAGGAAATAGCAAAATTGCTCTAGAAAAAGACGAGCTGTAAGACTTGGTAACCAGCTTACTGCAATCGTAGCTTACTTGGTTATGTAAATTCTGTATCATATTTTTTTTGGTGTAGCTTATAAAGTTAGGAGTATTATCTTTTTTTATTTTATAAGATTCTTCAATTTTATTTCAAAATTCTATGTTGATTTTTTAAAATATAATCGGTTACCACTTTGCCAGAAATCAATGCTGGTGGAACTCCTGGTCCGGGAATGGTTAATTGCCCTGTGTAAAATAAATTTTTTATCTTTTTATTATCAATTTGTGGTCTTAGAATCGATGTTTGTAATAGCGTATTGGCTAGACCGTAAGCATTCCCTCTACAAGAATGATATCTTTCTTTAAAGTCTCTTACTCCGAAAGATTTTTTAAATAATACGTTTTTGCGCAAATCTACATCGGTATTTTTTTGTATTCTATCCATTATTAATTCAAAATATCTATCGTGTACATCTTGATTGTCTTCTAAATCTACTGCTACAGGAATAAGGAAAAAACCTACTTCTTTTCCTTGTGGCGCTAAATCTGGATCTGTAATGGAAGAAAAATTAGCATAAAACAAAGGATTTTTAGGCAATTGAGGTTCGTCATAAATTTCTACGGCATGTTGCTCAAAATCTGTATCAAAAAACAAATTATGGTGCAATAATTTTTCTACTTTTCTATCAAATGCCACATAATATAAAAAAGAAGAAGGTGCAAAAACTTTCTTTTGCCAATATTCATCAGAATAATTTTTAAGATTAGGATTGAGAAGCTTCTCTGTGTGCGCATAATCTGCCCCCGAAATCACCAAATCTGATGTGTAAATTCCATTTTTTGTAATTACAGTGCTTACTAAATCACCATCATTCTCTATTTTTATAACTTCTTCATTTATTAAAAATTTGACGCCTAATTCTTCGGCTAGTCTTGCCATTCCTAGCGCAACTGCATTAAAACCTCCTTTAGGATACCAAGTTCCCAACCCAAAATCTGCATGGTTCATGAAGTTATAAAATGCTGGTGTATTATTAGGTTTAGCACCCAAAAACAAAACCGGAAATTCTAAAATACTTTGTAATTTCGGATTCTTAATATTTTTTCTAACCGTTTGAGAAATGTTTTGCACAAAAAGATTCAGTCTTTTGGCGGTTTCTAAACTCATTAATTCTATTAATGATTTCCCTGGGTTATATACCAAATCTTGCATAGCTATCTCATAATTTTTACGAGATTCTTCCATAAACTTTCTAAGATGTTTACCGCTTCCTGATTCTATTCTTTCAAAAGTTTCTATAATTTTTTCGGGATCATCTGCGATGTCTATGTAATCATCTTTGCCAAAATATACTCTATAACCTGGAGACAATTTTTCTAATTGGTAATAATCTGAAACGCTCTTGCCAAAATCTGAAAAAAATCTTTCAAAAATATCAGGCATCCAATACCAACTTGGTCCCATATCAAATTTAAATCCTTGCATTTCTAGCATAGAAGCTCTTCCGCCAACTTGTTCATTCTTTTCTAAAACAGTTACAGAAAAACCAGCTTTTGCCATATAACAAGCAGATGCCAATGAAGAAAAACCAGAACCAATGATAATTACATTTTTCACTTTTTACTTATTTTTAAAAATTACGTAAATGATGTCTCAAAAAGATGTCCGAAATAAGATTTTTTGGTCGCTAAATAAGAATAATTGGTTTCGTTAGCCTTAATATTCAAAGGAATTCTTCTATTCAGATAAATATGACTATTCTCAATAGAACTCATTTTCTCTGGATTATTAGTCAAAAGATTAATCTTATCTACGCCTAAAATATCTAAAATCTCTACAGCTGGACTGAAGTCTCTATCATCCGCTGGTAAACCCAACTTCAAATTAGCTTCTACGGTATCAAAACCTTTTTCTTGTAATTGGTATGCTTTTATCTTATTGATGATACCAATATTTCTCCCTTCCTGACGAAGATACAAAATAATTCCACCATTTTCACTAATATATTTCATCGCAGCATCTAATTGCTGTCCGCATTCACATTTTCTAGAGTGAAAAATCTCACCTGTGATGCACTCAGAATGAATACGGATATTAGTTACCGTATCTAACTCTGTACCCTCTGCGATTAGCGCCA
>DDFD01000002.1 GCA_002337005.1 Flavobacteriales bacterium UBA1937 | reverse complement strand
GCTGATGATTATAATCAATTAAAAGTCAAGTACGAAGAAGAGCGTAAACAGAATCAGGAGTTAGTAGATGAACAAAAAAAGATAAAGTTAATTTCAGCAATATCAGGAAATCCTGACCACAATAGATTGATGAAAAACCACATTAATAGATTGGTAAAAGAGATAGATTCTTGTATTGCACAACTTCAAAATAGTGGTCTGTAATGGAAATGAGAAGAATTACCATCAACATTGCAGGAAGAAATTATCCGCTCAATGTACCTGCTACCGAAGAAGAAACACTTCGTAGAGTAGGTAAACAGATTGAAACGATGATCAGAGAATTTGAAGCCAATTTTGATGTTAAAGATAAGCAAGATGCACTAGCAATGTGCGCTCTAAAATTAGGAGCCAATGCAGAAGTACATCAATTAAATAACGAAAAAATAGTACAAAACACTAATGAAAGATTAACGAAACTTAATCAATTATTAGACGAAATAGAAAAGTAGATTTTTCTTTTCTATAAAAAATATAGCCTACAATAGTTCTAACACATTACAGGTAAACTCAACGCTAAACAATTACCGAACAAATGTCTTTGCAATGGCGTGCTGCATTTCGCAGATTACAAAGCATAGAAATCAGTTCAAATCGTGTTGATTAGGAGTTTACTCTATATCACTGAACTGTTGTAGGTTTTTTTATGGATAAAAATTAAAAAAAAGAAAATATAACTCGAAACCCGAAACTCGGAACTCGAAACAAATATGTAGACAAATAAAACTCAATATATATGACACTAACCGCTATTATTATCAGCATTGTGTGCTTAGTTGCAGGTTTAGTTATTGGATTTTTACTTTCCAAAAGCTCACTGAATTCTAAGGCAAAATTTATCGTAAAAGACGCTAAAAAAACTGCTGAAAACATTATAGAAAATGCAAATGTAAAGGCAGAAGCCATTAAAAAAGAAAAAGAAGCTCAGGCTAAAGTAAAATTCTTAGAACTAAAATCTCAGCACGATGAAAATATCCAATCTCGCGAGAAAAAAATGCAAGAAGCAGAGAAAAGAATCAGAGACAAAGAACAAAAACTAAATGACGAGCTTAGCAAAACAGGTAAACTAGAAAAAGACCTAGAAAGACAACTTGCAGATTACGAAAAGAAAACCGAAATCATGCAAAGAAAACAGCAAGAACTAGATGTAGCTACCGCTCAAAAAGTTGAAATGCTGGAGAAAATATCCAACTATTCTGCTGAAGAAGCAAAAAATGAATTGGTAGAATCTATGAAAGCTGAAGCCAAAACCAAAGCTCAGGCATATGTACAGAGCATTATGGAAGAAGCACAACTTAATGCTAAAAATGATGCCAAAAAAGTGGTTATCCAGACCATTCAAAGAATTGGTACAGAACAAGCCATAGAAAACTCAGTTTCTGTTTTTAACATAGAATCAGACGAGGTAAAAGGTAGAATTATTGGTAGAGAAGGTAGAAACATCCGTGCACTGGAAGCAGCAACAGGGGTAGAAATTATTGTAGATGATACACCAGAGGCCATTCTTCTTTCTTGTTTTGACCCTGTAAGAAGAGAAATTGCAAGACTTTCGCTTCACAAATTGGTGACAGATGGTAGAATTCACCCTGCTAGAATAGAAGAGGTGGTAGAGAAAACCAGAAAACAGATAGACGAAGAAATTATAGAAATCGGTAAACGTACCATCATCGATTTAGGAATTCACGGGTTACACCCAGAATTGGTAAAAATTGTAGGTAGAATGAAATACCGTTCGTCTTACGGGCAAAACCTATTACAACACTCCAGAGAAGTTGCAAATATTGCGGCTACAATGGCTGCGGAATTAGGCTTAAATGTAAAATTAGCCAAAAGAGCAGGTCTATTGCACGATATAGGTAAAGTTCCGGAACAAGAATCAGAACTTCCTCATGCTTTATTAGGAATGCAATGGGCAGAGAAATATGGAGAAAACCCAGAAGTAGTAAATGCGATAGGTGCTCACCATGACGAGGTAGAAATGACCTCTCTTCTTTCGCCAATTATTCAGGTTGCTGATGGTATTTCTGGTGCTAGACCTGGCGCTAGAAGACAAGTGCTAGAATCATACATTCAAAGATTAAAAGACCTAGAAGCAGCAGCTTTAAGTTTCGATGGAGTGTCTAGTGCATACGCTATACAAGCTGGTAGAGAACTGAGAGTGATGGTAGAATCTACAAAAGTAAATGATGAACAATCTTATCAACTTTCGTATGATATTTCAGAAAAAATTCAGAATGAATTAACTTATCCTGGTCAAGTAAAAATTACTGTAATTAGAGAAACCAGAGCCGTAAATATCGCAAGATAAATTACAGCATAGTTTATAATAACAACTCCTTTCAGTTTTCTGGAAGGAGTTTTCTTATTTACAAAAACGGCTTCATCTCGTCTTCTATTTGTTTTCTAAGATCCATCAATTTGATGGCGTATTGTTCCATTTGTTTCTCTTGTTCGGTTTCTGGGATAAATTTTGGTACTTCTACCGTATTGCCTTCGTCATCTACTGCCACAAAAACAATAATGCAGTGCGTTTTTTTCTCAAAATCTTTGCGTTTTATATTTCTAGAAAATACATTAATTGAGATGTGCATACTGCTCTTTCCAGTGTAAATTACTTCGGCTTCTACTTTCACAATATGCCCAATTTTAATAGGAGAAAAAAACCTAATTCCACCTACATAAACCGTGACGCAATAACTTGAACTCCAAGAGCTTGCGCATGCATATCCAGCTTGATCTATCCACTTCATTACACTGCCTCCGTGTACATTACCACCGTAGTTTACATCTCCTGGTTCTGATATAAACTGAAAAATTGTTTTGTTGGTCATTCAAATAAAATTTTCAATAAAGATATTCAATAATTTTCTAAATACTAGGATAAACCTTACATTTGACGGATGAAAAAAGTATTTTACCTAAAAACTTGTGATACTTGTCTTAAAATTTTAAAGCAATTTGATTTAAACGGCTGGGAAAAACGAGAAATAAAAACACAGCCCATTACTGAAGAAGAGATACAAGAAATGTATAAAATTTCTCAGTCTTACGAAGCACTCTTTAACAAAAAATCTACCCAAATAAAACTTCAAGAATTAGATTTAAAATCAATGCAAGAAGCAAATTTCAAAGAATTATTAATGAACCATTATACTTTTTTGAAACGTCCGGTTTTTGTAACGGATAAAGAAATTTTTATAGGGAATGATAAAGAAAATATATCTAATCTTAGAAGGTATTTTGCTTCATAAAAAAAACGTTCAAGTATAATTCTTGAACGTTTTTTTTATTGATTGAAATTTGCTGATTAAACAAACGGCAATTTTACCACTTTCGCTGGGATGTTTTTGTTTCTAATTTGAATAAAAATTTCACTGCCTAGTTTATAATGTGGAGCAGCTACATAAGCTAAACCTACCCCTATTTTTTTCAATGGACTCATAGTTCCAGAAGTTACTTTTCCTATTTCATTTCCAGCAGCATCTACCACCAAATAATCGTGTCTTGGGATGGCTTTTTCTTGCATTTCGAAACCAATTAATTTTCGGCTAATTCCTTCTTCTTTTTGTTTTAAAAGGAAATCTTTATCTACAAATTCTTTATCAAATTTTGTAATCCAGCCTAGTCCAGCTTCTAGTGGAGAGGTGGTATCATCAATATCATTTCCGTAAAGGCAAAATCCTTTTTCTAATCTCAATGTATCTCTAGCCGCCAATCCGCAAGGAATTAATCCAAATTCTTCGCCAGCAGTTGTTAATTCATCCCAAAGTTTTTCTGCAAATTCATTTTTGAAATAAATTTCAAAACCACCACTGCCTGTATAACCTGTATTAGAGATAATTACATTTTCTATACCTGCTACAGTTCCTACGGTGAAATGATAATAAGGAATATCAGATAAATTGGTTTCGGTTAACTTTTGTAATGTTTCCATTGCTTTTGGACCTTGTATTGCGATGAGTGAAGTTTCGTCTGATATATTGGTCATTTTTGCCCCAAATTTTTCATTGAATGTAGAAATATGATTCCAATCTTTTTCTATATTAGAAGCGTTAACTACCACAAAATATTTTTCGTCTTCTATTTTATAGACGATTAGATCATCCACAATTCCGCCATTTCCGTTAGGCAGACAAGAGTATTGCGCTTTTCCGTTTTCTAAATTTTCTACGTTATTGCTGGTTACATATTGCAACAAATCTTTAGCAGAAGCACCTTCTACATAGAATTGCCCCATATGTGAAACATCAAAAATTCCTACTTTTTCTCTTACCGCAAAATGTTCTTCGGTAACGCCAGAATATTGCACAGGCATCTCAAAACCAGCAAAAGGAACTATTTTAGCACCTAGAGAAACGTGCTTGTTGTACAACGCAGTTTTATTCATTTTATACTTTTTTATATTTACGATTTACAATTTTTTGATTTGCGATTTTAAAGTTCCCATCTTCCCATCTTCCCATCTTCCCACTTCTAACTTTAAAAATGATGTTGATATTCCTCTAAAATAATTTTAAACCATTCTGTGAAATGTTCAGGATGAGTTCTCATTTTTTCGTCTAAATCTGGAATAGAAATATACCTTACTTCTGCTACTTCTTCTGGATTAAGATAAAAATCTGCTTCATAATTGCCTACGAAAACGTGGTCTAGTTCGTGTTCCCATAGGTTTTGCCCCACATCTGCCTTGTAAATAAACCAAAATTTTTCTTCCAAATGACAGTCTATCCCCAATTCTTCTTTTATTCTACGATGGGCAGCTTGTTCATAGGTTTCATCAATTCTTGGGTGAGAGCAACAAGCATTCGTCCATTGATTAGGAGAGTGGTACTTTTCGGCAGCTCTTTTTTGCAAAAGCATTTCGCCTTTAGAATTAAAAAGGAATACAGAAAATGCACGGTGCAAAATCCCATTTTCGTGGGCTTGCATTTTTTCCATAAGACCTAAAACTTCGTCTTTTTCGTTTACTAAAACTACTTTTTCTTCCATAAATATTAGAATTCCCAAATTTAATTATTATTAATGAGATATAGAATTATTTTTACTTTTTCGGATTAATGTATTGTTTTTGCTATTTTGTTAATAATTAATTAACATTTAGTGGGGTTCTTTGAGGAGTTTTTTATACTTTTTTCAATAACTTTGACGTCTCAAAATTTAGAAAAATAAAAATTAAATAAAATGAAGATTTTAGCAAATGACGGTTTGAATCAATCTGGAGTTGATGCTTTACAACAAAATGGCTTTGAGGTAATTACAAATAAAGTTCCTCAAGAAAATTTAATCAGTTACATTAATGAAAATCAAGTAGCAGTACTTTTAGTAAGAAGCGCTACCCAAGTAACCAAGGAAGTGATAGATAGTTGTCCTTCCATTAAAATTATTGGTAGGGGAGGCGTAGGAATGGATAATATAGAAGTAGAATACGCTAAAAGTAAAGGAATTAGTGTAATCAATACGCCAGCTGCTTCGTCTGGAAGTGTGGCAGAATTGGTTTTTTCACATTTATTTTCTGGAGTGAGATTTTTACAAGATTCTAATAGAAAAATGCCTGTTTCTGGTAACACAGAATTTGCAAAACTGAAAAAAAATTACGAAAAAGGAATTGAACTTCGTGGTAAAACTATTGGGATTGTGGGGATTGGCAGAATTGGTCAAGAAGTTGCCAAAATTGCTTTCGGTCTTGGGATGAATGTAAAAGCAGCAGATGCTTTTATAGAAAATGTAGAAATTACTTTGGAATTCCCAAATAATCAATCGGTTTCTATTCCTGTAAAAACTGAGCCTTTAGAAAATGTGTTGAATGAATCAGATTTTGTGACATTACACGTTCCTGCTCAGAAAAATGGTGCACTGCTTGGTAAAGAAGAATTTGCCAAAATGAAAGATGGAGTAGCCGTAGTAAACTGCGCTAGAGGTGGAGTAATAGACGAAGAAGCTTTGATTGAAGCACTAGATTCTGGTAAAGTTTCTTTCGCAGGTTTAGATGTTTTTGTAAATGAACCTACCCCGTCAGAAAAAGTGCTCTCTCATCCTAAAATCTCTCTTACGCCGCATATTGGTGCTGCTACGCAAGAAGCACAAGATAGAATCGGGACGGAATTGGCTGCGCAGATTTCTGCAATTTTGAAATAAAATATAATACATAGTTAACAAGAAAGTGCTTGGATTTCAAGCACTTTTTTTGTTTATAAAATCATTGTTAATTGAATTCTTTTTCTTTGTTCGTCTATTTCTAGAACTTTTACCTGAACGTGTTGATGCAGTTTTACCACTTCGTTTACATCCGAAACAAAACCGTCTTTCAGTTGAGAAATATGCACCAAGCCACTTTCTTTAATGCCTATATCTACAAAACAACCAAAAGCCGTGATATTGTTTACAATTCCTGGTAAAATCATGCCTATATGTAAATCTTTGATGGTTTTTACATTTCGGTCAAATTCAAAAACTTTGGCAGATTTTCTTGGATCTAATCCAGGTTTTAGCAATTCTTTCAGAATATCTTTAATTCCTAAAATCCCGATGTCTTCGGTAATGTATTTTTCTGGGTCGATTTGATCTATTTTTTCTTTATTGGCAATAAGATTTTCCGTTTTTAAACCCAAATCTTTCGCCATTTTTTCTACCAAAACATAAGCTTCGGGATGCACCGCAGAATTATCTAGCGGATTTTTAGCATTTTTAATTCTTACGAAAGCTGCTGCTTGTTGATAGGCTTTTTCGCCTAATCGTGGTACTTTTTTCAAATCTTTTCTTGAGGTAAAAGCGCCATTTTCAGCTCTGAAATTTACAATGTTTTCTGCCATTTTTTCACCAATTCCAGAAACGTAACTCAACAAAGATTTACTGGCAGTATTAAGATTAATTCCTACAGAATTTACACAAAAAATAACGGTATTGTCTAGTTTTTCTTTGAGTTTATTTTGGTCAACATCGTGTTGATATTGCCCAACTCCAATCGATTTTGGGTCTATTTTCACGAGTTCTGCTAAAGGATCAGAAAGTCTTCGCCCAATAGAAACCGCACCACGAACCGTAACATCATAATTCGGGAATTCTTCTCTCGCAATTTTACTTGCAGAATACACGGAAGCTCCCGCTTCAGAAACCACAAAAACCTGTAAATCTCTATCAAAACCAATTTTTTTGATGAATTGTTCCGTTTCTCTACTTGCCGTTCCGTTTCCGATGGAAATGGCTTCTATATTGCAAGAATTGACAAGAGATTTTATCTTTTTCATTGCCATTCCTGTTTCGTTTTGTGGAGCGTGCGGAAAAATAGTTTCGTTGTGTAGAATATCTCCTTTTTCATCAAGACAAACCACTTTGCAACCTGTTCTGTAACCTGGGTCAATCGCCAGAATTCGCTTTTCACCAAGCGGAGCTGCTAATAATAATTGTTGTAAATTTTCTGCAAAAACATCAATCGCTTTTTGATCGGCTTTTTCTTTTGATTCTTGCAAAGTTTCATTAGAAATGGCAGGTTCTAGTAATCTTTTGTATGCATCTGCAATCGCCAATTTTATTTGTTGTGTGCAATCGTTATTAGATTTTATCACCGCATTTTCCATCATTTCTATAGCTTCTTCTTTTTCTACTGCTACAGAAACTTTTACAAAGCCTTCGTTTTCGGCTCTTAGCATCGCTAGCAATCGGTGAGATGGAGCTCTATTGAGAGGTTCTTGCCAGTCAAAATATTGAGAGAATTTCTGTGCGTCTTCTTCATCTTTTTTAGCTTTTACCACTTTGGTAGAAACTACTGCTTTTCTTTGGAATAATCTTCGGAGATTTTTTCTGATGTAGAGATTTTCATTGAGCCATTCTGCGATAATATCTCTTGCTCCTTGCAATGCTTCGTCTTCATCGGCAACGTCTTTGTTCAAATATTTTGAGGCGAGATATTCTACATCATCAGATTTTTGAGACATGATGATTTTGGCTAAAGGTTCTAAACCTTTTTCTCTTGCAGAATCTGCTTTGGTTTTCTTGCGCTTTTTGTACGGCAGATAAAGGTCTTCAATTTCTTGTAAATCAAAACTTTGGTTAATTTTTTGAGCCAATTCTGGTGTTAAAGCATTTTGTTCTTCAATTGATTTTAAGATGCTTTCTTTTCGTTTGATGATTTCTTCAAAACTTTTGTTAAGTTTAAAGATTTGCTCAATCGCCACTTCGTCTAAATTGCCTGTTTTATCTTTTCTATAACGTGCAATAAAGGGAATGGTACAATCTTCTGAAAGAAGCAAAAGTGTGTTTTCTATACTTTTTGTAGGAATTGGTAAACGTTCTTGGATGTATTTTTCTACGGTCATTGTATCAATTTTCGAAGTGCTAAAATACGAGGTGTTTTTGGAATAATCAATTTAAAACCTGTTGTGCATTTATAAAAAGAATTTAAATAATTGATAATCAGTTAAAACTATAAACTAAAAGCATAGGAATTTGCGAGTTGTATAACGTAAAGTATTAAATATTAATAATATATGTTATTTGCGATTAAAAATTATTTATGTGCACAATAGGTATTATTGTTAGCTCAAAGATTTTGGTAATACACCGAACTCTTTTTTTTATTGCTTTATTTTCTGAGGATTTTATAATAATTGGGGTAAATAATATCCCCAATAATATTTCCACTATCATAATAAAACTTTTCAAGTTTTTAAATTTTTAAGGTTATTATATTAATATTTTGAATTTTGTACATTTTTATGCTTTTAGTTTTAACTACGTCTCATGTTGTCGTTTTACTTTCTTATCTTTGTTCCAATATTCATCATCAAAGATTATGGCAAAAAATGAACAAATGCTCCGCTTAAAATTCATTGAAGAATTATTAAGACGAAGAAAAGACAGGGGCGCTACATACGCTGAAATAGCAGATTATCTGCAAGATAAATTTGATGAAAAAGAATTAGAGCTCAAGTTTACTGAAAGAACCTTCCAAAGAGATAAACTCGCTATTGCAGATGTTTTTGGTATTCAAATTTCTTTTTCTAGAAAAAGAAATGCTCACTACATCGAGGAAGAAGAATTAGAACTGTCTCAGGAAAGTGTGTTCGACCAACTACTCCTGATACAAGCCTATCGTGAAACCCAAGGCAAAACAGATATTATGTTTTTTGAGCCGAGAAGAGCTCGAGGTTTTGAACATCTTAACGGCATTATACACGCCATTACTCACAAAAAAGTCATCAGATTTAGTTACCAGAAATTTTGGGAAAATGAGAAATCTACAAAAGTCGTAACGCCCTATGCATTGAAGGAATTTAAAAACAGATGGTATCTTTTAGCCGCTTATCATCAACCTAAAGATGGAGTTTTTTTCTTGATTACCTTTGGGTTAGACCGTATTTCTGACCTAGAAATTACTCAAACTTCTTTTAAAAGAGAAAGCATAAATATCGAAGATTCTTATAAAAATTCTTTCGGCATCATCAGTGCAAACGGACAAGAACCACAAGAAATTCTATTGAAATTTGATTACGAACAGGCAAATTATGTCAAAGCATTGCCATTACATCATTCCCAAACTGTAGTTTCTGAAAATGAAGTGGAGACGGTCTTTCGAGTAGTTCTAGTACCTACCTATGATTTCCAAAGAGAAATTCTTTCTCACGGCAAAAGAGTACAAATTTTAGCGCCAGAATCTTTTAAAAATTTAATGAAAGAAGAAGTAGAAGTGATGATTAAAAATTTTTCCTAATCTTAATTTTTTTTGTGGTTTTAGGAAATTTTTGATGAAAATTAGTGATTGAAAATCTATTTGAAATAAATAATTTTAATAAAATTCCCCTCAACTAGAGGGGATCTAATGTGAGTGAACGGGCACTAAATTTTTAATTTTTCTACTAACATCCCAAGTTGGAATAATGTTTTTACATTGTTTTGTTTTTTTAAACTTTTGATGGTTTTTTCGATAGAAGAAAGACCACTAATGCGAAGGCTGTCATTTTGTTTAAAATGCTCCGCAATTTCTTTTTGTGAATACCCTTCTTTAAGTAAGGTAAGGATGGTTTTTTCAGTCACTGTCATATCATAAATATTTAAGACCCTAAAGTTAAAAATACTATTTATATTTTGGTGGTAATTATAATTTTTTTGTTAAAATGTTTCATTTGTTTTTATCAATTGTAAAATGAACAGTGTGTAACAATAGTAGCAAATAATATCCTAGGATTAGCATAGTTTTGCTTGATAAGCTTGTAAAATGAAGAAAATCTGTCCTAATAAAATCAAAGAAATCATAAACAGAAAGAGACTCATTGTAGATGTAAGAGAAAATTTTGAGTATCAAAACTACAGAATAGACGTTCAGAATATGACCAATATTCCACTTTCTGATATTGAACAAAGAATTAATGAGTTCCCAAATGATAGAGAAATAATTTTGGTTTGTAACAACGGACTTAGAAGTAGTATGGCACTTAAGTTTTTAGAACAAAGAGGTTTCAATAACCTAAGGTATATAGAAGGAGGCATCGTAAAATGGATTCAGAATAGCCTGAAAATCATCGGCAATGCTCCAGATATTGTTTCTCATTCCTTGTCTTTAGACAAAACTTGTGAGAAATAAAAAAACTTTCACTTGCTCATAGTTTTCATATTTTATTATTTGTATGCGGTAGATAAATTTTATCTATCGCTTTTTTATTTTTTGATGTATGTAACCTATGTTACTGTGCGAAAAAAATCACTCTTATACTTTTGTTAAAAATTTTATATCAATGATTAGATTACTGATTTTAACCCTTACATTTAGTTTTATTTCTAAAGTCTCGGCTCAAGAGACAGTGGTAGTTTCTAAAGAAGAATTGTTGCAAAAAGTTTCAGAAAAGAACTTGCAACTAAAATTATCTCATCAAGAGGTAGCTGTAGCAAAAGCAGAATTGTTACAAACCAGAGCCATGTATTTACCTAACGTAAATGCCTCTTACACAGCTATTACCACCAATAATCCTTTGATGGCGTTTGGTTCTAGACTCAATCAGGAGAGAATTACCATGCAGGATTTTGACCCTTCTAAATTAAACAGTCCAGACAATATTTCCAATTTTGCGACCAAACTAGAAGTACAACAACCTATCTATAACCAAGATATGGTTTATCAAAAAAAAGCAGGTCAGGTAAAAGCAGATGCATTATCTATAAAAGCAGAAAGAACCTCAGATTACATAAAATTTGAAATGGCAAAAGCTTATATGCAATTGCAATTGGCTTACAAAGCAGTAGAAACTCTAGAAAATGCTAAAAATACCATACTAGCCAATAAAAAAGTAATTGATAATTATTTTAAAAACGGAATGATTCAGAAATCAGACGTTCTCTATATGGATGTGAGAGTTTCGGAGATAGAAAGTCAATTACAATTTGCAAAATCTAACGTGAGAAATGCTTCAGATTATATCTATTTTCTCTTGGGCGAAGAAAACAATAGTCACATCTTAAAACCTACAGAAAAATTAGATTATCAAGCCGATATGATAGAAGAAAACGCAAAATTGAACTCTTCTAGAAAAGATATTTTAGCCTACGAAAAATCTCTAGAAGCCTACGATTTAATGATTAAATCTGCTAAATCTAAATTTTTACCAAGATTAAATGCTTTCGGAAGTTTTGAAATGTACGATAACAAACCTTATCAATTTGATGCTAACGGATATTTGCTTGGTTTACAGCTCTCTTGGAACGTTTTTGATGGGTTAAAAGCCAAATCTGAACAAGAAAAATACAAAACCGAACGTGTAAAAGCAGAAACAGAATTGCAACAATATACACAGCAATCTCAACTTGAGATGAATAAAGCTTCTAGACAAGTAAAAGACGCAGATAACAAGGTAAACCTTACCAAACAAGCATTAGAACAATCAAAAGAAGCATACAGAATCCGAAAAAATAGATACGACCAAGGTTTAGAAAAATCATCTGATTTATTGGTTTCAGAAACGCTGATGTCTCAAAAAGAACTAGACTATAATCAAGCCATTTTTGAATACAATACTGCATTAGAATACTATAAATTTTTAAAAAACTAGATTGAAATTAGAAGTATATTGTTAATCAACCATCAACCAACAACCATTATGAAAAAACATATTTACACTACATTAATTTTAGGAACAATAGCTTTGGTAAGTTGTTCTAAAGAAGAAAAATCGGTACAAAATCAAGATCAGCCTATATCAGTTACCCTTAGTAATACTACTTTTAGCAATACATCTTATGCTACAGCAAGTGGTAAATTGGTTTCGAAAAATTCGGTAAATGTAAGCACCAGAATGATGGGCTACATTACATCGCTTCGTGCAGAAGTAGGTCAGCACGTTTCTGCTGGGCAAACTTTGGTAAGTATTAATAATACTGATATTCAAGCGAAAGGTGGACAAGCTTCTGCAAATATAGCACAAGCACAAGCTAATTTTAATATCGCCAAAAAAGACTATGAAAGATTTCAAAATTTATATAAAAACCAAAGTGCTTCGCAAAAAGAATTAGATGACATGCAAGCACGCTACGAAATGGCAAAAGCAGGTTTGCAAGGAGCTCAAATGATGAAAAACGAAGTAAACGCACAATACCGATATACCAATGTTACCGCACCAATCTCTGGCGTTATTACTGCCAAATTTGCGGAACAAGGAGATATGGCAAGTCCAGGAATGCCTATTTTGACCATAGAGTCGCCTTCTGTTTTACAAGCGCAAGTTTTGGTTTCGGAACAAGATATTACCCTCATAAAACAAGGAATGCCCATAAAAGTAGTGGTTAAAAATACCAACCAAGAAGTAAATGGAGTAGTAGCTGAAGTAAGTATTTCTGCTGCTAATACAGGTGGACAATATATGGTGAAAATTACGGTGCCAAATTCTAAAAACTTATTACCAGGAATGTACGTGAATGTGCAATTTCCTTTCAAAAGAAGTGGTAGTGTAAATGCAGATTTTCAACAAGGAGTTTCTGTACCTAAGTCTGCATTGGTGGAGCAAGGTCAGCTCAAAGGAATTTATACGGTAAGTTCTAGCAATACCGCAGTTCTTCGTTGGGTAAAAACCGGAAAAACAATCGGTGATGAGGTAGAAATTCTATCAGGATTAGACGCCAAAGAACCTTACATTATTTCCGCAAAAGGAAAACTGTATAACGGGGCTAAAGTAAGTGTAAAATAAGAGGAGCATTAATATTTGAATTTAATATTTTTTATTTCAAGTTTTAAATCTCAAATCTCGAATCTCAAATTTAAAAAATTATGCAAGAAGGATTTTCAGGACGTATCGCCGAGTTTTTTATCAATTCAAAATTAACCATTTTGTTGATGATTGCGCTTATGATTATTGGCGTTTATAGTTCTACATTAATACCAAGAGAAGAAGAACCGCAGATTATTGTTCCTATGGCAGACGTTATGGTAGGCTATCCAGGTGCTAGTCCTGCGGAAGTAGAAAACCGTGTGGTAAAACCTTTAGAAAAAATAATTTCGAATATCAAAGGAGTAGAACACGTGCATTCTATGGCGATGAATGGCAAAGCGATGATTATTGTACAGTTTTATGTAGGTCAAGACACCGAACGTTCTTATGTAAAGTTATATGATGAATTAATGAAAAACAAAGACATCTTTCCAAAAGGTGTTTATGAACCTATGGTGAAAACCCGTTCTATAGATGATGTACCAATGCTAGGTCTTACTCTTTGGAGCGAAAAATATGACGATTACCAAATTCGCCAGATTTCAGAAGAAGTAACTTCAGAAATTAAAAAAATTAAAGATGTTTCTTTAACCAGTGTTATTGGAGGTAGAGCAAGACAGCTCAAAGTGATTTTAGATAAAGATAAAATGGCGGAAAGCAATGTAGATGCTATAGGTGTAATGCAGATGATACAAGCCAATAATGGGAGTTCTCAATCTGGAAGTTTCAGCAGTAATGATCAAGAATTTCTTTTAACCACAGGTCAGTTTTTGGCTTCGCAAGAAGATGTAGAAAATCTAGTGGTAGGAACTTCACAGAATATGCCCGTTTATCTGAAACAAATAGCCAAAGTAGAAGATGGTGCTTCATCGCCAAGCAATTACGTAAGCTTCGGATATGCCAATAATGTTGAAAATGCTAAGAAATTTAAAGACGAATATCCTGCTTCTACCATTTCCATTTCTAAAGTAAAAGGAGCAGATGCGATGAAAATTTCTGAACAAATTTTAGAAAAAGTAGAACAACTCAAAAAAACAATTATTCCAAATGATGTACACGTAGAAGTTACCAGAAATTACGGTGAAACAGCTTCTCATAAAGTATCAGAATTATTGATGCACTTAGGTGTTGCTATTTTGGCGGTTACGGTTTTGGTAATGCTTGCAATGGGCTGGAGAGGTGGTCTTGTCGTATTCTTCTCAGTACCTTTAACGTTTGCCTTAACTTTATTCAGTTATTATATGTTGGGCTATACGCTGAACAGAATTACGCTTTTTGCCCTTGTTTTTGTAGTGGGAATTGTAGTAGATGATAGCATTATTATTGCAGAAAATATGCACAGGCATTTCCATATGAAGAAATTGCCTTTCAAACAAGCGGCTATTTTCGCGATTAATGAAGTAGGAAATCCAACTATTTTAGCAACGTTTACCGTAATTGCAGCAATTTTACCAATGGCTTTCGTTTCTGGAATGATGGGGCCTTATATGTCGCCAATGCCGATTGGAGCTTCCATTGCAATGATGCTTTCACTTTTTGTAGCATTAACGATTACACCGTATTTAGGCTTCCATTTATTAAAAGTAAAAGACGAACAAGAACATAAAGACGAACAAGGTTTAGAGACTGGTTGGATTTATAAATTCTACAAAAAAATAGAACAACCTCTTTTAGATAATAGCAAAAGAAGGTGGACAATGCTGGGAATTACCGTTATTTTATTGATGATTTCGGTAATGGCATTTTTTACAAAATGGGTTGCTGTAAAAATGCTTCCTTTTGACAATAAAAATGAAGTGCAAGTAGTAATAGATATGCCTGAAGGAACTACTTTAGAAAGAACCAATGCTGTAGCCAAAGAAGTGGCGCAATATCTGAAAACTGTCCCTGAAATGGTGAACTATCAATCATATGTAGGTTCTTCAGCACCTATTACTTTCAATGGATTGGTAAGACATTACGATTTGAGAGGAGGTAGCAATATGGCAGATATTCAGGTGAATTTATTACACAAAGAAGACCGCAGCGAACAAAGCCATGATGTAGCCAAAAAAATAAGACCCGAAATTCAAAAAATTGGAAAAAAATATGGCGCGAATATTAAGATTGTGGAAGTTCCACCTGGTCCACCAGTTTTGTCTACCATTGTTGCAGAAATTTACGGCCCTAATTACGAAGATCAATTAAAAGTGGCAGACCAAGTACAAAAAATACTTCAAAATACTGATGATGTAGTAGATGTAGATTGGATGGCAGAAGCGCCTCAAACCGAATTCAAATTGGTGGCTGATAAAGAAAAAAGTATGTTAAATGGGATAGCGCCAGCACAAATTATTGGAAATGTAACTTATCTTTTGGGCGAACATCCTGTTTCTTATCTCTATGACGAAAAATCGAACCAGCCAGTAAATATTGTGATGAAATTAAGCGATGCTGATAAAACCAGCCTTCAAGATATTACCAGTCTGAAAGTGAAAGGGCAACAAGGAAATATGGTTCCTGTTGCAGATTTGGTAAAAGTAGAAAAAGATTCTTTAGCAAAAACTATTTATAGAAAAGACCAAAAAAGGGTAGCTTATGTTTTAGCAGATATGGCAGGCGGTTTAGAAAGTCCAGCGTATGCCATTTTAGGAATGGAAGACAAACTCAAAAATATCAAATTACCTACAGGTTACAAACTGAATGAACTCTATATGAAACAACCTGATGACGAAAGCGATTTTACCGTAAAATGGGATGGAGAATGGCAAATTACCTTAGAAGTTTTTCGTGATTTAGGAGCTGCTTTTGCGGTGGTAATTATCATTATTTATATGTTGATTGTAGGTTGGTTTCAGAATTTTAAAACACCAATGGTAATGATGGTAGCTATACCGCTTTCTTTGGTAGGTATTGTTTTGGGACATTGGTTGTTAGGCGCATTTTTTACTGCGACTTCTTTCATCGGGATGATTGCTTTAGCAGGTGTAATGGTAAGAAATTCAGTGTTGTTGATAGATTTTATAGAAATCAGATTAAACGAAGGTATCCCAATAAAACAAGCGATTATAGATGCAGGAGCAGTAAGAACCACACCTATTTTATTAACTACAGGTGCAGTAGTAATAGGTGCCATTATTATTTTATTTGACCCTATTTTTCAGGGATTAGCAATTTCATTGGTGTTCGGAGCTATTGTTTCTACACTTTTGACCTTAATTGTAGTACCATTAATTTACTATATGTCTGAAAAGAAAAAATGGGAAAAAATTCACTCTGAAAGAGCTATTGAATTTAATGATACCACAGCTGAAGAATAAAACAGTAATGAGTTGGCGACCTAAAGTTGAAATTTAGAAAAAAAATATCCTAAACAAAACATGAACTACCAACTCATAACTTTTAATATCCATCACCAAACACCCAATATTATGAAATTACTATTAATTACCACCATCAAAGAATTTGAGAAAAATGTAAAAGATCTTTTGGTACATTCAGGAGTCAGCGTATTCTCTTACACCGCTGTGAAAGGTTACAAAGCTGAAGGCAAAGAAGCGTTTGCAGACAATTGGTTTGCTTCAGATGTTACAGAGAGCAACTCTCTGATGTTTATGGCATTTGTAGCAGATGAAAAAATGGATGAGGTTTGCGAAAAAGTAAAAAATTTCAATGCCAAACAAGAGTTTCAATCCAAAGTACATGTAGTAACCTTAAATATAGAAAAATCAATCTAAATATGAAGACAAGAATTATACACGCAGTAGCAGGTTTTATGATTCTTTTGAGCCTATTTTTAGGATTAAAAGTAAGCGAAAACTGGTTTTACCTCACAGGTTTTGTAGGTCTTAATCTGTTTCAATCGGCATTTACCAACTGGTGTTTGCTAGAAAAAATTCTAAAAAAATTCGGAATCGAAGAATAATCATTTGTGTTTTTTAAGGCTGTGAGAATTAGATTTTTTGCAGCTTTTTTATTTACCCTTTTTGCGTTTTATCCACAACAATGGTAACGCAGAAAGGGTTTGTTGATTTTCATCAGTTTTTTAATATTATTACGAATTTCCGTATTTTACTTTCAGCTATATTTTTTATATTTGTTAAACTAATGAAGGGGAACTTAGAATATACATTACTTGCAGATGATGATAAGTTTTAGCAATTCTTTTTATGATTTTTTAATATTTAACCACAATTATATGAGAAAAATAGCAATAATTTTAGGAATTACATCTTCGTATCTATTATTTTCCCAAAATAGAACAGATGTAGTTGATGTTGCAATAGATGGAAAAATAGAGACTCAAGAAGAAAAGGAGTTACAAAATTATATGTTAAGTTATCTTAGAAAATTTATAGATAATAAATATGAAAAAGAGAATGGCTTTTACTTAGTAGTTGAACAAAAAACACATAACAATCAAAATTCTTTGAAAATGGATGATTTGCCCTTTCTTTCTTCATTAGATATTAAAGATATAATTCTAAAAGATAATGGAAAAAATTACCCTACAGTTATTTTTAAATTTAAAGATAAAGGAGTTGAAAAATTAAGGAAAATCACATCTAATAATATTGGTAATGGTATTGCATTAATTATTGATAAAAAAATTATTACAATGCCTATGATTTCTGAAAAAATATCAACAGGGCAATTAGAATATAATAGTATGATGCCATACAATGAAACTGAGAAATTAACCAATAAATTAAAAAAGTAAATATTCCTATTTGGTGGAAAATAAGAGAAACTCTAAATAATTATATGTTTTGCAGGAATATCATCAGCAAGTTTTGGTGGTAGAAAAATCACTTTCTGAAGCTACTCGAAAAGTAAAATCTTCTGCTTTTTATAAAGATTACAATCAACCAAACGGTGCTTCTAGCCATATTGATGATAAATATGCTCTAGATGTAGATGATGCTTTTGCCGTAGAAGATATTTTACCGCTTTCTCAAAAAGAAAAATTCAGTTTAAAAATTACCAAAACAGACTATGTTTCAGAAGATAAAATCTACAACGGTTATTTTAAATTAGATAAATTATAGGCTTTACTAAGGGATGTTTAGAAATAAACAATTAAACTAATTACAATATTTTTTAAACAAAGGATAGATTTTATTGTCTTCTAAAGTAGGAGCATATTCTACCAGATTTTTCGGGGATTCGTAGAATTGGTCGTTCTTATCATCTTTTCTCCAATCATTTTTGTATTTTAAAACTCCTGTGGTTTTGTTATCACATTTGGCGTGAATATAGAATTCGGTTTTAGAAATATCTAGGTCGTTTTCTTTTTTATATTCTACTTTTAGCCAAAAATAAAATTCATTAGGAAGTGTTTTGTCTATTTGATAAGAAACACTATTTCCGCGGTCATCTTTTCCTAAAGAAGAATATTTGTTTTGTTGAGCCTCAATAGAAGTAATGAAGCAAAAAAACAGTAAAAAAGAGATGATATTTTTCATTGGAAGCCAAAATAATATTTGAAGGAACAATGTTACAAAAATCTTTTTAAATTCTCTACAGCTTTTAGCACAGTTTCTTCTTTTTTAGCAAAACAAAACCTCACAAAACTCGTATTTCTTTGGTCTTGATAGAATGCACTCAAAGGAATGGTCGCTACTTTACATTCTTTGGTTAACCAAATGCTAAATTCTAGATCTCCCAAATCCGAAATCTGGTTGTATTTCGCCAATTGGAAATAACTTCCTTCTGTTTTTTCGGTGAAATTAAAAGGCAAATCTTTCATCTCAGATAAGAAAAAATCACGTTTTTGTTGGAGATATAGTGCATTGGCATTCACCTCAAAATGTTCTAAATGTTTAGCCAAAGCATATTGTGCAGGCGTATTGACACTAAAACACAAATATTGATGTACATTTCTAAAAGCTTTGGTCAGTTCTTCAGGCGCAAGAATATACCCAACTTTCCAGCCTGTAATGTGAAACATCTTTCCAAAAGAAAAAATGGCAAAACTTCGGTTTTTCAATTCAGGGTGATGACAAATGCTATAAAATTTATTTTCATCAAAAGTGATTAAATCATACACTTCATCAGAAATCACCATAATTTCTGTGTCTTTAATAATTTGATAGAGTTGTTCGAAATCTTCTTTTTTCCAGATTTTTCCGGTAGGATTATGAGGAGAATTAATGATAATAGCCTTCGTTTTTTCTGTAATTGCTTTTTTGATTGCTTCAAAATCTGCCTCGAACTGTTCATTAAGACTCACAAAAACAGGCTTTCCACCATTGGTTTCTATAGCAGGAACGTAACTGTCATAGCTAGGTTCTAGCGCAATAACTTCATCACCGTATTCTATAATAGAAGCAATAGCAGTGTAGATTCCGTACGTAGCACCAGGAATAACGGTCAATTCATCTTTAGAAACAGAGATATTTCTTTTTTGATTAAAATCAATTAAAGTTTCTACCAACATTGGCAATCCGTTCATAGGAGCGTATTGGTTATAATTGTTTGCTGTAGCTTCTGCTAATAATTTTTTCAGGTTGAGGTGTATTTCATCATCAGGAAATCCCTGCGAAAGATTGGCTGCATTTTCTTGTAAGGCAAGAGCCGTCATTTTTGCAAAGATGGTCGTTTCGGCACCGTGATGTTTTTTCGGGAGTTTCATTTTCATTGTTTGTTCAAAAATAGTATTTTTACCCTATTAAAAATTGTGAAAAAATGAAATTAACAAGAATTTTTGTTCCATTAGTAGCTTCTATGGTTTTGTATAGTTGCGCTTCTAATAACCTTTCTTATGAAGGCAAAGCTTTTAAAAACGCTTATGCATCTATTAAAGCAGAAGAATTAAAGAAAAACCTTAGCGTAATTGCTTCAGACGAAATGCAAGGTAGAGATACTGGTTCTGAAGGACAAAAAAAGGCGGGAAAATATATGATAAACTTCTATAAAAATATAGGTGTTTCTTATCCTAAAGCATTAGGAAGCTATTACCAAACTGTACCAAAAGAAGCTCTAAAAAGCAGAGGAAAAGAATTACCAGAATCCGAAAATATTTTAGCATTTATAGAAGGTACAGAGAAACCAGAAGAAATTATCGTGGTTTCTGCTCATTACGACCACGTAGGAACCAAAGATGGAGTAGTCTATAATGGTGCAGATGATGATGGTAGCGGAACGGTAGCTGTAATGGAAATTGCCGAAGCTTTCCAACAAGCCAAAAAAGAAGGGAAAGGTCCGAAACGCTCTATCTTATTTCTACACGTTACAGGTGAAGAACACGGTTTATTGGGCTCTAAATATTATTCGGAAAATCCTGTGTTTGATATGAAAAATACGGTAGTTGACCTAAACATCGATATGATTGGCAGAAGTGATAAAGAGAACGAAGGCAAGAATTATGTGTATGTTATTGGTTCAGAAATGTTGTCTTCTGAGTTAAAAGTCATCAATGAAGCTGCTAACAAAATTACACACAACCTAGAGCTCAATTATAAATATGATGACCCGAAAGATCCTCAACGTTTGTATTATAGAAGTGATCATTACAACTTTGCAAAACACGGTGTTCCGGTTGCGTTTTTCTTTGACGGAATTCACGCAGATTATCACCAGCCTACGGATGATGTAGATAAAATAGATTTTCCTTTATTGCAAAAAAGAACACAATTGGTATTTGCTACTGCTTGGGAATTGGCAAACCGAAAAGACAGAATAGTGGTTGATAAAAAATAAATTATAAAAGGAAGGCACATGCTTTCCTTTGTTTTTATTGCAAAATTCAAGATGAAATATTCCAAATTCAAAAATTCTAATTACAGAAAAAAAGACAACAATACATTTGCTACAAATTAAAATTAATTACTTATGAAAAAGTTTGTTTTAGCGTTGTTTTTGTTGTTTATTTCTCAATCTATTTTAGCTCAAAGAGATAATTATCTACTTGATTTCAAAGGAGAATCTGTGGTGTTTTCTAATAATTTTTTCTTGAGAGAAAATGAAAAAGATAGGGTTTCTGATAAAATTGAAAGCCCATTTCTCGAAAATAAGATTAATATTTACGGAGAGGTTTTAGAGATAAGGTATTTTGAGAATTTTCCTCAGTATATTGGTTTTTCTGGGATTGATGAATTTGATTCTAAAATTAATTTCAAAAATATAAATCAACTAGAGTTTCAAATTGTTAAAAATAATCAAATCATTGTGCCTTGGAGTTTAATTGCTTCAAATGAAAAAAAGACTGAAGTTTTTTCACCAATTAAAAATTTACCTACAGTTAAAAGTACATTCTATGATTTGTTTAAAACAAAATTAAAGAATGGTGATGTTGTGAAATTCTATTTAAGAAAAAAGAACAGTAAAGAAGCAGTTTACTACACTTTTACAAAAAAGTATGATGATGAGGTGCCTTTTTCGGCTATTTCATTTGATAATAATTCGGACATATCTTTAGAGAATTTCATTAATCAACTCCAAAATTTTAGAAGTAAAAATTTACAAAAAGATTTATTTACTGATTTGCCTAGCAGTTATTTTTCAATTTCTAATAATCATCCAACTAAAGTTGGTGAGAATGTAAAAAGAATACTTTTTTTTCGTCATAGAAAAAATGTGACTTCCAAAAACATGCTAGAATATCGTTTAATTACCAATGGAAAAAACGGTGACGGAAAATGGAATTTGGCAGATGATTATATTATCTTGAAAGATTTCAAAAAAGGGAATGATTACCAATTGCAGGTAAGATATACAGGAAGCAAAAAATATATTGTATTTAATTATTTCACTGATAAATATTGGTATCAAGATCTTTGGGTACAAGTTTTAGGAATTTCTCTGTTAATTGTTTTAATTTTAGTTAGCATTTATATTATTAAAATTAGAAATAACAAGAAAAAAATAGAATGGCAAAGGCTAAAAATGCAATCGCTTTCTACGCAACTTAATCCGCATTTTGTTTTCAATTCGTTAAATTCAATACAAGGTTTGGTGAATAACGGTGAATTAGAAAAAACCAATATTTACCTGAGTGATTTTGCGAAGTTGATGAGAAATATTGTAGATTTCGGACAAAAAGAAACCATTACTTTAGGTCAAGATATCAATGCATTAAAAAATTATATTTCACTAGAAAATTTGAGATTTCCTTTTATTTTTGAAATGATTATTGACGAAAAATTAGATGTTGATAATTTAGATGTTATTCCACTTTTGGCACAACCAATTCTTGAAAACGCTGTAAAACACGGTGTTTCTAGACTAAAGGAAAACGGTAAAATTAAGATGAAAATCTCTAAAAATGAAGACAATTTGGTTTACGAAATAGAAGACAACGGAAACGGATTTGATTATCAAAAAGAATTTAAAGGAATAGGAATCAAATTAACCAAAGAGAAAATCAACCTATTTAATCAAACTTCTAATTTGATAAAAATTAATTTATCTTTTGTGAAAACAGAACATGGTACAAAAGTCATTTTGACGTATAAAAATTTATTAAAATATGATTAAGGCACTTCTGGTAGATGATGAATTGAACGGTATTAAAAATCTAGAAAGTATTTTGAATAAATATTTTTCAGATAAAGTTTTGGTTTCAGATGTTGCAAATTCTGTAGATGAGGCTTTTTTGAAATTTGAAAAAAATCATCCAGAACTTATTTTTTTAGACATAGAAATGCCAGAAAAGAATGGTTTTGAACTTCTAAAACAACTTGGGAATAAGGATTTTGAAGTCATTTTTGTGACAGCATTTAGTGAGTATGGAATAGATGCTATTAAATTTTCGGCATTGGATTATATTTTAAAACCTATTGATATTAATGATTTGAGAATTGCTATAGATAAAGCAATGTCTAAAATTAAGGATAAAAAGTACAATCAATCGATAGAAAATTTACTAGAATATTTTAAAAATGAGAATGATAAAACCAAGCATAAAATTGCTGTTTCCTCTGTAAAAGAAACTAGATTTGTTTTAGTAAGTGAAATAATTCGTTGTGAGAGTAAAAACTCTTATACTTTTATTTATCTTAAAAATGGAGAAGAAATATTATCGAGTACTGCAATTCACGAATATGAAATTTTACTAAAAAATTATGATTTTATCAGGTGCCATCAATCTCATTTGGTCAACAAAAATTTTGTGAAAAGCATGATAAAAAATCAAGGTGATTTTCTTTGTTTAGAAAATGATTTTGAAGTTCCTATTTCACGCCAAAAAAAAGATTGGGTAAAGAAAAAACTTACCATCAATTGAAAAAGTAGCCCCACCAAGAATCGAACTTGGATCTAAAGTTTAGGAAACTTCTATTCTATCCATTGAACTATGAGGCCAAATTTGGAATTTCAAAAATATGAAAATTTTATCCAAAAATTATATTGATTTTTATCAATAGAAACGTGCTTTAGCCCGTTTTGTGGGTTTAATTTCAAAACTAATTTTTTTTAATTCAATTGATGAGCCACGAAATCGAAGATTAGGCAGAGTCAATTGGTGATTTAATAGAGAGTAGGATGATAATTCTATTAAAATTAAGAGCCTGTTTAAATTTTATTACAATTATTTTTTATAACTATTTTAAGAAGGATTTTTTGCTTTTTAATTGCAGATTTATCGGGATAAATCAAAAATGAAAAGTGAAGAATAGGCTTAAAAGAGCAAAAAAATAATGTAAAGATAGTTTTTAAGAGTTATAAACTTTTTTTTCGATAAAATATAAACAGGCTCTAAGAATTAATAAATAAAAGAAACGCTTCTTTAGAAAGCGTTTCAGTAGATAAAGACATCTCATTTTTTTTAGTTAATGGCAAAAGAAAAGGGAAGCCGACGATGCTTCCCTTAAATTTTTATCTCAAATTTAATTGTGATTTCTGATGCGATTGGCAAAGAAAATTTCATAACCTTAATTTTCTGTATTAAAATTACAAAATATTTTGAATCAGTATATTAACTCAATGTTAATATTCACATTTTCTTCACAATTTTTTTGTGGATTGTGATAAATCACTTCTTTGAACCTCTCAATTTTTACAATTTTTCTTTTACAAACTTCGCTGTTCTAGAGATTTTGTCTTTCGCTAAATCTTCAGGAGTTCCTGCAAAAACCACTTCGCCACCGTGTTTTCCTGCATCAGGACCAATGTCTATAATGTAATCTGCTGATTTTATAATATCTGGTTGGTGTTCTATTACAATTACAGAATGTCCTAAATTGATAAGCGCTTGCAAAGATTTTAGCAATTTATTAATATCATGAAAATGCAATCCTGTACTTGGTTCATCAAATACAAAAAGTGTTTTTTCTGTGGTAGCTCCTTTTACCAAAAACGAAGCCAATTTTACACGTTGCGCTTCACCACCAGAAAGGGTAGAAGAACTTTGCCCGAGTTGTAAATAACCTAAGCCTACATCTTGAAGCGGTCTTAGCTTGGTTACAATTTTTTCTTCGTGATTTTCAGAGAAAAATTCTAGAGCTTCATCCACAGTCATATGTAAAATATCCGAAATGTTTTTTTCATCATATTTTACTTCCAAAATTTCGTCTTTAAAACGTGTTCCATGGCAATGTTCGCATTCCAGTTCAATATCCGCCATAAATTGCATCGAAACTGTAATTACGCCGTCACCTTTGCACTCATCACATCTTCCGCCATCAACGTTGAAAGAAAAATGTTTCGGTTTTAAACCCTGAACTTTCGCAGATTTTTGTTTCGCAAATAAATCTCTGATGTCGTCATAAGCTTTAAGATAAGTTACAGGATTAGAACGAGACGATTTTCCGATAGGATTTTGGTCAATCAATTCTATATTTTGAATCACTTTTTTAGGAAATTCCACAGAATCATAATCGGATTTTTTACCGCCCATTCCTAATTCTATTTGAATGGCATTCGTGAGAATTTCTTTCATTAAAGTTGATTTTCCGCTTCCCGAAACGCCCGAAATCACAGTAAGAACTTCCAACGGAACATTTACATCAATATTTTTGAGATTATTTTGTCTCGCTCCTTTAATCTTGATAAATTCTTTCGGTTTTCTTCTGGTTTTTGGGACTTCTATTTCTAATCTTCCCGTTAAATATTTCGAGGTTAAAGTATCGGCATCTTTTAATTCTTTGAAATCACCAGCAAAAACCAATTCACCGCCTAAAAATCCAGCTTCAGGACCAATATCAATAATATAATCCGCTGCTTTCATCACGTCTTCATCATGTTCTACCACAATTACGGTATTTCCTAAATCACGCAGATTTTTAAGAACTTCAATTAAATTTTCGGTGTCTCTAGAATGCAAACCAATACTTGGTTCATCAAGAATATAAATACTTCCTACCAAAGAACTTCCGAGCGAAGTTGCGAGATTAATTCGCTGCGATTCACCGCCAGAAAGCGTGTTAGAAGTTCTATTTAAAGTCAAATATCCAAGTCCAACTTTATTCAAAAATTCTAAACGAGTGTTGATTTCATACGTTAATCTTTTGGCGATTTCTGCATCGTGTTTGTTGAGTTTTAGGCTTTTCATCAATGGAAGCAATTCATCTAAAGGAATTTCTACCAAAGATTGAATATCGTGGCCATCAATTTTTACATATTCCGTTTCAGGACGAAGACGTTTTCCTTCGCAAGTAGGGCAAGTTGTTTTTCCACGATATCTGGAAAGCATTACTCTGTACTGAATTTTGTACAAATTTTCTTCCAACATTTTAAAGAAATTATCAATCGTAGGAAAATTTCTATTTTTTTCGCCTCTCCAAAGATAATTTTTCTGCTCTTTCGTGAGTTGATAATACGGTTTATGAATCGGGAAATCTTTCGCTTTTTTTATGAAATCTTTTTTCCATTCGCTCATAGAATCGCCACGCCAACAAGCTACTGCATCTTCAAAAACAGATAAATTTTTATTCGGGATTACTAAATCTTCGTCTATTCCTATTACTTTTCCGTAACCTTCACATTCCGGACAAGCACCAAAAGGATTATTAAAACTAAAAAAATGAACATTCGGTTCGTTGAATGTTATTCCGTCTAATTCAAATTTATTTGAAAATTCTTTGATTTTTCCACTTTCAATTTCTTTCAAAGAACAAGTTCCGTGACCTTCATAAAACGCCATTTGTACAGAATCTGCCAATCTTTGCAGAAATTGTTCGTCGTTTTCATAAGAAAATCTATCAATCACTAAATTTATTTCCATCGATTCTTCTGGAACGAAACCGAAACTTTCTAAATCTTCGATATTGGCAACATTCCCTGCAACTTCTATCCTTGTAAAACCTGCAACTTTCAAAGTTTTAAGTAAATCTTTGAATTTTTTAACCTCAAATTGAAGTGGTGCTCTTAAAAGAAACGTTTTTCCTTCGTTTTTTTCGATGAAATTGATAACATCAGTTACATTGTCTTTTTTTACTTCGCTACCAGAAATGGGTGAAAATGTTCTGCCAACTCTAGCAAAAAGCAATTTCATATAGTCGTAGATTTCTGTAGAAGTTCCTACTGTAGAACGAGGATTAGAAGAAATTACCTTCTGCTGAATTGCAATAGATGGCGCCAAACCTTTGATGTCATCAATTTTTGGTTTTTCTAATTTTCCTAAAAATTGTCTAGCATAAGAACTCAAAGATTCTACATAACGTCTTTGTCCTTCTGCATAAATGGTGTCGAAAGCAAGCGAAGATTTCCCGCTACCAGAAACTCCAGTTATTACAATAAGTTTGTTTTTCGGAATCAGTACATCTATATGTTTCAGGTTATTAAGATGTGCATTTTTTACGAAAATATGTTTTTTGATGTCAATGTCTTGTGTTGTAGTCATAGCAAATTGAAGAATAGCAAAATTACGGAATTTTTTTTGGAAAAAATGGAGAAGCTGTGATTCTAAAATTGTTGAGGAAATTTTAAACAAACATTTGGTTTTTTGAAAAAAATTGATAATCTTTGTTCTTCAAATTGTAATTAAAATCGTTATGAAAAAAATCATTGAACATTTGATTGCACATTTGATGAAAATGAGATAATTAGCAATAATTGTCAAAAAATTAAGGCTCAACGTTTGTTGGGCTTTTTTTATTTCTAAAATTTAATCTCTGTTTTTATTTGAAAATTAAAAAAATCATATAAATTTGCCCGATTTTTTATCAAAAATAAAATATGAAAAAACTAATTATAAGCTTAGCAATATTTGGATTGATTTCTAATGCAAATGCACAAGAGAAAAATATAGACGAAGTAACCATTACAGGTAAATTAATGGATTTACCACTGAAGAAAAGTACTGTAAATGTTACGATTATTGATAAAATGCAAATTCAAAAATCTGCCGCACATAGCGTAGAAGAGGTTTTGGCATATTACACTGGGATGGACATTAGAAAACGCGGTGCTAATGGTGTGCAAACAGATTTGTCTATCAGAGGAAGTAGCTTTGAGCAAGTTTTACTTTTGGTCAACGGAATTAGAATGGCAGATTCACAAACTGGTCATAATTCTATGAATCTTCCTTTTGATTTGGCTTCTGTAGAAAAAATAGAAATCTTGAAAGGGACTGCTGCAAGAGGTTTCGGCAATGGTGCTTATGCTGGGGTTGTGAATATCATTACAAAACCTAATTCTATAAATGACCTTACAATAAGAGGTGAAGGTGGTGATTTTAATAGTTATACTTATGGTGCAGCTTCTAATTTTGGTACGGAGAAATTTAGAAATTTTATTCAAGTAAATAATTCTGAATCTGATGGTTATAGATATAATACGGATTATAAAATTAAAAATATTTGGTATCAAAATAATCTTGCCATAAAAGATGGGAATCTGAAATTGATGGCAGGAATTCAAGAGAAAAAATTCGGGGCAAATGGTTTTTATGCTTCACCCGCTTTTACAGACCAATACGAAGAAGTACAGGTTTCTCTGGTTTCTGCGGTTTTTGAGAAAAAGCTTTCGGAAAATATCAATTTCAATGCAAAAACCTATTGGAGAAGATCTCAAGATATGTATTTATTTCTAAGAAACAATCCTTCTTACTATAGAAATATGCACATTGGCAATAATGTAGGAGTAGATGTAAGCGCAAATTTTAAATCAAAATTAGGGATTACAGGAATTGGAGCAGATCTTAGAAAAGAATTTTTAGCAAGTAATAATTTAGGAAGCAGAGAGAGATTTGTTTCTCAGGCTTTTTTAGAACATCATTTTTCTTTATTTAATGAAAACCTTAATATATCTCCAGGAATTTCTTGGACTAAATTCAGTGACGGAAAAGATTATTTCTTACCCGGAATTGATGTGAGCTACAACGAAGACAATAATAAATTCTATGTAAATTTTGCTAAAGTAAATAGAATTCCTACCTATACAGATTTGTATTATGTAAGCAGAGCAGAGCAGGGGAATCCTAATTTAAAGGCAGAAATGGCATGGTCTGGAGAATTTGGTTATCAATATCAAGAAGGGCAAAACTATTTGAAATACAGTATGTTTTGGAGAAAAACAGAAAATGCAATTGATTGGCAAAAAGCTACACCTACATCGCTATGGACTGCGCAGAATATAGGAACATTAGAAACCAAAGGTTTCGAGGTAGAAGCTAATCATCAAATAAACAATTGGTTAGGTTATTCTTTCGGATATACTTATTTGGATAATCAAAATTTAGCTAAAGCCATTGTTTCAAGATACTCTTTAGATAATCTGAGACATCAATTTGTAGCTAAACTTAGAAATAATTATAAAGGTCTGTCTAATGAATTGATTTACAGATATAATGAAAGGGTGAATCTGGGGAGTTATAATCTGTTAGATGATAAAATTAGTTATCAGTTTAAGAATTTTAATGTTTATGTTTTAGTGAATAATATTACCAATTCAGATTATATAGAAACCTCTCTAGTTCCGATGCCGGGAAGGTGGTTTCATGCAGGATTTACCTATCAATTTAACTTTAAATAATAAAAAAAATGCCAAATCTCAAAATTTGGCAATTTTTTTCCATAAGTGTTAGATTTATTTTGAAAAAATAATTAATTCTTATAAATTTACACCATTGAAAATTGATAACCAATGAAAAAAAATTTACTATTTATTTTTGCGTTTTTTACAAGTTTTTATTTTGCTCAGGATTTTAAGAAAAAGCTAGGTCAAGATTTGTGCAAATGTGTAAACGAAATTAAAGCCGAAGAAAGTAACAAAGAAAAAATGCAGATGCAATTTGGTCTTTGTATGATAAAAGTTTCTGTACCTTACAAAAATGAAATCAAGAAAGAATATGGTATGGATGTAGAAAAAGATTTTGGTGACAATGCTAAAACAGAAGATTTCGGTGCTAAAATGGCAATGCTGATGATGGGGGAATGTGGTGATAAGTTTTTAGAAATAATGGATAAAACTGGCGCTATGGAAGAAAGTAGTGCAGAAGTTTCTAAAGAAGAATTAATGCACGGTGAAGTCACTAAAATTGAAAAAGAAAATTTTGTAATTTTTTACTTGAAAGGAGACAATAATATTCTTACCAAGTTTTATTGGATTTCAAACGTAGAATCGAACATAGAACTCGAAAAAAAGTATAACGAACTGGTAGGCAAAAAAGTAAATGTAACTTATTACTCTGCTGATATCTTTGATCACAGAATTAATGAATACAGAAAAGTTAATATTCTGTCAATGTTGAAAACTGATTAAAAATTAATGATTTTCAAGTTTGTCTATTCTTTTCAAAGTCGTATATTTGTGTACTAAATATAATTTTAATTTATGAAATTTATTGTTGCAAGTGGTGAATTACAAAAAGCTCTACAGATTGTAAGTGGAGTAATTTCTAGTTCGCAATCAAGACCTATTTTAGAAAATTTTCTTTTTGAATTAGATAACGAGATATTAAAAATTACGGCTTCAGACGGCGAAACTAC